>NZ_JBLNKT010000012.1:0-85572 GCF_048158525.1 Flavobacterium algoris
AATTAAAATGAGAACCTATAAAACAAAAAACAGTAGTAAACCGGAGCTTACTACTGTTTAAAAATTGTACTTTTATTTTTTATTAATCCTGTATCGTTTTTTCAGGACTAGACAATAGTGAGTTTTAAGATCTTCTGTTGTCATTTCTTGATGAAGAATTTCCTCTTTGTTGTTCCATTCTTTGTGGAGCTGCTTCTCTTGAAGAATTACCTCTTTGTTGTTCCATTCTTTGTTGTTCCATTCTTTGCGGTGCTGCTTGTGGAGCTGAATTCCCTCTATTTTGAGAATAATCTCTTTGTTGTTGCGCTCTTTGTGGAACGTCTTCTCCAGAAGAGTTACCTCTGTTTTGAGAATAATCTCTTTGTTGTTGCGCTCTTTGTGGAGCGGCTTCTCCAGAATAGTTCCCTCTATTTTGAGAATAATCTCTTTGTTGTTGCGCTCTTTGTGGAACGGTTTCTCCAGAAGAATTTCCTCTGTTTTGAGAGTAATCTCTTTGTTGTTGCGCTCTTTGTGGAACGGCTTCTCCTGAAGAATTCCCTCTGTTTTGAGAATAATCTCTTTGTTGTTGCGCTCTTTGCGAAGTGGCATCATTTGATGAATTCCCTCTGTTTTGAGAATAGTCTCTTTGTGGTGTACCTTCTCTTGAAGGATTATTTCTGTTTTGAGAATAGTCTCTTTCTCTTTGTTGTCCCATTCTTTGTGAAGGGGATTCTCTATAAGGATTAGTTCTGTTTTGGGAATAATCTCTAGATGGACTCGTTCTGTTTTGAGAATATCCATTATCATTTCTTGACCCTCTTCTTTGCTCTAATTCATAACGATTTGTTACTTGTGCATTTCTTCTTGAAAAAGCATAATTTGGATGTTGTCTTTCATATCCATTGGAACGTCTGGAACTATATAACTCAATTGCTATGCTACTTCTTCTATTGTTTACATAATTGTAATTGTTATTTACATTCAAGCAAATGTTGATGTTGTTTCTATATCTAAATACAGGGAATGGGTTCCAAGTGTAATAATAAGATGGATAATAACCCCAATTCCATGTTGAATAATAAGGGCGGTAATTAGAAGCCCAAAATGAAGCATAAATAAGAGGAGTGTTGTAATACACAGGCTCGTAAATGTAATTTTGACCATACATATACACATCTCCTACAACTTGTACATGAACATTGTTGTATCTGTCTTTCTCAACATCGATTGTGGCTACATCTTGATATACATCTTGATCGATAACAGATTGTATGATAATTACGTGGGTTCTATTTTCTACAGATTCTATTACTCGTAAATAATCAACTTCATCATCGTTATTCAAATCTAAATTTGATATTTGAAGTTTTGGATCGTTCAATCGTCTTTCAAAATCCTGAAGATCTCTCGAATCTCCAAAAATGGATGCAACAGCTCGTAAATCTAAGTTGTCACTAATTTCAGTATTCATTGCATTTACTGTAGTTCTATCCTGCGCATTTATTTGTGTGGCGAAAACAGAAGTCAATAGACTTAAAAGGAGTAGTTTAGTTTTCATGATTAATGCTATTAAGTTTAATATTTTTTGATTACCCAATTACTGTGCCAATAAATAAAGAGGCTAGTTTGTATTTATATTTTTAATTGTAAATTAGCCTTTAAAATTTATATATAAATGAGAAGTTTTTTTTTAATTTCAATGAGTTTTGTTTTGTTTGTGTCTTGTAAAACAGTTAGTAATATTGGTATCGATGACAATAACATGGGTTTTAAAGCGGTTAAAATCGATACGTTATTTCAAGATAAAATAAGTATTAGGGCCATTTTGATTGATGCAAATAAAATTTGGTATGCTGCGGATAATTCCAGATTTGGGTTTTATGATTTGACTCAAAATAAAAAAAAGGAAAGCATTATTAGTAATGATAGTTTAAAGTTTGAATTCAGAAGTATTGCGCAAACTTCGGAGGCTGTTTTTATTCTAAACGTTTCCAATCCTGCATTATTATATAAAATCGCCAAAGACGGTTCAGAAGTACGATTAGTGTATCAAGAAAATCATAAAAAAGTATTTTATGATAGTATGCAATTTTGGAATGATAAAGAAGGAATTGCCATCGGTGATCCTATAGAGAATAGTCTTTCAGTTATAATTACTCGTGACGGCGGAAATTCATGGAATAAAATTGCATCGGATAAGTTGCCTAAAATAATTGATGGGGAAGCAGCTTTTGCGGCAAGCAATACTAATATTGTTATTAAAGGAAATAAAACCTGGATTGTTTCCGGTGGAAAAAAAGCAAGTGTTTTTTATTCATCTGATAAAGCAAATACTTGGAAAGTATATAATACACCAATAGTTCAAGGAAAAACTATGACTGGAATTTTTACGGCTGATTTTTACGATTCGAAAATTGGATTTATAGCTGGAGGGAATTATGAATTACCTAACCAAAAATTCGGGAATAAAGCAGCTACAACTGATGGAGGTAAAACATGGAAACTTCAAGCCGAGAGTCAAGGTTTTGGTTATGCTTCTTGCGTGCAATATGTTCCTGATAGTAATGGAAAGGAACTAGTTTCAGTAGGTGCATCCGGATTGTATTACTCATCGGATAGTGGTAAATCTTGGAGGCAAATGGCGCTAGATTCCAGTCTTTTTACGATTCGTTTTTTAGATAATCATACTGCAATTGCTGCTGGAAAAAACAAAATAGTTCGTGTAAATTTTAAAAAATAAAACACCCTAAATAATAGCATGAACCATTAAATAGGGTGTTTTATTGAATTAATAAATCTTAATTTTATCTTCTCGGACCTTTGTCGCGGTATTGTTGCAATAGTTTTCTATTGAAATCTTCTTCGGATTTTCTTAGTTTTATGATTTTAGTCGCAGGAATAACTCCTTTGAGATTTGCGGTAAATTTTTTTCGTAAAAGAAATAATTCTTCATCATTACTTTCCATTTGAGCAAGAAAAGCACTGGCTTCTTTTTCGGTCATTTTATCTAAACCTCCATCATCCATTCTTTTCATCAAAGTTTTCATTTTTTGATGTCTCAATTCAAATTGCTTATCATCAAATGTGTTATAGAGGGGCCAAAATTTTTCGGCTTCACTTGTAGTCAAATCTAGTTCAGTAGTCAAGAAAGCCACTTTCAGCGCTTTAATTTGTTCCTTTTTTTCTTTCATTCTTTCGCCTTGAGCGTAAAAATTAAAGGATAATAGTAAAAAGAGTACGGGTAAAAATTTTTTAATGTTCATTTTTTTATTTTTTTTATTCAATTTTAATAGAAAGAATTCAAATGTATATTTATTCTAATATAAGATGCTCTAAATTAGAGTTTGTAGCTAATATATCTTCTACAGTCTTGTCTTCCAGAACTACTGTCGTTTTCATTTTATTAATATCTTCAGGTTGTAATTCACTGATCAAATCGTATTGTGTCATATTAGATTGTTCCGTCAGATAATTTTCTAAAGTGGCTGAATCTAATTCTTTTGTTTTGGTAGAATGCGTATTTAGAATTGGAACCATCAATGCAAGTATTAAAATAGCCGCTACCATCATAATTACAATTTTATTTTTTTGAAAAATCGAAATTACTTTTGGTTCCTCTTTTGGCAATTGTTGTAAAACTTTTGCTGAAAAATTTTCAAAATAATGGTCTGGAGTTTTAAATCCAGATTCAATTTTTGGTTCGTTTTCTAATTTAAATGCTTTCATAATGTTCATTAGACTTAATTAAACACAAAAGGTTTAATTTGTTGTTACAAATGCTTCAATTTTTTTGACTGCATGATGATAGGATGCTTTCAAAGCACCAACGGATGTTCCTAAAATCTCTGAGATTTCCTCATATTTCAATTCCTGAAAATATTTCATTTTGAAAACTAATTGTTGCTTTTCAGGTAAAAAAGTTATGGCTTTTTGCAGTTTTATTTGAATTTCATTTCCATCAAAGAAAACATCTGCTTTTAGATTATCTATGGTTTTGTTTTGTAATGTTTCAGAAGAAATACCGTTGGTTTTTGCTTTTTGATTCAAAAAAGTTAGTGCTTCATTAGTTGCAATACGATACATCCAAGAAAAAAGTTTGCTCTCGCCTTTGAAGTTTTTCAAATGTTGAAATACCTTTATAAACGTATTTTGCAAAACATCATCAGTATCATCATGACTCAATACTATATTACGAATATGATTGTACAACGGTTTTTGATACTCTTGCAAGAGTTGTTGAAACGCTTCATTTTGCGTTTTTGGGTTCAATAGTTTTTGAATGAATTCCTTTTCCTCTTGCAAAGCTATTATTTATCAGTTAGAATGGGATTTATCAAATAGGTTTAATCTGAAGTGGAAAAATATTAAAATTCAGATTGGTCTTCTTCTTTTTTTGTAGGAGTTGCTTTTTTTACAATTGGTTCTGCTTTTAAGACCGGTTTAGTTTTTACAACAGGATTCGTTTTTACGACAGCTTTAGTTTTTGTAATGGGTTCTGTTTTTGTAACTGGAACAGTATTTACTGCGGGTTCTGTTTTTATCGCTTCATCAGTTTTTATAACTGCTGGTTTGTAAATTTTTACTGCTTCCACTTTTGGTTTTATTGGATAATAAATTTCAGTAACCCATTTTGATGGGTTTTTCACTTCGTTTTTGCTGATTGAATAAATTTCCAGATACGAAATTGTAGCGTCAGGTGCGAGACGATTAGTATTAAGGTATTGTGTAGCTTTATCCAAAGCTTTATCTCTATGGGAATAATCACCCGTTAAAGTCGTTTTTACGGCTTCAAACGCTTCTAATTTTCCTGAATAAAGATCACTTCCTTCACTTGTATAAATTTGATTTTTAATTGGTACACAAATAGATATTTTAGTGAGTTCATTTACAATGTCATAAGTGTGATAAATTATAAAAGGCTTTCCTGTAATTAGAAGGTTGTTTTTTTTACAAAAAGCTATAATTTTTGGAACAACGATTTTAAAGTTCTTAGAGACGTTAGCAATTTTACTGGTAAAAGTTTGATGTAAATAAAACGTTTCCGGTTTTTTTACCAAACCATCTACTTTTACTGAATAGGTATTTATTTCATAATCTAAGGTTTTATCTAAGTTGGCCAAGCTTTTTTCGTACATGCCGCCTATGATTTTTTCAACACCTCCATTAAAGGCAGTATAAATTTTGAAAAGAAAACTCATTTTTCCTTTTGTTCTCCAAGTTACTTTTGTACCTCCAACAGTGTCTTTAAAACTCCAAAAAACATCAGATAAAGTTCCATTATAATTCATTTTTTGAGAAATACTGTCGTTTTCTTTTACAAAAATTGTTTTCATATCACCATTGTCATCTTTTCCTTCCCAAGAATAAGATCCGCCTTTTCCAATCGTGTTTTGAGGATAAGTTATTTTCATTTCAGGATTCTCAACAGCCCAAGAACCAAATTCGCCCCAATTTTTAAAATCATTTACATAATTAAATACTGCTGGTTTTGGAGAATTTATGATTTTACTCCTTTCGACAGTAAAATCTCCTTTTTGTGTAGCGATGAAAATGGATAATGCAACTAAGCTAAGTAATAGTAAAAGAAAGATATATTTTAAAATCCTCATGATAATACGGGTGTTTAGACTTGTAAAGTTAGAAATTTAATTAATATTGTAAAGTAACTATTAAAAAATTATAAAACTTGGTGTTTGAGTTCGCTATAATAGGAACAATTTTGAATTTTAATTTCTATTTTATTTAACCTTGAATAAAAAATAGTGACAGGAAAGCGGAATTATTAGTACATTTATTTATTTTAAAACTGAAACAATAGTCGGGGCGTGTTTTATTATTTATTTAAAGAATATGTATATTTGTTGAATAATAATTTATTAAACATCTAAATAATATTAATAATGAAATTACTTAAAATTGCTGGAATTTTTACGATTCTCGCGGTTTCTGTTATTTGTAATGCGCAAGTAACAAAAAACACAGCAGTAAAAAACACCGAGAAAGCTCCTTTTGATTATGTTGTAGAACAATTCGCCGACATTAAAGTACTGCGTTATCAAATCCCAGGTTGGGAAAATCTAACGTTGAAAGAACAAAAATTAGTTTATTATTTAACACAAGCCGGAACTTCTGGACGCGATATAATGTGGGATCAACATTATAAATACAACCTGAAAATCAGAAAAGCATTAGAAAATATTTACAAAAATTACAAAGGTGATCAAACATCTGGAGACTGGAAAAATTTCGAAATATACCTCAAAAGAGTTTGGTTTTCAAATGGAATTCACCATCATTATTCCAGTGATAAAATTAAGCCAGGATTTTCTGTTGCCTATTTTAACGGTTTGTTGAAAGCTACAAAAACAACTTTATCACCAACGATTGAAGCCATTATATTTAATAATGTCGATGCTAAAAGAGTTAATCTTGACGAATCTAAAGGGTTGTTGGAAGGTTCAGCCATTAACTTCTATGACAAAGGAATTTCGTTAAAAGAAGCGGAAGATTTCTACGCTAAAAAAATAAGTCCAGATCCTAAAAAACCCTATTCTTATGGTTTGAATTCTAAATTAATTCGGAATGCTAAAGGGCAATTAACAGAAAAAGTTTGGAAAAGTGGCGGTATGTATGGAGCCGCAATTGATAAAATTGTTTATTGGTTAGAAAAAGCTAAAACTGTTGCTGAAAATAAAAAGCAAGCGGATGCTTTGGGATTGTTGATCAGTTATTACAAAACAGGAAGTTTAAAAACTTGGGACGATTATAATATTGCTTGGTTGCGTGCAACCGAAGGGAATATTGATTACATCAATGGTTTTATTGAAGTATATAATGATCCATTAGGTTACAGAGGTTCTTATGAAGGGATTGTGCAGATAAAAGATTTTGATATGTCGGCAAAAATGGAAGTGGTTTCTAAAAACGCGCAATGGTTTGAAGATAATTCTCCGCTGATGCCAGAGCATAAAAAGAAAAATGTAGTTGGAGTTTCCTATAAAACGGTTATTGTCGCAGGTGAATCAGGGGATGCTTCACCAAGTACGCCTATTGGAGTAAATCTTCCAAATGCGGATTGGATTCGTGCAGAACATGGTTCAAAATCAGTTTCTTTAGGGAATATTATCGATTCGTATGCGAAAGCTGCCGGAAAAGGAAAATTAGAGGAATTTGCAAATGATGAGCAAGAAATTGCATTGGCAAAAAAATATGGTGAAATAGGAGATAAGATGCATACTGCTTTACATGAAGTGGTGGGGCATGCCTCAGGACAAATCAACCCTGGTGTAGGAACTCCAAAGGAATCATTAAAAAGTTATGCTTCGACACTTGAAGAGGGTAGAGCAGATCTAGTTGGACTATATTATTTATACAACCCGAAATTACAGGAATTAGGCTTAGTAGATGATTGGAAAAAACTTGGGATGGAGTCTTATGATAGTTACATCAGAAACGGATTGATGACTCAGTTAGTGCGTTTAGAATTGGGTGCCAATATTGAAGAAGCACACATGAGAAACCGTCAGTGGGTGAGTTCGTGGGTTTTTGAAAAAGGGCAAAAGGATAATGTTATAGAGAAAATCACTCGTAACGGAAAAACGTATTTCAATATTACGGATTATGAAAAATTACATGACTTATTTGGACAATTATTAAGAGAAGTACAACGAATCAAATCAGAAGGAGATTTTAATGCAGGCAAAGCATTAGTGGAAAATTATGGTGTGAAAGTAGATCAAAAACTGCATGCTGAAGTTTTAGAGCGCAATAAGCAATTCGCTTCGGCTGCTTATAGTGGGTTTGTAAACCCAGTATTGGTTCCAAAATTAGACAAAACGGGTAAAATTATTTCGATTGAAGTACAACAACCAAAAACATTTGCAGAACAAATGTTGAAATACTCTAAAAACTTTGGGTTTCTACCTTTGGAAAATTAGAAGTATAATTTCTAAAAAAAAAATGCCCACTTTTTTAATGGGCATTTTTTTATTGCAAAAAATAAAGGTCTTAACGTTTGAAAAATATTTTTATCATAAACAGAAGTCCAATAAAAATTAAGAAACCTATTAATATTTTGTAATTTCCCTTGTAATACTCTTTGTGTATTCCTAAATCTTTTCGGTAGGAATAAATTGCTGCAATAACAAAAGCAATAAAAAAACAGCCTGCAAATATTAATTGTCCCTGACTAAACATAGTTTAAATTATTTCGGGCAAATTTAGTTAATAGTTTAGAAATAGTTGCTAATTTGCCATTTCATTTAATAAAATAAAAAGATGCAAAAACAAATAGACTCCGTTAAAGAATTTCATACTGCATTTAAAATAGGTCACAAAGAAATTCCAACAGCAGATTTAGGTGAAAATAAACATACACTTCGTTATAATTTAATGAAAGAGGAAAACGAAGAATATCTGGAAGCAGTTCAAAATAATGATTTAATAGAAATTGCGGATGCGCTTGGCGATATGATGTATATTCTATGCGGAACTATTATTGAACATGGTTTGCAGCATAAAATAGAAGCAGTTTTTGATGAAATTCAACGCAGTAATATGAGTAAGTTGGACCAAGATGGGAAACCTATTTATAGGGAAGACGGAAAAGTGATGAAAGGGCCTAATTATTTTAAACCGGATTTTTCGAAAATACTAAAATAGTATTCGTTTCAAAATGCTTTCTATGATTTTGACATCTTTGTCAAAGTTCAAAACTTTGACAAAGATTATTCAAAGGTATGTTTTACCAAATTTAGTTTTTTAGTATTCAGTTAGGCACAAAAAAAAGCGATTTTCAATATGAAAATCGCTTTTTTTATAAATCTAAAATTAGAAATTTATACTTTAACAGTCCATCCAAAAGTATCTTCAGCCAATTTATTTTGAATATTGGTCAATTTATCTTTTAGTTGTAATGCTACTGGATTTTCAAGTTTTGGTAATTCGTAATAAACATCTTGATAAGAGAATCCAGAAATAGGACTAACTACTGCAGCTGTTCCAGCTCCAAAAATTTCTTTTAACGTTCCGTTTTTAGAAGCTTCAACAAGTTCAGAAACTAAAACTGGACGAACGTCTACATTTACACCTTCGCTTTTAGCTAAATCAATCAAGGTTTTTCTAGTTACACCATCAAGAATTCTTTCGCTAACTGGAGCAGTCAATAAAGTGTCATTGATTCTAAAAAAAACATTCATTGTACCCGCTTCTTCTAATTTGGTATGCGTTGCATCATCAGTCCAAATTACTTGTTGGAATCCTTCTTTATTAGCTAAGTTAGTAGGGTAAAATTGTGCAGCATAATTTCCAGCTGCTTTTGCAGCTCCAATTCCACCATTGGCAGCTCTACTAAAATGCTCCGCAATAAGTACTTTTACATCACCAGAATAATAAGCTGATACAGGAGATAAAATAATCATGAATTTATAATCGTCTGACGGATTTGCAATTACTCCAGTACCTGTAGCAATCATAAACGGTCTAATGTACATGGAATTTCCTTTTCCTTTTTTTACCCACGCTTCATCTAATTGTAACAATTGATTTAAACCATTCATAAACACTTCTTCAGGAACTTCTGGCATAGCCATTCTTACTGCTGAAGTATTGAAACGTTTATAGTTTTCATCAGGTCTAAAAAGCCAAATGTCATTATTGTCATCTTTGTATGCTTTCATTCCTTCAAAAATAGCTTGGCCATAATGAAAAACTCTTGTAGATGGGTCTAACAAAAAAGGTGCATAAGGCTTAATGACCGGTTTTTGCCATTCACCATTTTTAAAATCACATTCGAATAAATGATCTGTAAAAACAGAACCAAAGCTTAAGTTTTCAAAATCTACTTCATTTATCTTTGAAGTAGGAGCTTTAATTATTTCAATTTTGCTAGTTTGAGTTGTACTCATAATAAGGTATTGTTTATTTTTATTTTTTATAAGTGATATGCTAGAGTATTAAAATCGTTGTTTTTTACAAAACGAAGTTTAATGTTTGCAAAATTAAATAAAAATCACTGAAATACTTATGATTATTCCATTAATTATAGCATTTAACTGTGATTTATTTATATTTTAAAAAATGGAAATAAATAGAGCCAATTTATATGAAATTTATAAAAAATATAGATTTTTTGAGACTATTACATTTTAGTTTTGATTAAATTTGACCATCTGGGACAACTATAAAATAAAGAATAACCTCAAATTGTAATTTTGAAAAGAGAAATAATCCAAACACTCGACGGTTCTACAACAATCTATTTACAGGAATGGGATGAATGCTATCATTCTAAACACGGAGCAATTCAGGAAGCGCAGCATGTTTTTATCAAAAATGGGTTGTCTTTATTTCAAAACAAGCAAATTTCAATTTTAGAAATTGGTTTTGGAACGGGTTTAAATGCATTTATTACTTTTTTGGAAGCATCCAAAATGAATCAATCAATCGATTATGTAGGAGTGGAGGCCTATCCAATATCAGCAGAAGAAGTGGTATCGATGAATTATGTTGATGAACTGAATGCCAGTAATGAAAGTCCTGTATTTAAAAAAATGCATGAAAGTAATTGGGAAGAAAAGATTGTTTTAAAGGATGATTTCACTTTAACTAAAAGGAAACAATTTTTTAAAGAAATAGATGATTTTGAAAAATTTGACTTGATCTATTTTGATGCTTTTGGTTATCGGGTTCAGCCTGAATTATGGAGTACAGCTATTTTTAAAAAAATGTATAACGCACTTAAGCCCAATAGTGTACTGGTTACTTATGCTGCGCGAGGAGTTGTTAAAAGGAGTATGATAGAAGTGGGTTTTACAGTGGAGAAATTAGCAGGACCTCCTGGGAAAAGAGAAATGTTTCGTGCAACTAAAAAATAGAAAAACAGAAATTTTAGAGTTTAAAAGAGATACTTTTTTTGAAGTAAAATAAAATACTAAAAAGAACGTTAATTTGTTATGTTGTCTGTTTTAAAAATGTACTTTTACTGCAGTTAATAATATTTGATAACCTAAAAATCTTAATTTATTATGTCGAAAATCATGTTTGATTACACAAAATCAGTGCTTGAAAGAGTAAGTTTCGATCCGATGCTTTTTTGCAAAGAATTAGAAAAAGCAATTAAAGCGTTATTACCATACGAAATGGAGCAATTAAGAGAATGGTTATTAAATTTCACGATTGGAAAACCAGAATTAAAACAATGTTTACTGATCGTAAATTCATAAATAAAAAAGGAACCTTAAATCGGTTCCTTTTTTTATTTTTTCTGAATTGGACTAATAATTTCAACATTTTGAAAAACAATAGCTCCTTTTACAACACCTGCAATAGTGCTTCGAAGCGCATCAATTATCTGAATTTTTAATTCACTTTTAGGGAAAATCAAACTGACTTCGCGTGCTGGTTTTGGCTCCTTGAAGTGGCGTAGCTTTATTTTGTCAGATTCTTTCAAATCTAAGGTATGTAAATAAGGAAGCAATGTGGTTCCCAAACCTTCATCGGCCAATTTTATTAAAGTTTCGAAACTTCCACTTTGTATTTGAAAGTGATTCATTTCATTCTTACCGGCACTTTTACATAAGTTTAAAATCCCTTCTCTAAAACAATGTCCGTCTTGCAATAATAGGATTTCATCTAAGTTCAAATCGGAGACTTCTATTTCTTCCTTCTGAAAATTATGATGGCTCTCCGGAATGTAAGCGACAAAAGGTTCAAAATACAAAACAATTTCCTTGATTTTTTCTTCCATCAAAGGAGTTGCTGCAATCGCTGCATCGAGATGACCGTTATTTAGTTTTATAATAATCTCTTCGGTATTTAACTCTTCAATAATGAGTTTTACTTTTGGGTATTTTTTGATGAAATTATTCAAAAACATCGGCAATAAGGTGGGCATAATAGTAGGAATAATTCCTAATCTAAATTCACCTCCAATAAAACCTTTTTGTTGCTCTACAATATCTTGAATTCTATCGGCTTCGGTTACTATATTCTTAGCCTGATTGACGATTTTTTGTCCAATATCCGTAAGCTGAATTGGTTTTTTTGTTCTGTCAAATATTTGAATGCTTAACTCTTCCTCAATTTTTTGAATTTGCATGCTCAAAGTAGGCTGAGTTACAAAACATTTTTCGGCAGCAAGAGTAAAGTTTTTATGTTCGGCTACGGCTAAAACATATTTCAGTTGAGTGATTGTCATTTTTTATAGTAATATCTAATACAAATATAAAAACAATCAATTTAGTTATAGTGTAAAATATTATTTTGTTGTTTAAATTTGTCAAAAAGAACTATCATGAAAACAAATATTTTAGGATTACCCGTTAAAGAAACCGAATTAATTGTAACCGAATTAAATATATTACTTTCTAATTTTCAAGTTTATTATCAAAATTTGCGAGGAATTCACTGGAATATCCGTGGTAAGCGTTTCTTTGACTTGCATATAAAATTTGAAGAATTATACAACGATTCCCAATTAAAGATTGATATGATTGCTGAGCGTGTCCTTACTCTTGGAGGAACTCCGCTGCATACTTTTGAGGATTATATTAAAAACAATCAATTAACTGTTGGAAAAAATATTTCTATTGATGAGAAAGCAATCCATTTAATTGTAAACTCATTGTCTCATTTGTTAAAAATCGAAAGAGAAATCCTTAACAAATCTTCAGAAATTAATGATGAAGGGACGAATTCTATGATGAGTGATTTTATTGCTGAGCAAGAAAAGACCATCTGGATGATGCAGGCTTGGTTAGAAGAAGAATTGTAACAATACTAGAGTTTATGTGAAATAATCAATAAAAATGGCAATGATTTTTTTTAGCAAATAAAACCATTAATTTTTATTTTACATTTGAATGAACTAAGACTGTAATTCTTTATGAGCGATTTTTATAAAAAAATATTAGAAAACAATAAAAAATGGGTAGAAACTTCTCTGGCTAGCGATCCTAATTATTTTGCGGATTTAGCCAAAGGACAAACGCCACCTTTATTGTGGATTGGTTGTTCTGATAGCAGAGTTCCTGCTAATGAAATTGTTGGTGCAAAACCAGGTGAGGTATTTGTTCATAGAAATATTGCTAATATGGTAGTACATTCTGACATGAATATGTTAAGTGTTCTGGATTATGCAGTCAATGTTTTGAAAGTAAAACATGTACTTGTATGTGGTCATTATGGTTGTGGAGGTGTGAAAGCAGCTATGGGAAATGAATCTATTGGAATTATTGACAACTGGATACGCCACATAAAAGACGTTTATAGACTACATCATGAATATTTAGATTCTATTGTAGATGAAAATGAACGGTTTAATGCTTTTGTAGAAATTAATGTAAAGGAACAAGTATTTGATTTGGCTAAAACATCAATCGTACAATCCGCATGGAAAAACGGACAAGAATTAACATTACACGGTTGGGCTTATGGATTGAATTCTGGATTTGTAACGGATTTGAATGTCAATATCAGTTCAGATAAAGATTTAGATAACGTATATCAGTTAAAATTTTAAATTAAATCGCTCTCGGGCGATTTTTTTATTCGATTTCTTCTAGATTTTCATTGAAAGCTGAAGGTAATAGGGTAGGGATGAATTTTATCAAAATAGGTAATAATAAACTTCCGCCTGGTAGTAAAAATATGGTCAAAGAAGGAATAGTTTTACAAATATCCAATAATTGTTTTTTTACTTTTTTCTTTTCTTTTTCATCCAAATCTCTTCGGGTAGAATAGGCTAACAACAGCATTAATTCTTTGCTTTGAACGATTTCCTTTATCAATCTACTTTTATTACGGCTGACTAAAGTAACAACACTTTGGGTGGTCTGGTCGTAAAAGTGTTTGACAGGATTCGAGTAATTGAAGTAGGGAATTTCTTTTTTATGTTTAGTAATGAATTCATTAGTACTGTTTATGCTCTGATTAACAAAATCATCGGGTATAGATAGTGTTTCAGCTAATGAATGTAAAAAATAGGCTTCATTATTTTCAATTATTCCATCACTCCACAGCGCCATTCCGGCAATATCTATTAAATAATATTTTTCTAATTCATTTGTAAAATAATCTAACTGAAGTGTTTCCAGACTTTGAACAGAAACTTTCGAAAATTTGCTGTAACGAATAGAAGCTTCAAAAAGTTTAATTAACAGATCATCATATTGAGATTTGTTTGACTTAATTTTTAGAGCCAATGTGACAAGATTAACAATCGTCTCTTCAATTTTCTTCAAGTATTTCTCAGGAATTACTCCATGAATTAAATATTGGCGAAAAGCAGCAACATCAATAAACAAAAGAGCATTCGTTACAAGATGCGAGAAATTTTTACTGATGATGGTGTCATTGGTTTGAACGCGTTCATCAATTATTTTTTCCAGTGTTAAGGAAAGAGAATTTTTAGGAAGTATTTTTTTGAATAAATTAAATCCTTGAGGATTCATTTGGTTGTAAAAAGTAACCGCTTCTTTTATGAAATTTTCAGGGTTAATTTCTTCCTTAGTAAGGCAAAAAACATCGTATAAAGTATTTAATAACGCAACTTTAGAAATCTCTTCTTTAAACCAGCCTTTGGTTTCTATAGTGTTTACAGTCTCAAAAGTAATGATGTGACCGTATATAAAACCTGTATTTCTAACTTTTTGATAAAATGAATCAGTAGTTTTAGAAACAGTTTTGTTTGAAAATTTTTGTTCAATAAAAAATTTATCTATCCAACCTGATGCCGAAGGGTTAATCATTACTTTAATTTGAAGCTACAAAGCTATGTTTTTTTATGGTTGTCTAGAAAAATTTAGGTTAAGTTTTAATTATTTTAGTGAAAATATTAATCTCTGGATTTTTTATTTTGAGAACAAAGATTAATGATTTCGGCTATCCTATTATTTCTAGTTTCCTCTCTTTTAGCTTGATTGAGCCAATAAAGATAGCTTTTCCTATACGAGGGACTAAAATTTTTGTAGTTTTCGATTGCAGCGCTATTTTGGTTAAAAGCCATTTCAAGATCTGTTGGTATAATCAAATCCTCCACAGCATCTAATGAAGTCCAGGAACCATTTTTTTTAGCAGTTTTAATTTTGGCTAATCCACTTTCATGCATCAAATTTTCTTCGATGAGTTTTTCGATATATGTTTTATTGAGTTTGCTCCAAACGCTTTTATCTTTTCTGGGAGAAAAGACTTGTTTTCTGCGGTCTTCATCCATTTTTCTTACTGTTGAATCGATCCAACCAAAACAAATGGCAACTTGAACTGCTTCTTCCCATCGCATACTTTCAAATTCACTATTTACCTTATAAAAAATAAGATACACCTCTTTTGAAGAATGATGATTTTGGTGCAACCAATCACGCCATTCTTCTGTGTTTTTAAAATAGAGGTGCTCTTTATCTTCCAATTGAAATCTTAAAAAACTACTTAATAATAGCGGAACATGCTACTCTTGCACCAGCATTACCTGCGGGTTGAGAAACATAATCATCAGTTCCTTGGTGAACTATTAGTCCTTTTCCTAAAATATCCTTTGTCGCATCGCCACAACCTATACACCATTCATCAGTTGTTAATGTAATGGTCCCATTTCCTTTTTCATCAGCTGTAAAATTACCTATGTCACCTTTGTGATATTCACCAACGCCCCATTTTCCATGTTTTTTGAATGTTGGGTTCCAGTGTCCACCTGCAGAACTTCCATCAGCGGCAGTACAATCTGATTTCTCATGGATGTGTATCGCATGAATACCCGGTTTTAGCCCGGCTAATTTTGCTACAAAAGTTACTTTACCATTTTTTTCTTCAAAAGTTGCAGTTCCGGAAACGGTACTGTTACTTTTAGGTTCAAAAACAATGTTCAGTTTTTTTGAATTACTTGAATCGCTGCTCGTTTTACAACCTATAATCACAACAACAATTAGGACAATGGATAGAAATATTTTTTTCATGACTCGTTTTATTTCAAAGGTAAGAAAATTTTGGGTTGTACATAATAGAATTAGATTTTTATAATCCAATTTAGTAGGAATTATACAATATTCATTTTAAATTCTTAATCTATTTATTTGTAGTTTTGAATGCAGTGGCAATTGATCTAAAAGTGATTACGAACGATGCTTTCGAATCTAATAAAAGCAACAACCTGAAATTTTCTTATAGAAGAATATAAAATTAGTTTTAAAATGAAGCACAAAGAATTAGCTATTATAAGTTGGAGTTTATTAAAACGAACGTATCAGGAATTTAATGATGATAATGCTATAAAACTTAGCGCCTCATTATCGTATTACACTATATTTTCATTACCACCATTGTTAATTATTATTTTATCTATTTTTAGTTTTTTCTTTGGAAGAGATGCAGTTACCGGAAGGTTTTTTGGACAAATTAATGGAATGGTTGGGAATGAAGCTGCGATTCAAATTCAGGAAACCATTAAGAATATTGAATTGTCTGACAGTATAACATTTGCAACAATACTTGGAGGGATTATGCTGCTAATAGGTGCTTCGGGTGTATTTGCCGAAATACAAAGTTCCATTAATTTTATTTGGGGATTGAAAGCTAAACCTAATAAAGGAATTATGAAATTCATTAAAAACAGACTGATGTCATTTTCTATGATAGCTTCAGTTGGGTTTTTATTGATGGTCAGTTTGATGGTAAACACTGTAATGGATGTTATAAATACTCGATTACTCGTTTATTTTCCTGATGCAATGGTTTATATATTTTATGTTTTTAATATCTTGGTTTTATTTGCAACCACAACCATGCTGTTTTCCATTATTTTCAAAACACTGCCTGATGGCAATATCGCTTGGAAAGATGCTTTGATAGGTGCTAGTTTTACTTCCTTTTTCTTTATGTTTGGTAAATTTGCCATTGGTTTTTATTTAGGAAGTTCAACGGTAGCAACTGTTTATGGCGCTGCAGGTTCAATAATAATAATTTTAATTTGGGTATATTATTCGGCTATAATCTTATATTTTGGAGCTGAATTCACTAAAGTGTATGCCAATGCACATGGAAAAAAAATCATTCCAAATGGGTATGCCGTTGAAATTAAGGTGGAAGTTATAGAGATTAAAAAATAATAAATTGGAGATACTAAATTTTTAGATTTTAAAAGTATTCGATACGATTTTCATAACTCTTTATTTTTTGTACTATTTTTTTAAAACCTGAAAATTGGCAATATTTTTGTTCTATTCTAAAATATAAAATTAAAAACACTTATATGAAAAAAAATATTTTGGCACTAACCGTTTTATGTTTGGCATTTGTTTCTTGTAATTCAGCTAAAACAGCAATGAATAATACGACTTCTCTTGAGGGAACTTGGGAGTTAAATTATGTTACAGGACCAAGAATAGCTTTTGATGGATTATATCCAAATACAAAACCGACAATCACTTTTAACTTGAAAGAAAGTAGTGTTTCAGGAAGCAACAGTTGCAACCGGTATTCAGGGAAATTAAATGTTGAAGGCAATAAAATCAGTTTCAAAGAACCGATGGCTATGACTAGAATGTTTTGCCCCGGAGAAGGTGAGAATATTTACATGTCTACACTTCAGAAAATAGATTTCTATTCCATTTCAGAAGATGGGAAAACATTGAATTTCATCATGGGTGACATCGCAATGATGCGTTTTGAGAAAAAATAAATTCAATTTTTTTAGATTTAATTTTAGAAATTTTGAAAATATATTAAAATGATTCGGAATTATTAAGTCATTATCGTTTACTATTAAAAATAGGTATTATGAAAAAGAAAACAGCAATTTTAGTAATTTTTATTTCACTACTTCTTACAGCAACTTATGCTCAGGAAAAAAGTAAAAAACAAGTAAGAGAAGAACGTAAAATTGAAAAACAAAAACAGATTGCCGCTTTGGTTGATTCTAAAGCGTTTGTTTTTATTGGGCGGACAGCTTTGCCTCAAGGATTCAGGACTATGGATTTGACCACTAATCCTAATTATGTACAATTTGAGCCAAATAAAATTAAGAGTGAAATGCCTTTTTTTGGTACAGCTTATAGTAGTGTTGCTTACGGTAGGGATGGAGGATTAAATTTTGAAGGAAGTCCACAGGAATTTACTATTGAAAAAAAGAAAAAAGCATATCAAATAGAAACTGTTGTTAAGGGAGAGACTGATATATTCACACTGTTTCTTTCCGTTTCTTTTGGAGGTAGCGCAACGCTTACCATTAATTCTAACAATCGAAGTTCGATTTCCTATAATGGAGAAATTAGACCTATAGAAAAAAAGAGGTGAAGTAATTAAAATAAAAAAACCGCGTTGTTTCTTGAAACAACGCGGTTTTTAACAAATAAATAAACTAAAAACTATTTTCTATTTTAGAAACAATATCCATTTTCTACCACTAATTTGGTAGTGATTATTTCTCTTAATCCTACAATATTGGGCATATTCGTATATTTTGTAAAACGGCGTAAACCCATTAACATCATACGTTGTTCATCACCTTCAGCAAAAGAAATTACACTTTCTTTACCTTTTTGAGTAACGGTATCTACTGCTTTATACAAATATAATTTAGCCATGGCAATTTGCTCTTGTACTTTGGCTTCGCCTTCTTTTTTGGCTAATTTTTCAGTTCTAAGAATAGTGCTTTCTGCCATGTAGATTTCAATTAAAATATCTGAAGCAGCCATTAATAACTGTTGGTGTGCATCTAAATCTGGACCGTATTTTTGAACAGCTCCACCTGCAACCATTAGGAATGCTTTTTTCAATTTGCCAATCATTTCCTTTTCTTCTGCAAATAATTCAGAATAATCAGGTGTATCAAAAGAAGGAATTCCCATTAATTCTTCTTGTACTTTTGATGCGGGTCCCAGTAAATCAACGTGGCCTTTCATAGCTTTTTTGATTAACATTCCTACAGATAACATTCTGTTAATTTCGTTAGTTCCTTCGTAAATGCGAGCAATCCTGGCATCTCTCCATGCACTTTCCATTGGAGTATCTTCAGAAAATCCCATTCCTCCAAAGATTTGAATTCCTTCATCCGCACAATTTTGAATATCTTCAGAAACAGCCACTTTTAGAATTGAACATTCAATTGCATACTCTTCAATCCCTTTTAATTCTGCTTCCTGATGGGTAGCTCCTTCAGTTTCACGTGACGCAATTCGATCTTCAATATCTTTTGCTGCACGATAAGTAGCACTTTCTCCGGCATAACAGGAAGTTGCCATTTCGGCTAATTTTGCTCGGATGGCTCCAAACTGAGAAATAGCGGTATTGAATTGTATTCTTTCGTTAGCGTATTTTGTTGCGTTTGAAATAACTCTGCGTTGTGCATCCAAACAGGCTGCAGCCAATTTAATTCGACCTACATTCAAAGCATTCATCGCTATTTTGAAACCATTTCCTCTTTCGGATAACATGTTTTCAACAGGAACTTTTGTATCTGCAAAGAAAACTTGACGCGTAGAAGAGGAGCGAATTCCTAATTTATGTTCTTCTTCGTTCATGGAAATACCATTACTTGGATCATTTTCTACGATAAAGCCAGTTATATTTTTATCATCTCCTATGCGGGCAAAAACAATAAAGACATTACAAAATCCTGCATTTGTAATCCACATTTTTTGTCCTGTAATTTTATAATGCGTTCCATCATCAGATAATACCGCTTTTGTTTTTCCGGAATTGGCATCACTACCAGCGCCTGGTTCAGTCAAACAATAGGCTCCAAACCATTCGCCAGAAGCTAATTTTGTTACGTATTTTTGCTTTTGTGCTTCAGTGCCATACAACGTAATTGGCATTGTTCCAATTCCGGTATGTGCTCCAAAAGCAGAAGAAAATGAACCTGTTGCTCCCGAAATATAATCGCAAACCAAAACAGTATTTACAAATCCCATTCCCATTCCGCCATAAGCTTCAGGAACTGCGATACTTAAAAATCCCATTTCAGCCGCCTTTTGCATACTTTCTACCGTTAAGGCAAAATCTCTTTTTTCAAAACGATCTTTGTTAGGCCAGATTTCTTTGTCTACAAACTCTTTTACAGAGTCACGCATCATTAATTGTTCTTCATTAAAATCTTCAGGAGTGAAGACATCTTCGCACTTTGTTTCTTTTACGAGGAATTGACCTCCTCTTGTTTTGTCGCTCATGACTTATTATTTTGAATTTTAAATTATTTTGTGTTTCCTTCCTGCGAAGTTTTTATTATTTATATTTTTTCCTTCATCTTGTCATTCCGACGAAGGAGGAATCTCATAATATATTGGAAAATTGCTTGATGGGGGATTCCTCCTTCGTCGGAATGACAAAAAGAAGAATGTTTTGTTTACATCAACTCGTAAATCCCCGCACTTCCTTGTCCGGTTCCTACACACATAGAAACAATTCCGTATTTGCTTCCTCTGCGTTTCATTTCGTCAAATAGTTGAACAGAAAGTTTAGCACCTGTACAACCCAGTGGGTGGCCTAATGCAATCGCTCCACCATTGACATTGATGATATCAGGATTTAGGTTTAGTTCTCTCGTTACTGCTAGTGCTTGTGATGCAAAAGCTTCGTTAAGTTCTATTAAATCAATATCATTCAAGGTTAAACCGGCTTGTTTCAATGCTTTTGGAATTGCTTTTACAGGTCCAATTCCCATGATTCTTGGTTCGACTCCAGCCGAAGCAAAGTTGACCAAACGGGCAATAGGAGTAAGGTTGAATTCTTTTACCATTTCTTCACTCATGATTAGAACAAAAGCGGCTCCATCGCTCATTTGGGATGAATTTCCTGCAGTTACGCTTCCGTTCGCTTCGAAAACAGGTCTTAAACCAGCCAAAGCTTCTACAGAAGTTCCTGCTCTTGGACCTTCATCTTTATTAACGATATAAGATTTAGTTTCTTTTTTACCATTTTCATTGATAAACGTTTGTTCTATAGTAATTGGAACAATTTGTTTATCGAATCTGCCTTCAGCTTGTGCTTTCAAAGCTTTCATATGCGATTGGTACGCAAACTCATCTTGGTCCGCACGAGATACATTGAATTGTTTGGCAACCGCTTCTGCAGTTAGTCCCATTCCCCAATAATAGTCTTCGTTTCCTGCTTTTGCAACAGCATAATCCGGAGTAGGTTTGTAGCCTCCCATTGGAATAAAACTCATGCTTTCGGCACCACCGGCAATGATGCAATCGGCCATTCCGGATTGGATTTTGGCTGTAGCCATCCCGATTGTTTCTAATCCTGAGGCGCAATACCGGTTTACGGTTACACCCGGAACATCTTCAATTTTTAATCCCATCAAAGAGATCAATCGTCCCACGTTTAGTCCTTGTTCTGCTTCCGGCATGGCATTTCCTACCATCACGTCATCAATACGTTTTTTGTCGAAATCAGGCAACTCATTCATCATAAACTGAATGGTTTCTGCCGCCAATTCATCGGGTCTTTTAAATCTGAACACTCCTTTTGGGGCTTTCCCCACGGCGGTTCTGTATGCTTTAACTATATAGGCTGTTTTCATAACTATTATTTTGAATTTTGAATTCTAAATTTTAAATGAAGCTCATTCTTAATTTATAATTTAAATTTAATTGCGTAACGGTTTTCCTTTGGTTAACATAAACTGAATTCTCTCCAATGTTTTTCTTTCTGTACACAACGACAAGAAAGCTTCCCGTTCTAAATCCAATAAATATTGTTCGGATACTAATGTTGGCTCTGATAAATCACCACCGGCCATGACATACGCTAGTTTGTTGGCAATTTTTTTGTCATGTTCCGATATGTATTTTCCGGCAACCATTTGGTCCGTTCCCACAAGGAACATTCCTAATGCTTGTTTTCCAAGAACTTTTACATCGGTTCTGAGAATCGGTTGTGTGTAACCCGCTTCCGCCATTAGTAAAGCATGTTTCTTCGCTTCGGCAATTTGACGGTCTTTGTTTACCACGATGATGTCTTTTCCATGTTGTAAAAGTCCGGTATCAAAAGCTTCGTAACCAGAAGTGGATACTTTTGCCATAGCAATAGTCAAGAAATATTCTTGTAATACGTTCAATTCCACATCGTTTTTATGGAATAAATCAGCTGCACGCAATGTCATTTCTTTCGATCCACCACCACCAGGAATTACTCCGACACCAAATTCCACTAGTCCCATATAGGTTTCAGCTGCAGCAACAACTTTGTCAGCATGTAAACTCATTTCGCAACCACCACCAAAAGTCATTCCGTGGGGTGCAACCACAACCGGAATCCCAGAATAGCGTACGCGCATCATCGTGTCTTGGAACATTTTGATCGCCATGTTCAACTCGTCGTATTCTTGCTCCACTGCCATCATAAATATCATTCCGATATTGGCACCAACAGAGAAATTCGCTGCTTGATTTCCAATAACCAATCCTTGGTATTCTTTTTCAGATAAGTCAATTGCTTTATTGATGGCTGCCAAAACATCGCCACCAATCGTATTCATTTTAGATTGGAATTCTAAATTCAAAATTCCGTCTCCTAAATCTTGTATAATCGCTCCGCTGTTGCTCCACACTTTTTTGCTTTCGCGAATGTTGTTCAAGATGATAAATGCATCTTGACCGGGAACTTTATTTTGTGATTTTGTTGGGATATTGTAGAAAAAAGTTGCTCCTTCTTTTATAGAATAAAAACTAGCACTTCCAGAAGCCAACATATCATTTACCCAAGCAGCTGGTTCAAGACCTTCGGCTTTCATGATTTCGATTCCTTTTTCGACACCAATGGCATCCCAAATTTCGAAAGGACCATTTTCCCATCCAAAACCGGCTTTCATAGCATCGTCAATTTTGTATAATTCATCTGAGATTTCAGGAATTCTGTTTGAAACGTAAGCAAACATTCCTGCAAAACTTTTTCGATAAAATTCTCCCGCTTTGTCTGTTCCTTTTACCAAAATTTTAAAACGATCAATTGGTTTGTCAATCGTTTTTGTTAATTCTAAAGTGGCAAATGATGCTCTTTTTGCCGGACGGTATTCTAAAGTGTCCAAATCCAAAGACAGAATATCCTTGTCTACTTTTTTGTAAAAACCTTGACCTGTTTTGCTTCCGAACCATTTGTTTTCCATCATTTTGTTGACGAAATCTGGTAATTTGAACAAATCGTGTTGCTCGTCATTTGGGCAGTTTTCGTAGATTCCGTTGGCTACATGCACCAAAGTATCTAATCCAACAACATCAACCGTTCTGAAAGTAGCGGATTTTGGTCTTCCAATTACTGGACCGGTTAATTTATCCACTTCTTCAATTGTTAATCCCATTTCTTTTACCAAATGAAACAAACTCTGAATCCCGTAAATTCCAATTCTATTTCCGATGAATGCTGGAGTATCTTTGGCTACAACCGAAGTTTTGCCTAAAAATTTTGAACCATAATCAGTAAGGAAATCTAAAACTTCCGTTGCAGTTTGTGGACCAGGTATGATTTCGAATAATTTTAAATAACGCGCAGGGTTAAAAAAGTGGGTTCCACAGAAATGCTTTTGAAAATCGTCACTTCTTCCTTCGCTCATAAAGTGAATTGGAATTCCAGAAGTATTTGAAGTAACTAAAGTTCCCGGTTTTCTGAATTTTTCAATTTGATCGAAAACTAATTTTTTGATGTCTAAACGTTCTACCACCACTTCAATAATCCAATCTACTGCGGCGATTTTCGCCATGTCATCCGTTGTATTTCCCGTAGTAATTCTGCTGGCAAATTTCGAATTGTAAATAGGGGAGGGTTTCGATTTTAGGGAATTAGCCAAATGCTCATTTACCAATCGGTTTCTGATAATTTTGCTTTCTAAAGTAAGCCCTTTTTTAACTTCGGCTTCGGTGAGTTCTTTTGGAACAATGTCCAAAAGTAAAACTTCAACTCCAATGTTGGCAAAATGGCAAGCAATTCCTGAACCCATAATTCCGGATCCAATTACTGCAACTTTTTTAATTGTGCGTTTCATACGTAGTTATTATTTGTTTTTTAAAGGAATGTGGTATCGCCAAGTGTTATTGTTTTTCTATGATATTGATTCATGGCGATTTCATACGTAGTTATTATTTGTTTTTATAGAAATATGGTATCACCATTTTTAATTATTGATTGTTTTTTTGAATCGTGGCGATGTCATTTTCTGGTTTTTCAGTTTGCTCCGTCAGTTCGCTGACGCTCGTGTGATTAAATATATTTTTATCTTGAATTAATTCGTTTATCGTTTCTGCCACTTCAATAAAATGTTGCAGCTTTTCCTCAGAAATGTGGTTTCTCACAGTTTCATTGAATTTCAAAACGGTATTTTTTGACAATTCTCTTTTCTCTTTACCAAAATCGGTCAGGTAAATCAAAACACCACGACCATCATAAGGATTTTTCTTCCTGATAATTAAGCCTTTATCTTCCATTGATTTTAAGGTTCTGGTAAGACTTGTTGCTTCCATACCCATTTTTGGACCTAAGGCGGTAGAAGGTGTGCCTTTTTCCTTATCCATGCTCAGCAGAGCAAAACCCGTTGCCATAGTTGCACCATATTTAGAGGCTTCTTCATTGTACATTCTGGAAACTGCTTGCCAGGTTGCTCTTAATATATAATCTATCGTTTTATCTTTCATAATCTCTAACTATATCGTTTTCAAATATAATAAAAAAATACTATGCATGCATAATAAGTTAAATTATTTTTCAATTTTTTTGTCTAAACTAAAAAACTCCCCATAAAATGAGGAGTTTTTTTGTAAGAATTTGCGTTTATTTTAGTTTTCCATTGACAAGTGCGATGCTAGCACCAGTCAATGCTGACATTACAACAGTGATTGCAATATCCAATGCCATAATCTGAAAGTCAATATTGGGTGTTAATTTCATTGAATTGGCAAAGAAATCCATATAAAAAGCCATAAACAATCCAATGATGGCACCGGCGGTAAAACCAGTTATCCAATTTGAAATCCCTGCCCATTTTGTAAAAATATAAGCTGTAAATAATCCAAATGTAAGGCATCCCAAAAAAATCATTACATAATTTTCATTCCCATTGGACGGAAATGCTTCTTTAAATAGAATCCCGTAAAACAACCATCCATAAAGGAAGTAGATTATACCGCCTACACTACCTGAAACTAAAAAGTTTTTCACATTCATAATGTTTGGTTTTATGGGTTGACACAATAAAGGTATTAAAAAATAATAAAATAACAGATAAAGTGTTAAATAACAATTAAATACATTGTTTCGGATATGGTAGTAAGGAATGTAATCGTTTTGACCTGTTTCTATTTAAGATTTTTTAAAAGCACCTTTATCCACATCCTAAATTGCTGTAAATTCGTGTTTTTCTATAATTTTAGATGTTATTGCCTTGTATTTTTGTGAAAAAGAACACATTATTGCCTTGTATTTTTATCATTTCCCAATAAAACAGAAAAACCACGAACATGAATTCGTGGTTTTCATTTTAAATTATTCTTTTACCCTTTCTTAAACTCCCCATTATCCACATCTTTCAAAAACTTGATCACGCCAGTAAAATAATTTTTAGGATCATCGTATTGCGAAAGGTGGCTTCCGTTAGGACAAAACAAGAAGCGTCCGTTTTGAACTTCGTGGGCAATCCATTTCATGTGTTCCGGATCCATCGTGTCGTATTTAGAACCAATACTCAAGGTAGGAACCGTCAGGGTTTTTAGTCGCGCTTTGACATCCCAATTTTTTAAGGAAGCGTTTCCGGTGATGCCAAATTCACTGTGACCTTGCATAAACACATACACATCTGGATTGATGTGTTTGAAACATCTGTTGATGGATTCTGGCCATTGGTCCAGTGGTTTTCTTAAAATGTGTTCCGTGTAGTAATATTTGAACAATAATTCGCTGTATTTTGGATTATCAAAATCATTGTTTTTCTCGATATCCTGCAATTGCTTTAGGATTTTCGGATCCATCTGTGGTGCCAGAACGTCTTTTGCGTAAGCGTTATATTCCTTAGCACTCGCCATCATATTCGAGATAATCAAGCCTTTCAGGTTTTTTTGATATTTCAAAGCGTATTCCATTGCCAGGATTCCGCCCCAAGATTGTCCCATCAGGTAAAAATTAGAACTGTCTAAGCCTAATGCAATGCGCACTTGCTCGACTTCCTCCACAAAACGTTCGTTAGTCCATAAACTATTGTCTTTGGGCTGGTCACTGTAATACGAACCCAATTGATCGTAATAGATATATTCGATGCTTTCGTTAGGGAAATACCCGTCAAAACATTCATACAATTCATGTGTCAATCCAGGGCCGCCGTGAAGCAGCAATACTTTTATTTTTGGATTGTTACCCACAGTTTTTGTCCAGACTTTAAAAGTTCCTTTCGGTGTTTTAATCGGAATCATTTTGATGCCGCCAGTACTTTGGTCGTCCCGTTGTGAGAAATCTAAATAATTTGCTTTTATGGCATTGTCTTTCGGTTTTTCTTGACAATTAGAAAAAAAGAATATACTTATAACGGAGTAAATTAGGATTTTTAATTTCATGTTTTGGTTGGGGTTTATCAAATGTTAACCGTAGATTTTATGGAATAAATCGATATATTTCTCCATTACTATTTTTCGTTTCAGTTTTAGGGTAGGGGTAAGTTGTCCACCTTCAATGGACCAAACGTCCGGTGTCAATTCAAAGCGTTTGATTTTCTCCCAATTCCCAAATTTTTCATTTAAGGTATCAATCTCGGCTTGAATTCGTTCGATTACTTTTTCGTTCGAAATAATCTCTTCATTGCTTTTTCCAAGATCAATTCCATGAATAACAGCCCATTCCTTAATGAACTCAAAACTCGGCTGAATAATTGCGGCCGGCATTTTTTGTCCGTCACCAATTACCATTATTTGTTCAATGAAACGGGATTGTTTCATTGTATTTTCAATTAACTGGGGGGCAATATATTTTCCTCCGGATGTTTTGAACATTTCTTTTTTGCGATCGGTAATTTTCAAGAATCCGTCTTCATCAAATACTCCAATGTCTCCTGTGTGGAAATAACCGTTTGTAATGACTTCGTTGGTCAATTTTTCATCTTTGTAATAGCCGATCATCACGTTAGGTCCTTTGCAAAGGATTTCCCCATCTTCGGCAATTAACACTTCTACATTATCGATTACTTTGCCCACAGTTCCCACTTTGAAACCGTGATTTCTCATGTCGTTAACGGAGATTACAGGAGACGTTTCGGTCAAACCGTAGCCTTCCATTACGGGAATTTCGGCAGCAGCAAAAACTCTGGCTAATCTGGGTTGCAAAGCGGCACTTCCGGAAACCATCAAATCAAGGTTTCCACCCAAACCTTCTTTCCATTTACTGAAAATTAATTTACGTGCCATTTTGAGTTGGAACTCATACCATAATCCATTTTTTCCATAAGGTTCGTAGATTAATCCCAAATCAATTGCCCAAAAGAACAGTTTCTTTTTGATTCCGGTCAGTGCGGTACCTTTGGCGTAGATTTTATCATATACTTTCTCCAAAAGTCGGGGAACAGCTGTGATAACCGTAGGTCTTACTTCTTTGAGATTATCACTAATTTTATCGATTGATTCCCCAAAATAGATTGAAACGCCATAATATTGGTATAAATACAAAATCATTCTTTCAAAAATATGACAGACCGGCAAGAAGCTCAAGGCACGAGTTTTTCCCGCTTCAAAAGGAATTCTGGAAGCGCTGTCTAGGACATTCGAGACAATATTTTTGTGCGAAAGCATAACTCCTTTTGGTTTTCCTGTTGTCCCGGAAGTATAAATAATAGTCGCTAAATCGTCTGTTTTTATGCTGTTTTTTCTAGCTTCAACTTCATTTTGATTGCTTTGGTCTTCGCCAAGAATTAGCAGTTCTTTCCAATTTTTGCAACCTTCAATTTCGTTGAACGAATAGACTTCTTTAAGTGTTGGTACTTTAGTTTTAATCAAATTTACTTTCCGAAGCACTTCCGCATCAGAAACAAAACAATACATGGCACCGGAATGATTTAAGATATATTCGTAATCATCTTCAGAAATCGTAGGGTAAATAGGAACCGTTTGCGCCCCAGTTTGTAACACCCCAATGTCTATAATATTCCATTCGGTTCTATTATTAGAGGAGATGATAGCAATCTTATCGTCTTTTTGAATGCTTAATTTCATTAATGCTCTTGATACAGCATTGGCTTTAGCAATATATTCTTGGGTAGAAGTTTTTATCCAAACTCCATTTTGCTTTGTTGTTAAAGCATCTGGAATTGAAGTATATTTATCTTGCTGATAATAGGGAAAATCAAAAAGTCTGGTTATAGAAGTCATTATTCGAATGTTGAATTGACTCGCAAATTAAATAAAAATTAATAATAATTATTATTTTTCAAAAATTAAATGGAAAATTAAACTAGAATTATTCCATTTTACGAAAACGTTTTCTTAAAATAAAGTTTAATAGACTGATTTTAAGCTAAAGTGTTTGTGCCGCATGAATTTTGGATTAATAGATTACTCTACATAATCTTTGCTTCTATCTCCTAAAATGAATATTATATTTTGTTAATACGATTGTTTTTGATTGATTAAAGTCCCAAAAATATAGCTTTTTATAAAGCTAAGTTGTAAATTTACAATAGAGTAGGCTACCGTTGTAAGGCAGTTTTTTGAAAGTGATTAATGGTTTGTATTGTGTTTTAGAATATATAAATTCTGTTTAATACTATTGTTACTAATTTGATAGGTTGGCACAATGGCATCAAGTACATAGGGGTTTTCCAACCTTCCGTCTATGACCAACGAAATGGTACACGAGTTTGATACCCATTGATTAGTAGTATAAAAGGATAGTATTAAACAGAATTTTTTTTCCCTGAATAATGTTAATGCAAACTTGCAATCCAAGTGACCCATAAAAAAAGCGCTCCTTTTTAGGAACGCTTTAGTAAAAGCTATAAAAATATTAATTATTCTTTATCCAGATCGCTCGTATTTACTAAAATCGTTAGTGCAGTTTTGAAAACGGTGCCCATTCCAATTAGCAACTAAAATAGATCTAATAAAACCAACTCTAATTTATTTTCTAATCTGGTCTTCGGTTATAAAGGCTTTACTCTTAGCTGACGTTTTTTGTTTTAAAAACAACCAAAAGGCATAATTGCTCATAGTTTTGGTATTATTTGCTCACTATTGTGGGCACAGTTTGAACGATTTTGGTATATCAGCGGGGTCGGGGTAAGGGGAATTGTGTTCAAAAGTGAAGGAAAACATGAAAAAAACCAAGCTGAAACAACTCCACAAAAAAAGAGGAACAAAATCCTCTTGAAAATACCTCTACAATCTTTACGATAACTCCATAGTGTTGACGGCAGGTATTCGGTTCCGTTCAACACGGGCTTCATTGTTCGTGCTACGCACACAACGAAACCCTAGCTGTTGGTAGCAGTTTTATTTTGCTTGGTTTATGAAATAATCCCAAGTTATTTTTGAAATATCAGAAATTATATTTTCGTTTGTTTCATTGTTTTCGCTTGATTTCGTCACAAATACACTAATAAAATAATGTTGTCCATTGGGCAAAAATATAATTCCAATGTCGTTTACGGCTTCTGTTAAACCTTCTTTGTTTGCTCCTGAAGTACCGGTTTTGTGTGCAACAATAGTGCTTTTGGGTAATTGTCCCTTTAGTCTTTCTTTACCCGTTTCGGTTCCTTTCAAAGTTTTCCAAATAAAGTCGTAACTTTTTTTAGACAGCAGCTTTGTTTTGTTATAATAAAACTTTGATAAGACTTCGTTTGCTGCTTTTGGTGTCGTCCAATTTTCAAATTGCAAATCCCAATTCGCTTGCATTACCTCTTCAGTGATTTTTATTGATACGTCTTTAAAATTATTATTTATGAAGTATTCTTCCACTACTTGCGGCCCTCCAATTAGCTTTAGTAATAGGTCGCATCCAACATTGTCACTTTGAGAAACAGTATAATCCAAAATTTTTGAAATTGGTAAAGTCGTTCCATTTGGGTATTTGTCTCTGATAGGGCTATAAAGATTTGGGATCAGGTCTTTCTTTTCAATTTTAATTTTTTGATTTAGGGAAAAGTTTCCTTGGTCAATTTGGGATAGGACTGCAAGTGCAATATGAAACTTAAATACACTTTGCAAGGGGAAATGCCTGTTGCCATTTATCGATAAAGTGTCTTTTCCGTTGTCGCCAATAATTGCAACACCAACAATAGCGTTCTTTGTCGAAACAATTTGTTCTATTTTTTGTCTTAATGAATCTATCGTTTGAGCAGATGTATGGCAAGAAATAAATAAGAATAGCACAGCTGTTAAGTGAAATGTTTTAATCATTTTTGTTTGTTTGAGTATGTTTTAGGGTGTCCGCAAAATTGCCGCCAACTTGTATATAAGCGCTAATGCGTAGCGTATTACTTTCAAATATACACTTTAATTAATATCTTACAAATCATCAAAATGACTTTTAAATTAATTCCATAAAAAAAGCGGTCCTTTTCAGGAACGCTTTCTATATAGTAAATCAAAAAATTATTTTTTATCCATCCATTTTCTGGCATTGACAAACGCTTCATGCCAAGGCGAAACGTCATCGTCACGGTCTTTTGGATAATGCGCCCAGTTCCATTGAAACGTAGAACGCTCAATGTGTGGCATCATAACCAAGTGACGTCCTGTTTTGTCGCAAAGCATCGCAACATCAAAATGGGAGCCGTTTGGATTAGCTGGGTAGCCTTTATTGGCATATTTAGAAACAATATTATAATTTTCTTCACCCATTGGTAAGTTAAATTTTCCTTCTCCATGCGAAACCCAAACTCCTAGTGTACTTCCTGCTAAAGAAGAGAGCATCACTGAATTGTTTTCCTGTACCGTTACCGATGTAAAAATACTTTCGTGTTTGTTACTTTCGTTGTGTAACATTTTTCCGTGTACTTCATGCTCTGGATTAATGATTTCCAGTTCCATAAACAATTGGCAACCATTACAGATTCCAACAGACAACGTGTCTTCTCTTTTGAAGAAATTGTCTAAAGCGGTTTTTGCTTTTTCATTGTATAAAAAGGCTCCGGCCCATCCTTTGGCAGAACCCAATACATCTGAATTAGAGAATCCACCAACAGCTCCAATAAATTGAATGTCTTCCAATGTTTCACGACCTGAAATCAAATCGGTCATGTGAACGTCTTTTACATCAAATCCGGCTAAGTACATCGCATTTGCCATTTCACGTTCGGAATTGCTTCCTTTTTCACGGATAATAGCGGCTTTAGGTTTTGGCTTAGAGTTGTCAATAACTGGTTTTTTTCCTGTAAAATGTGTTGGAAAAGTATAGTGTAACGCTTGGTTTTTGTAATTGTCGAAACGCGCTTGAGCCGTTCCGTTTTTCGATTGTTTTTGGTCTAATAAAAAGGAAGTTTTATACCAAATATCTCTGTATTTAGCAATGTCTAAGGTACAAGGACCAAAGTCTAAAGTCGCTTCATTGGTAGCTGTTCCTAATTTATAGAAAGAAACGGCATTGGCGTTTAATTTAGATTCGACTTCAGCATCCGATTTTGTTTGGAAAACAATTCCAATATTTTCAGCAAAAAGATATTTGATAATGTCTTTTTCTTCGAAAACAGAGAAATCTATTTTAGCTCCCAAATTCACATCGGCAAAACACATTTCCAATAAAGTAGTAATCAAACCACCACTCCCGATGTCGTGTCCTGCAAGAATATTATTGTCAAGAATTAATTCTTGAATCGTATTGAAGGCTCTTTTGAAAAAAGCAGCGTCTTTAATCGTTGGTACTTCCTTTCCAATAGTATTCAAGGTTTGTGCAAACGAAGAACCGCCTAATTTGAAATCATCTTGCGATAAATTGATATAATAAATAGAACCGCCGTCTCTTTGTAAAACAGGTTCTACTACTTTTCTAATGTCGGTACAATTTCCACCTGCTGAAATAATTACCGTTCCCGGCGCGATTACTTCTTCATTTGGATATTTTTGTTTCATGGAAAGCGAATCTTTTCCAGTTGGAATATTGATTCCCAATTCGATTGCAAAATCCGAACAACCTTGTACAGCGGCGTACAAGCGCGCGTCTTCCCCTTCGTTTTTACACGCCCACATCCAGTTAGCAGACAATGAAAGTCCGTCTAAACCATCTTTTATTGGCGCCCAAACAATGTTAGACAATGCTTCTGCAATAGCCGTTCTGCTTCCCGCAACAGGATCAATTAATGCTGCAACAGGAGAGTGACCAATTGAAGTCGCAACTCCTTCTATTCCTTGATAATCCAAAGCCATTACACCACAATTGTTCAAGGGTAATTGCAAGGGACCCACACATTGTTGTTTGGCTACTTTTCCACCCACACAACGGTCTACTTTATTGGTCAACCAGTCTTTACACGCCACCGCTTCCAGTTGAAGCACTTGCTCTAAGTAGGTGGAGATATTTTTCTTGTCGTATACTAAATCAGTATAGTTTCTTTCGATTGTTTTGTCCGTCATCACCACTTTTGGAGAACTTCCAAAAAAGTCTTCCAACGCAAAATCCATTGGTTTAGCACCAGTTGATTTTGATTCGAAAGTAAAACGGTGATCTCCGGTTACGTCACCCACCTGATACATTGGAGAACGTTCCCGGTCAGCAATTTTTTGCAATAAATCGATGTTTTCCTTCGCAATAACCAATCCCATTCTTTCCTGAGATTCGTTACCAATGATTTCTTTTGCCGAAAGGGTAGGATCTCCCACAGGCAATTTATCTAAATCAATTAATCCACCGGTATCTTCCACTAATTCCGAAAGACAGTTTAAATGTCCTCCAGCGCCGTGATCGTGAATCGAAACAATTGGATTGATATCACTTTCTACCAAACCACGAATGGCATTGGCAGCACGTTTTTGCATTTCTGGGTTCGAACGTTGGATCGCATTCAATTCAATTCCTGAACTGAAAGCTCCGGTATCTGCCGAAGAAACTGCAGCGCCACCCATTCCAATTCTATAATTTTCCCCACCAAGGATAACAATTTTATCGCCTGTTTGTGGTTTTTTCTTAATCGCCTGATCTAATTTTCCGTAACCAATTCCACCCGCTTGCATGATCACTTTGTCGAAACCTAGTTTGCGAGCGTCTTCTTCGTGTTCGAAAGTCAGGATAGAACCTGTAATTAACGGTTGCCCGAATTTATTTCCAAAATCAGAAGCTCCGTTGGACGCTTTGATCAAAATATCCATTGGCGTTTGATATAACCATTTTCTTTCGGTCATCCCGTTTTCCCATGGTCTGCTACCCTGAGCGGAGTCGAATGGGGCTTCTAAACGAGAGTAGGAAGTCATGTAAACTGCCGTTCCTGCCATTGGCAACGAACCTTGTCCACCTGCTAAACGGTCGCGGATTTCTCCACCTGAACCCGTTGCAGCTCCGTTGAAAGGCTCTACTGTTGTTGGGAAATTGTGCGTTTCTGCTTTTAATGAAATAACCGAATCAAATTCTTTTACTTCATAAAAATCAGGTTTGTCAGCACTTTTTGGAGCAAATTGTTGTACACGCGGCCCTTTTACAAAAGCAACGTTATCTTTGTAAGCCGAAACAATATCGTTTGGGTTTTCCTGAGATGTTTTCTTGATTAATTTGAATAAAGAAGATTCTTTTTCTTCTCCGTCAATGATGAATTTTCCGTTGAAAATCTTGTGACGACAGTGTTCTGAATTGGCTTGTGAGAAACCAAAAATCTCAGAATCAGTTAGTTTCCGTCCTAATTTAAGCGCTAGATTATCTAAATATCCCACTTCCTCAGGACTCAAAGACAATCCTTCATGTTTGTTGTAGGCAGCAATATCATCGATGTCCAAAATGGCTTCCGGAAGTACGTTGATAGTGAAAATATCTTGATTTAACTCGGCGTATTTTTGCGAAAGCATCGGGTCAAAATCAGAAAAATCAGCGGTTGCTTTCTGAAATTCTTCGATTCTAATGATTCCGGAAATTCCCATGTTTTGAGTGATTTCCACCGCATTAGTGCTCCAAGGCGTTATCATTGTGGCGCGAGGACCAACAAAAAAATCCGTCAGTACGGATTTTTCTATTTTATTTGAATCGGCAAAAAGCCAGTTGAGTTTTGAAATGTCTTGAGCCGAAATTTCGTTTTGCGTGTGTACTGCAAAAACAGTTTTGCTTTGGTTTTCAAAGAAATGGATCATTGTTTTTTAGTTTGTTGTATTGCGATGCAAATTTAGTTTAAATAAATAGTACGAGCAAATGTGAAAAGCAAAGACTTTGAAATATTATTTTGGAAATGGTTTGTTTTGATACGCCCCTAAATCAGGAGGTAAAGTTCTCGTGTTCCCTATAATATCCAACGGAATCAGATAGGCCGAATTCCCTTTTGCGAAAGCGGCGGAAGTCTCGTCAATGTTGAATTTGTTTAGGGAAACCTTCAGGAATTTAGGATCTTTATTTAAAATAATTGCGTTGTAATGGGCTGCGTCCGTTTCAAATTGATAGTCTGGATTAGTCGTAAATTGATTGGAAGTATTGTCAAATTTTAAGAGACAATTATTGAATTGGTATACAAAAGCAGCGCTTGTTTTTTTATTTAAAATCATTTCATTCGAGTACGAACCGTAAATAATACAATTATTGAATGTTGCTTCGGTCAAGTCTTTTACTTCTGGGATTGCTCCCAAAATGTAGTTGCTCACCAAAACCGCCGCCTGTTTAGAACTGTTCCAATTGTTATTGAAAGTGCTGTGGCTAAAGTGGTAATTCCCGCCGTAAACGCAAGCTAGACTGGCTTGTCCCGCATTATTGATAACCAGATTCTCTCCATTGATTTTTGCGTTCTGCGCCAAAAGACCATAATTGGCAGAATTGTAGATTTGCGTATTTTTTATTGTTGTAGTTGTTCCGTCGTTGTTTTGAATCAGTAATCCGATAGTTCCATTTTTGATGGTTGCATGATTCAACTGATTGTTGGTGCTGCCATTGGTAAGCCAAATTGTTCCCCATTGTCCCGGAACATCTGAATATTCGGGTTCTAATCTATCCCCTTCAAAAATGACTTCTTTTTCTAATTTATCCGTTGTAGATGTTGCACCATTTACATGTATCGAAGCATTATTAGACACAATAAGACCTGAATTTGCATGAAAATAGACTCTGGCTCCCGCATCAAAAGTTACCGTTTTCCCAGAAGGAACGGCGGCGTAACCATAAATAACATACGGTTTTTTATTGGAGAACTGTAATTCATTGCCATTTACAGGATCATTTTCATCGAGATAAAAACCATCAATTTTTTCATCGCCAACAGGGAGCGTTTCCGTTGTTCCATCTGCAAAACGTTTCGGATATAAAAAAACAGCATCCTGAATGAGCGTCACCAATGCTACTTTTTGCAAATTTTCGCCGCTATCAAACTGAATTTGGTCTGTGTATAAAAAGTCGGTTGGGTTGGCATCTGCAATAGTAGCGGTGGTTTCTATGAAAATATACAAACTGTCTTTGGCGAGAAGGTCAACATTGGTGAATATTTTTCCATTTGTTCCCTGCATTCCATCCACTGTCATTCTGTATTTAGAACTCAATCCTTTTCCTAATTGTATGGTTGGAATGGTAATGTCATTTTTACTGTGATTGTACACTTTTAGTCGGTAGGTACTGGAACCTATGTTTGTAAAAACGGTGTCTAAATATATAGTGTCTCTAGAAAAGGTCAAATCGCCAGTGCTCGCTACGGTCTCAAAATCAGAACGACAAGCGGAAAAAGACACCAATATTCCAATAAAAAACAGTAAAGTTGTAGGACGCATTTCGGTAGTTTTTTTGTAAAAATAAGGAAAATCTTATTTGGATGAGAAACGATTTTCAAATTTGAATTTAGAATAACACTTGCATTTGCTATTTTGTAACTCATCTTTTATTTAATTTTACATTTTTAAAGCCAAAAACATGACATTCGACAAAGAAAAAATCCTTCAATATTGCAATAAAATCTCAGAAAACACATTGATGCGAACCCTGAATATTGAATATACGGATGCAGGAGAAGATTATTTAGTGGCAACAATGCCCGTAAATCCATCGGTGCATCAGCCTATGGGATTATTACACGGAGGCGCTTCGGTGGCTTTGGCCGAAAGTGTGGGAAGTGCTGCATCGATGTTGTATATAAATTCAGACCACAGTGAAGTACGCGGAATTGAAATATCAGCGAATCATTTGAAAGCAAAACGAGACGGTATCGTAACGGCAACCGCAAGAATCGTTCACAAAGGGAGAAGCATTCACCTTTGGGAAATACGGATTACGGATGAAAAAGATAATTTGATTTCGCTTTGCAAATTGACGAATATGGTTTTGCCAAAAAGAAAAAGTGAGGACAAATAATGGACGCAATTTTAGATAAAGCCCAAAATCAATTACAACAAAATTTACCCTTTGTATTGTATTGCAAACCCAATTCGGATATGGTAATTGGACTTTTTCAGCAAAATGATGAATTGTATAAAGTAGAAGATTTTACCGAAAAAGGCTTTGTTTTTGCTTCTTTTGATGGTAATCAAACCTATTTAATCCCTGAAAATCAATCTGAAATAACTGGTGTTATTTGGGATCAAAAAAAAGTTGACGTTCTGGAAAAGGAGTTTAAGGAACCAAGTGCGGCTGCCAAAAATAATTTTGAAAGATTGGTTGCCAAAGGAATTCAAGCCATTGAAAAGGACGAATTCCAGAAAGTGGTTTTATCCCGAAAAGAAACAGTTGATTTGGTTGATTCTGATTTGGCTTCGGTGTTCGAAAAGTTGGTTCGCTTGTATCCAGCTACTTTTGTGTATTGTTTTTTTCATCCAAAAGTGGGAATCTGGCTCGGCGCTTCACCCGAGCAATTATTAAAAGCCAATGTAAATGTATTTGAAACAATGGCTTTGGCAGGAACTCAAAAGGATAGTGGTTCGGATGAAATAATTTGGGATAAAAAAGAGAAAGAAGAGCAGCAATATGTTACGGATTATATAGTTTCAGCTTTGCAAGGCGTGGCTTTGGAAGTTTCGGTTACTAGGCCCTACAGCGTCAAAGCGGGAAATATTTGGCATATAAAAACGGATATTTGGGGGGTATTGAATTCGAACTCCAGTTTGCGGCAAGTAATCCATTTATTGCATCCTACGCCAGCAGTTTGTGGTTTGCCAAAAGAGGAATCTAAAGTTTTTATTTTGGAAAATGAAAATTATGACAGGAGTTTTTATACTGGTTTTTTAGGGGAGTTGAACAGCAGTTTTGCAACAGATTCGGTAAGTTCTAATTTGTTTGTAAATCTGCGTTGTATGCAAATTGAGATTGCTTCGGAGCCGGCAATGACCAAGGCGTATTTGTATATGGGCTGCGGAATCACAAAAGACAGCGTACCGGAAAAGGAGTGGAGCGAAAGTGTCAATAAAGCAATGACGATGAAAAAGGCATTGTAGATTAAATATTATAGATAACAGAAAAAAATAAATAATGAAATTAGACATACTTGCTTTTGGTGCGCATCCTGATGATGTAGAATTGGGTTGTGCGGGAACTATTCTAAAAGAAATCTCCTTAGGGAAAACAGTGGGAATTGTTGATTTGACTCGTGGCGAGTTAGGAACGCGTGGTTCAGCAGAAATTAGAGATCAGGAAGCAACTGCTGCCGCAAAAATTCTAGGTGTTTCGGTACGCGAGAATCTGGAAATGCGCGATGGTTTTTTTGTAAATGACGAAAAACACCAATTGGAAATCATAAAAATGATTCGCAAATATCAACCCGAAATTGTATTGTGTAACGCTATTGATGATCGTCATATTGATCATGCTAAGGGAAGCAAATTGGTTTCGGATGCTTGTTTTTTATCAGGATTGAGAAAGATAGAAACTACAGTTGATGGAGAAAGTCAAGCTGCGTGGAGACCCAAATTAGTATATCATTACATCCAGTGGAAAAACATAGAACCTGATTTTGTTGTCGATATTACAGGTTTTACCGATAAGAAAATCGAATCTATTTTGGCGTATCGTTCCCAGTTTTATGATGCAAATTCCAAAGAACCGGAATCGCCAATCACTAGTAAAAACTTCTTAGAAAGTCTGAATTATCGTTCTAGAGATTTGGGAAGGTTAGTAGGGGTTGAATTTGGTGAAGGTTTTACGGTTGAAAGATATTTGGCAGTCAATAGTTTAGGAGATTTGATATAAATTTGCTGTAATTTTTTAAAAAAAATATTTGCAAAAGTAAACTTATGTTGTATATTTGCCACCGCTAAGCAAATGGTGGTTGTAGCTCAGTTGGTTAGAGCATCGGTTTGTGGTACCGAGGGTCGCGGGTTCGAGCCCCGTCTCCCACCCAGAAAGCAAAAGCTTCGAAGAAATTCGAGGCTTTTTTTGTGGGATAAACTTTCGTGGGATTTGCCCGATTTTATTTATTGGCTTGAATATTGTAAAAGGGAATAGTATCACAGTGAAATCAAAGAAGTTATTTAGGATTTCACAATCGAAGAAATTAAGGCAATAACTTTTCGACCATACATTCCTGGTTTTGGAGATGTATTATTTGTTTTACTTTCATCGTATTTTTTTTGTGTATCTTTGGAAGCATTATATAGATAAATCAACCGAAAATAAGTTTGAAAATTTTAAATATTATTTACATAATTTAATGGAAAACGAGCAAATTAATTCTAAAATTCTTAAAAGTAATTACATTCCTACTGCTGAGTTTTATAGCCAGATCATAGACAGCTTACAAGATTACTCCATTTTTACTATTGATAATGAATTTGTAATAAACAGCTGGAGTTCAGGGGCAACAAAAATTTTTGGTTATGAATCAGATGAAATTATTGGAAAACATTTTGATATAATTTTTACAGCAGAAGATATAGAAAAAGGTATTCCTAAAAATGAAATTGAAACTGCATTAAAGGAGGGAAGAGCAACGGATAACAGATGGCACATTTGTAAAGACAAGAGTGAATTTTATGCGTATGGTTTGGTTTTTCCGCTTACCGGAATAGATGGAGAAATGTTAGGATATGTTAAAATCCTACGCGACTTAACGGAAAGAAAGAAATCAGAAGATGCCATAAAAAAATATGTAAAGGACCTTGAAGATTTAAATACGCATAAAGAAAGTGTTCTTGCCATACTTTCGCATGATTTGAGAAGTCCATTATCGAGTATTATTGCTACTACTGGATATTTAAAATCAAATTTTGAAAGAATGCAGCCAAATACAGTTAAAGAAATGCTTGAGCTTCTTTACAAAGCATCAATAGATGAGTTAAATATGTTAGACTATTTAGTGGAGTGGGCGAGAATAAAATACGCAGCAGAAGTATTTTCTCCTAGAAAAATTGAGCTTGTTGATTATGTTCAAAAAGTTTTTGAGACTTTAAATGATACTGCGTCTTTAAATACAATAAATCTTCATCATGAAATTAAAGAAAATACCAGTGTTTTTGCAGATGGAAAAATGCTACTCTCTGTTATTCAAAATATAGTTTCTAATGCGATTAAGCATTCACTACCTGGAGGGGAAGTTAGCGTTTCAGCAAAAATTAAAGGAGATAAAATAATCGTTCAAATAAAGGATTCCGGTGTTGGTATGTCTAAAGAAATCCAAGACAAACTTTTTACACCACAAATGAATATACTTTCAAAAGCAAGGACAGAAAATAAAGGTGCAGGGATAGGATTATTATTAGTGAAAGGGTTTTTAGAAAAAAATGGTGGTGAAATATGGGTAGAAAGTATAGAAGGCGAAGGTTCCTCTTTTTATTTTACACTGCCAATGGAGGAACCATTACACAAAATAGATAGTGCTGATAAAATTGAGTTTGATGAAAGCGCTTAAAAAATAATTCTAAGGTTGAAACATAAAGTTTTGTAACAGCTAGTGAAATTCAATAAAAGATAACTTTAAAGCCCACATTAGTGGGCTTTTTTATGGAGTGAATAATTTCTCTAGTGTGTTTTTGTGGATTTAATTGCTGTTTTGGTGATTGTAAATAATAGTATAAATTAGCAGTACTTAAAAGCTATTTTTAATTTGTATCTGATATAAATTTTGTTGTTTATAAGTAAAAAATAATAATGACACTAATTGTAAAATTAAGAAATATGGCTCAAGACATTTCACCAATTATAAAGCCTGATGCACTAATAGCACTGAAAGATAAAAGTGAATTAGTAATTATTGATGCCAGTAACGGTAATGGTGCTAAAGAAAATTATAGCGCCGAACATTTAGATGGTGCGTTGTATGTTGATTTAAACTCGCAGTTAGCCAATATAAAAGCGGATGTTTCTATAGGAGGTAGGCATCCTTTGCCTAGGCTTGAACAATTTTCTGAAACTTTAACGAGTCTTGGCATAACGCCTACGAGTCACGTAGTGGTTTATGATGATAAAAATGGTTCGAATGCAGCTGCGCGGTTTTGGTGGATGCTAAAATCTGTTGGGCACCAGAAAGTTCAGGTGTTGGATGGCGGATTTCAAGCGGCTATTAAAGCTGGATTTCCATCAAGCTCAAAAATAGAAATCTCATTGAAAACGGAACCGTATAAAATTGAAAATTGGTTGTTACCGTTAGCTGATATTGAGGAAATTGATAAAGTAGCACAAGACACGGATTTTCTAATTGTAGATGTGCGGGATGAAGAAAGATATAATGGGGAGAACGAACCTATCGATTTAGTTGCAGGACATATTCCGGGTGCCATAAATATTCCTTTTACCACTAATTTAGATTCTAATGGGTTTTTCTTATCACCTGAAGAATTGAAGAATAATTATTTGAAAGAATTTGGAGATAGAGCAGCTGAAAATGTTATCGTTCATTGTGGTTCCGGTGTAACAGCCTGCCATACGCTTTTGGCACTAGCTTATGCAGGTCTTGAAATTCCAAAACTGTATGTTGGTTCTTGGAGTGAGTGGTCTAGAAATAATAGACTTATAGCGACTACGAAGAAAGAGTAAAGGTTGGTTTTTCTTTATGTGTAAACAAAACAAGAGCTTTGAATTCCTTCAAAGCTCTTGTTGTATTGGGTTTGCACAAGGGATAGCAGTGGAAATCCTTTTTTGTGATTTTTCATCACAAAAAAGATTGCAACGGATAGCCCGACCCGCTTTTTTCAGCGGGATGTGCCCTAATGCTAAAACTATTTTTTATCGACTACAGGGCGATTTTCTCTGTTTGCCAATTCCCAAGCGATTACAAACGCAAGTTGGGCTCTTTTGGCCAAAGCATCAAATTCAATTTTATCAACTTCATCAGTTTTTTGATGGTAATCAGCATGTACGCCATTGAAAAGGAATACGGCCGGAATTCCATGTTTGGCAAAATTATAATGGTCAGAACGCTCATAAAAATGATTTGGATCTTTAGGGTCGTTGAATTTATAATCTAAATCCATTTTGATATACTTGGCATTTGCGATGGTACAAATGTTACCTAAATCCGTTGATAAACGATCAGCACCTATTAGATATACATAATTGTTTGTATTTGCATGTGCCTCGTCACGACGACCAATCATGTCAATGTTGATGTCGGTAATTGTGTTTGCGACAGGGAACAAAGGATTTTCCGAGTAATAACGGGAACCATGTAATCCATGCTCTTCACCTGTTGCGTGAAAAAACATAATAGAACGTTTTGGACCGTGACCTTCTTTTTTTGCAATTTCGAATGCTTGTGCAATTTCCAGTAAAGCAACTGTTCCGGAACCGTCATCATCGGCACCGTTGTATACTTCGCCATCTTTAATACCTACGTGGTCGTAATGAGCCGAAATAACGAGTACTTCTTCTGGTTTTTCGGAACCTTCGATGAATGCCCAGATATTCTCTGAATCGCCTAATTTTTCTCCGTATTTTTTGTTCATGAATTCAGCAGGAACTTTTTGGTAATACGATGTAGCCCCTTTAGGGAAAGGAATGTTGTTTTTCTTGTATTGATTGATAAGATAAACACCAGCCTTTTTCTGACCGACTGAACCTGTTTCACGTCCTTCCATGGAATCGGCCGCTACAATATAAAGATGTGTTTTTAAATCACTTGCCGTGATGGTATTCATGTATTTTGTAGGCTCAACCGCAGTTACACTCTTTTTTTGAGTAGTACAACTGATGATTAAAACCAAAAGCAAACTTAATAGGGATATTTTTTTCATGTTATTTAATGTAAATTAATAAAGGTATAAACTGCAAATAGGGTAAGTATTATGAAAACAAAAAACATATTAATGAAGAACATAACGATTCCCTTTGTTATTGAAATTATTTTGGAATGTCCATAAAAACGATGGTGCGCCGGGAAAAAAGAATACAACATATAAAGGACTGCAATAGCTCTAAAAGTATAATCTATTACGGAAAATAATGTGTATTCATTTAAAAATCCAAGGAAGTAGTTTTCTAATTTTAGTATTAACAATCCTAATAATAAGGTAGAATCTAAAAATTATTTTTTCAAAACTTCATTTAGGAAAATTTTGAAATGTTCAAAAGAACGTTTGTCTGCTTTTTCATTATAGGCAGCTCCTTTTGAATTGTCATTTCCTGCATCCGGGTCTGTAAAAGAGTGAACCGCATTAGCATAATAAATCATTTGCCAATCTGCTTTTGTGTCTCTCATTTCTTGTTGGAATGCGGTGATTTCTTCTTTAGATTCATACGGATCATCAGCACCGTGGCAAACTAAAACTTTAGCTGTAATAGGTTCTGTTGTACGAGAAGCATCTCTTCCTAATCCGCCATGGAAAGAAACTACTCCTTTTATATTCAAGTGGGCACGAGCTGTCTCAAGTGCTCCTGTTCCACCAAAACAATATCCCATTACGACAATGTTGTTAGGATTTGCGCCGGATTTAATCAATTGTTCTAATGCTAACGAAATTCGTTTTTGGTATTCCTTGTAGTTTGTTTTGTAAAATCCTGCTTTTTGACCTGCTTCAGCATTGTCTTTCGGATAATTTCCAGCTCCATAAATATCAGCTACAAAGGCGTAATATCCCAGTTTAGCCAAAGTTTCTGCGGTAGTTTTTGCATGTTTATCAATTCCTTTCCAAGCTGGAAGAATTAGGATGCCCGGTTTTTGAGGGCTTTTTTTCATTGGTTGAATTTGGAATCCATTCAAAACCTGAGCGCCATCATTATATTTTACTGGTTTCAGCTGTGCAAAGGAGGCATTTGAAAAGAGTGCTATTCCTAAAATAAACAAGGCTATATTTTTCATAATGTTTTATTTTTTAAACAAATATCTAAAATAAATTGTGATTTTTCTGTATAAATAGACTCTTTTTGGTTTTTTTATAACATAAAACTGCAAAAAAATAATTTTGGTAACTATAGAGTGATATTTCGTTTGAAAGCGCAGCCTAATTCTATGATGGAATCCGTTTTGGAAATTCCCGGAATATTATCAATTTTTTCATAAAGGATTTTTCTCATGTGTTCGTGATTCTGGGCCACTATTTTGATATAAAGTGTGAAAGAACCGGTAACATAATAGCATTCCGTTATTTCAGGAATATTCTTTAATTCCTCTATAATTCTGTTTGAATCTTGGTCTTTATTTAAGGTAATACCGGTAAAAGAAGCCCAGTCATACCCAATTTTTTTTTCGTTTATAATGGGTTTTATTCCTACCAGAATTCCTTGTTCCGTCAATCGATTTACTCGCTGATGAACCATTGTATTTGATATTTTTAGTGTAGTGGCAATAGCTGAAAATGCCATACGGCCATCTTTTTCTAATTCTTTTATGATATTGATATCAAATTCATCTAATGTGTCCATGGAGTTTATTTTAAATTGAAAAGGTATTTTCTACTATTTATAAAAGTAACGATTATTTCTCATCTAATTGAAAGTAAAAATCATAAGTCTGTATTGTATAATGACTTATTTTCGTACAAATAAAAGTGATTATTTGTTTTTAAATGATTAAATTAAGTCAAAATTATCATTTTTTGTTGTAAAATAAAAAATATTATATATTTTTGTTTAAAATTTTTATTAAATAACAAGTCATGGAACAATCACATCAAGCACTTTCTTCAAAATCTGAAGCATTTATAGAAAAAGAAAATAAGTATGGCGCTCATAATTACCATCCTTTACCGGTAGTTTTAGAAAAAGGGGAAGGCGTGTATGTTTGGGACGTAGACGGAAAAAAATATTATGATTTCTTGTCGGCTTATTCGGCGGTAAATCAAGGGCATTGTCATCCAAAAATTGTGGGTGCAATGGTAAAACAAGCGCAAACATTGACGTTGACTTCACGTGCTTTTTATAACGATCAATTAGGATCTTACGAAGAATTTGTAACTGAATATTTTGGTTTCGATAAAGTTTTACCAATGAATACCGGTGCCGAAGCAGTAGAGACCGCTTTGAAACTATGTAGAAAATGGGCGTATGAAGTAAAAGGAATTCCAGAAAATCAAGCGCAAATCATTGTTTGTGAGAACAATTTCCATGGAAGAACGACTACGATTATTTCGTTTTCGAATGATGAAAATGCGCGTAAAAGTTTTGGTCCTTTCACAGCAGGATTTATCAAAATACCGTATGATGATATTGAAGCATTAGAAAACGCCTTAAAATCAACTAATAATATTGCCGGTTTCCTAGTGGAACCTATTCAGGGAGAAGCTGGAGTTTATGTTCCAGCCGATGGTTATTTGGCGAAAGCCAAAGCGCTTTGCGAACACTACAATGCTTTGTTTATTGCTGATGAAGTACAAACAGGAATTGCACGTACCGGAAAATTGTTAGCCGTACATCATGAAAATGTTCAACCGGATATTTTAATTTTAGGAAAAGCGATTTCGGGTGGTGTTTATCCAGTTTCGGCAGTTTTGGCGAATAATGCGATTATGAATGTCATCAAACCAGGGCAGCACGGTTCTACTTTTGGAGGAAATCCAGTGGCAGCAGCGGTTGCCATTGCAGCACTTGAAGTGGTTCGTGATGAAAATTTATCACAAAATGCAGCTTACTTAGGCGTTGTTTTAAGAACTGGACTTAACGAAATCGCTTCTAGGAATCCTCTGATTACATTGGTTCGTGGTAAAGGATTGCTAAATGCTATTGTTATCAATTGTGATGAAAACTCCGATTTAGCTTGGGATATTTGTATGAAATTCAGCGAATACGGTTTATTGGCAAAACCTACACACGGAAATAAAATACGTTTGGCACCGCCATTAGTTATTACTGAAACTCAAATTCATGAGTGTCTTGGAATTATCGAAAGAGCATTAAATGATTTCAGATAATTTAATTGTCATGAAAAAAGCAATAAAATTAATCAAAAATCGGTCTGATATCGGTGCAGGAACCCGAGGTTCAGATTTAGGGATTGATGCTATCGAAATAGCGGCTATTAATAGAGATAGCAACTATTTTAATCAATTTGAGTTTGAAGATGTGAAAACGCATAATGAATCCATTTATGATAAAAACCGAAGCACTTCTGCCAAAAGAATTGAACACGTTGTGGAGCAATGTACCAGAGTTTGTCATGCTGTAAAGAAAAATCTGGAACAGAATTATTTCCCTATAGTTTTATCAGGAGATCATTCCTCGGCGCTAGGAACTATAAGCGGTATAAAAGCGGCTTATCCGGAACAGACATTAGGAGTGATTTGGATTGATGCCCATGCTGATTTGCATTCGCCTTATACATCACCTTCGGGAAATATTCATGGCATGCCATTATCGGCGGCTCTTGCTGATGATAATTTAAGTTGTCAGAATAATGAAGTGCCTCTTGAAACGCAACAGCATTGGGAGAAAATGAAAAATATCGGTAGTGATGGTGCTAAAGTACTGGCCGAAGATATTATTTATTTTGGTGTTCGCGATACCGAAGAAGCCGAAGACAAGCAGATTGAAAAGTTGTATATTCGGAATTATAAAGTTCATGAAGTACGTTATAGAGGACTTCAAACTTGTGTGACCGAGGCTTTGGCTGAGCTAACGAATTGTGACATGATTTATATTTCTTTTGATGTGGATTCTATGGATTGTGATATGATCTCTTATGGGACGGGAACTCCGGTACCAAAAGGATTTGATCAATACGAAGTCATTGCCATTATTAACCAGATTATCGAAAGTAAAAAGGTGGTTTGCCTCGAATTTGTAGAAATAAATCCACTTTTGGACACTAAAGGAAATAAGATGGCTGAAACGGCTTTTGAGGTTTTGGAGGCTGTTACTTCAACACTTATTTTACCTATCGAATAACATTTATCTAATAATTAAGGTATGCAAAGAAGCCCAAAATCTACAATTAGATTTTGGGCTTGTTATTTTTTTAATAAAATTTAAAGCAATGTAAATCTCAAAGAATAATAGAATAAACTATGATTTTTTTATATCAGTATACATTAAATTCTATTTTACAATATTCATATTTACACAATAAATAATCCCGCAATAGCAACTGCCTGATCTGTAGTCAAAGGTTCATCGTAGGATTCTGATCCTGCGTTTGCACCAAATAATGATGATGTGTCGTAACCTGCTTGAATGATGTTTTCCTCACCATTGTAGACTGCTTGAGTTGCCTCAGGCATTCCTGCTCCTCTTTGATTTAATGTAATCCATCCTTTTAGACCTCGTAATCTCCTTACCTCAGAGGCGTGGCGTGCTTCAACAGAATGAATCTGTAAAGCGGCGGTTAACAAATCTGGAGCAGATATTAAATTAGTAGCCTGACCTTTATAAGCTCGTACGCCGGTATCTTCGAAAGCCTGAGCTAAAGCTAAAAAGGTCGGATAATTATTAAACGGGTCAAAAGCACCGCCAACTGTAAAATCAAAAGTAGGTTTCTCGACAAAATTGGGGCTTCCAACCCCTCCTAAACCATTTATCAAAAAAGTAACATGATCGGTCTCATGAGCTGAAATCTGCATGAAAACTTTCTCATCTCTTCCTCCGGTAGGAATAACTCCGGAATTTAATCCCATGATGTAGTATTCTTTTTCAAGATATTCCAATGTCAGTGCTAGCTGTAATGCGCCAATAGGATTGCTGGGTGTAGGCTTAATTTTTCCATAAGCAACATTTGTCAGTGATGAAAGTCCAAATGGAATTGACGCTAGTGCTAAATTTTTCCCTAATTGACTTATTTTTCCAAAACTATCTCTCCGCGAACCTTTACTTTGCATTAAATCGTCATTAGCAAAAGACGCTATAAATTTTAATATGTTCATAATTTCTATTTTTTTTAAATGTTATGTATTACGGTAAGTATAAAGCGGTGAAAGTTGTTGCGATAAATCCACTTGCAATTGCAATAACTTCAGAAGGATTTTTCTTTGCATCAAGTCCTGTAGTAGTATCAACAACATCATCTCCTGCAAAATCTTTAGAATTTGGATTTATTAAACTCCTAATCGCAGATGCATGCCTTGCTTCTACAGAAACGATTTTACCTGCCAGAAGTAAATAGTCCGGATTGGTAATTAATCTTCCTGCACCATTGTAGGCTGCTACACCTGTGTCTTCTAGTGCTTTGGCAGTGGCTAATACCTGAGAACGACTACTGAAGTTTAAACTTCCATAATTAAATTCTAAGTCAGGGAGTAACTGTTTTTTTGGATTAGGAAGAGCTCCAGTCAACGCTGTTTTAAAGAATTCGCGGTGGATAACTTCATGATAGTACAAATCCTGAAGCACTTGTTGATCTTCAGCGGTAAAATTGGTTGTGAATCCACTTGCATTTACAACTTTGGTATAAAAATCTGCCTCTAATTGTTCAAGAGCATAGGCATATGTCAATACACCTAAGTCGCCTGCACCTAAATCAAAGACACCATCTTTTATTCCTGGAAAATGACCTTGTCCATATTTAGATGTAAGGCCGGTACTATTTGGACTGAGAATTAAATCGTCGTTGTTGTTACAACCAGATAATAATAAACCAGTACTTAAAACGGTAAGCCCGCTAATTTTGAGGAATTCCCTCCTGTTTTTGATAGAAGAATTTACTTCTTTAATCTGTACTACATTTTTCATAATTTAAACATTTAAAAAGTTATTAATTGTGTTAATAAATGATTTAGTAGGTGTATTAAATTTGAGAAAATTTGCTGATATAAGAGCTGTATATAAGTTTTATGTAATAAGTATTAGGCAATTTCGATGAACAATCCCAGTCACATAATAATTGATCAAGATTGGTCACACTATTTAATCGAGTAGGTGGGGTATTTTTAAAACGAGTATTTTTTTGAGGGGGGATAAAATTAGTAAAAATAAATCAATATATTGTGCTTAAGTAGCTTAAATTCAAAAAGTTATATTTTATTAAAGAAAATGCTTGCCAATTTATTCAAACCTCTTTTGTTGCTGTAAGTTTTATGTTTTTGGATTTAAAATAAGGTTAAGTTTAGAGTATTTAAGTATCCTATATCTGGATGGGTTAAAAATTTTAAAATGGTAACTCAAAATATTTTCTAGATTCGGGATCTCCTTTTACAGATTTTACAGATTTGGTATTGTTTTGTTCGTTTTTTAATAAATAAAACCGTTTAAATCTTGGTATATGCATTTTACAAGTAATTATAGGTAATTGTTGGTTCAATTTCACATATTTACGTATATTTGCAATAAGTATTTTTACTTAGTTTTATTCAACATCCTATGATACAAGTGGACCAAGCCTTATCGATTATTGCAGAAAATAGTTGCAAGATGCCTATCAGAAAAATTAAAGTGGCCAAATCACTTGGTTTTATTTTGGCGGAAGCAATTTATTCTCCAATGGATATGCCGCCTTTTCGTCAATCAGCGATGGATGGTTACGCTTTTACGCATGGTGAATTGCAACAGTTTAATGTGGTTAGTATTTCACAAGCGGGTGATTTTTCGAATAAAAAAATAAAGAAAGATCAGGCAATACGCATATTCACCGGAGCGTATGTTCCAGATAATTTGGATACCGTTGTCATACAGGAGCATACTACGATTGAAAATAAAATACTTGAAATTACCCAAATGCCTGTTCTTTTTGCGAATGTCAGAAACAAAGGCGAGCAAATAAAAGAAAACGAACTGGTACTTGAAAATAATGCCGTGATTACTCCTGCAGCAATCGGATTTTTAGCGTGTTTGGGAATTACGGAAATAACAGTTTATGCCAAACCTAAAGTAGCAATTGTGGTTACTGGTAACGAATTGGTAAAAGTGGGTAAAAAATTATCTGAAGGGAAGATTTACGAGAGTAACTCGATTATGCTGGAAGCTGCTTTGCAGGGAATTGGGATAAAAAAAATAGAAACATTTCGGGTAAAGGATAATTTGAAAGCGACAAAAAGAGTTTTAAAAAGCTGTCTTGCTGCTTTTGATGTTGTGCTTGTTTCGGGCGGGATTTCGGTTGGGGATTATGATTTTGTAAAAGAAGCGCTTTTGTCCAATGGAGTAGAAGAGTTGTTTTATAAAATTAATCAAAAGCCTGGAAAACCGTTATTTTTTGGAAAAAAAGACAAAACAATTGTTTTTGCCTTGCCAGGAAATCCAGCTTCAACATTGACCAGTTTTTATATCTATGTTCATCCGGCGCTAAAAATAAATATGGGTTTTGAAGCGATTCATTTGCCAAAAATCAAACGAAAAATAACTACCCAATTTGAAAATACATCAGGAAAAACCTTATTTTTGAAAGGTTTCTATGATGCGGGAAAAGTTACGGTTTTAGAGAGTCAAAGTTCAGCTATGTTGAACACTTTTGCAGTAGCCAATGCTTTAATTTGTTTGCCTTATGATGCTGTAAATATTGAAAAAAATCAGGAAGTACTGGTTATACCACTTAATTAATAGCGTAAAGATGTCAATAGTAAATAATGATTTTTTGATTTTATTCGGCGTATTACTAACGGTAGTTGCGTTTTTGTATTCCAGCGTAGGACATGGTGGTGCATCGGGATATTTAGCGTTGATGGCTATTTTTGCATTCCCTGTTTCGGTGATGAAACCTTCTGCCTTATTGCTTAATTTGTTTGTTTCAGGAATTTCTTTTTTCTTTTATTACAAAAAAGATTTCTTCAAACCCCGACTGTTTTATCCTTTCGCGATAACTTCGGTACCGGCTGCTTTTATTGGCGGAATGATTCCGTTAGAAAATAGTTTTTATAAAATATTGTTGGGAATCGTATTGATTTTGGCAGCATTTCGACTGTTGGATTTTTTTAATTCGAAAGAAACAGAAAGCACTAAGATAAATATTCCGCTAGCTTTGGGAATAGGTTTTGGAATAGGTTTATTATCCGGAATGTTAGGCATTGGTGGCGGTGTTATCCTGAGTCCAATCATTTTATTACTGGGTTGGGCAACGTTAAAAGAAACAGCGGCCATTTCAAGTTTATTTATTTTGGTGAATTCTATTGCAGGACTTTCGGGCTATTTTATGGGAGACAAAACGTTTCCAACAGAAAGTTTTTATTTAGTTCCAATAGCTTTTTTCGGAGGAATGTTAGGTGCCTATTACGGGAGCGGATATTTTTCCAATAAAGTGTTGAAATATGTGTTGGCAACAGTAATCTTATTAGCGAGCGTGAAGTTGATTGTTTAAATCAATAAATTATAAAGTATGCAAGTATCGATTCTTTGTGGAGGAAAAAGCAGCCGAATGCAGTCGGAAAAAGGCTTGGTTTTGTATCAAAACAAACCTTTTATCGAGCATATTATTGAAGCGGTTTTGCCAATATCAAGTAACATTCAATTGGTTACCAATACAAACGATTACGATTATTTAGCATACAGGAAAATAAAAGATATAATAGCAGATAAAGGACCTTTGGGCGGAATATACACGGCACTGGTTCATTCGGAAACGGAGATGAATTTGATATTGAGTTGCGACATTCCATTAATTTCTACCGAAATACTATTGGAATTGATTGAAAATCATGGTACAAATTTTGATGTTTCTGTTTTTAAAGATAATGATCGGATTCATCCTTTGATAGGAATTTATCCAAAAAAAATACTTCCTGTTTTAAAAGAAGCAATTGATGTAAATGAGTTGAAAATGATGCGCTTCATTTCAAATGTAAAACATCAATTGATTCCGATTACGGATGCCAAAAGAGATCTGTTTAAAAATATAAATTCTGTTGCCGAGTTAAACGAATTGAATACCAATTTATCCTAGTTAAAATGAAAAATTCAAATACACCAAAATTGACAATCGTAGGCGCAGGTCCCGGCGATGTAGAGTTAATCACTTTAAAAGCAATTAAAGCACTGGAAAATGCTGATGTTGTCTTATACGATGCGCTTGTAAATGAAGAATTACTACAGTATGTGACCCATGCAGAAATCATTTTTGTTGGAAAGCGTTTTGGTTGTCACGCGTACAGTCAGGATCAAATTAATGAATTAATTGTGTCGATGGCAAAACGTTCTGGACATGTCGTTCGGTTGAAAGGCGGTGATCCATTTGTTTTTGGAAGAGGAAGCGAAGAGATAGAATATGCTCAGAAATTTGATTTAGAGACCGCTATTGTTCCTGGAATTTCATCTGCTTTAGGGGTACCGGCGTCTAATGGAATAAGTTTGACACAAAGAAGAGTTGCCGAAAGTTTCTGGGTAATTACCGGAACGACATCAGATCATAAATTGTCCAAAGATGTGGCTTTGGCTTCTCAATCCTCAGCAACGGTGGTTATTTTGATGGGAATGAATAAATTGGACGAAATTATTTCGATTTATCAAAACAATAGAACCGATGATTTGCCTGTTGCCATCATTCAAAATGGAACAAAAGACACGGAGAAAAAAGTGGTGGGAACCATAAGTTCTATCGCTAAATTAGTCGCAGAGCACCAACTTTCGTCTCCTGCAATTATTGTGATTGGTGAAGTGGTGCGAAATGCTTCAAAATTAACGACTTATTTTCAAGAAGAATTATCCGAAGACGAGTTCATTTTTCAAAACTTAAATTTAACGGCATGATTGCAGTAAAATATTTTGGCGCAATAGCCGAAAAAACCAAAATTCAAGGAGAAGAAATTTCTTTTTCTGATTTACCTTTACATCAATTATTAGCATCATTAGAAAAAAAGTACCAATTAAATGCACTTTCTTTTAGTGTTGCAATTAACCAAAAGATAGTACAAGATAAAGCAAATTATATTCTGAAAAGCAATGATATTGTTGCTTTGTTACCACCATTTGCTGGAGGTTAAGATTTTTGATTGCTGATTAACGATTTTTGATTTTAAAAAAAACTCAGCATCAGTAATAAATTTTTTGATTTTTTTTACTGTTTAAAACCTAAATTTATGGAAACAGCACGATACAACCGACAAATTATACTTCCTGAAGTAGGTATTGATGGGCAACAAAAACTGCAACAAGCCAAAGTCTTGATTATTGGTGCCGGCGGATTGGGTGCGGCTGTTTTACCGTATTTGGCTGCAGCCGGAATAGGAGAAATTGGTATTATTGATGATGATAGAATCGAAGTGAGCAATTTGCAACGCCAAGTGATTTACAAAAGCAGTTCGGTGGGGAAAAGTAAAGTGCTGGAGGCGGTAGCAATGGCTTTGGAACTCAATCCTTCTATAAAAATAAATGCAATCACTGAAAAATTAGACTCTAAAAATGCAATTTCGTTATTCGAGCAGTATGATATTATGGTTGATGCCACGGATAATCTGAATACTAAATATTTGATTAATGATGCGTGTTGCGTAACCAATAAACCGTTTGTTTACGGTTCTATTTATAAATTTGAAGGGCAGGTTGCTGTTTTTAATTATAAAAATGGACCTACATACCGCTGTTTATTTCCCAAGGAAGCCAATGACGTCAGGAACTGTAATGATGTGGGGGTTCTGGGAATATCGGTTGGAATTATCGGTATGTTTCAGGCTAATGAAGTATTAAAAATGGTTTTGGGAATAGGGGAGTTGTTGTCTGGAAAATTATTGGTTTATAATATGTTGCATAACGAACAACAGAAGTTTGATTTTTCAAAAACAGATACAAATTTGATCGATAGCGTAGCTTTCGAGAATAAATATACTTCAGTTGAAAGTGCAACTATTGAAATCGATGCTGCTCTTGCATTGGAACAAATGCATCATCCGGAAGTTGTTTTTCTAGATGTTCGAAATTCAGAGGAGTATCCAAAAATAACAATCAAAAATGGGCTTCAAATTCCGTTAGACCGTTTAGAATTCGAACTACATCAATTGGATATTAATTCAACATTATTTGTTTTTTGTCAATCTGGAATTAGAAGTAAAAAGGCAGTAGAAATCCTTAGAAATAATAATTTTGCGAATGCCAAAAGTATTGCTGGAGGCGCTATTGCATTGGATGTAATACTGCATAAAGGAACGGTTTCTGTTTCCTGAAATATAAAATAATATGACAATCTGTAAATAATAGTAAAGAAAAATTTCGCCACGAATTCCACAAATTTGACACTAATTAGCGTTTTGTTTTTTATTTCAATATGAAAATTCGTGACAAATTTGTGTAATTCGTGGCCAAAGAAAAAACTATAGTCCGCTTAGCGGACATTCATAAAAATAAAGATCATGAGTACCAAAACTGTTTTCATTCAGGGGCCAATTTCTTCGGAATTTATTGGGCAGTCGATTGCGAAACACCAATCGAAAACGACTATTGGTGCGCACAATATTTTTTTAGGTCAAGTAAGAGCCGATGCAATAGAGGGGCAAACCGTAGCTGCAATTGATTACACCGCTTACGAAGAAATGGCAGACGAAGCCTTGAACGTGATTAGAGAAAAAGCGTTCGCGCAATTCGATTTGATTTGCATGCACATTTATCACAGTTTGGGCGTTGTTAAAGCGGGTGAAATCTGTTTGTTTGTCTTTGTTTCGGCAACCAGAAGAAAGCAAGTGTATGAAGCCACGGAAACGATTGTGAATTGGATAAAAACAGATGTGCCTATTTTTGGTAAAGAAATATTCGAAAACAGTACTTTTACTTGGAAGAAAAACACGTTATAAATGGTTGATATCACACATAAAATAAGTACGCTCCGTACCGCAACAGCAAAGGCAACAGTGATTGTGAGTCTTCAAGCCACAATTGATGCCGTTGTAAATAATCTGGTTCCAAAAGGAAACGTACTGGAAATGGCAAAAACGGCGGGTTTATTTGCAGTGAAAAACACGCATTTATCCATTCCGGATTGCCATCCTATTCCAATTGAATTTACATCGGTGGAATATGAAATCAACGAATTGAGCATTGATATTATTTTCAACGTAAAAACGGTTTACAAAACCGGAGTTGAGGTCGAGGCGATGCACGGTGCTTCGATTGTGGCGCTTACGATGTATGACATGCTGAAACCAATTGACAAAAATATTGAGATTTCGACCATTAAATTAATCAGTAAAGAAGGTGGAAAATCGTCTTTCAAAAATAGATTTCCATCCGCTATTACAGCGGCGGTTTTTGTTTGTTCCGATTCTATTTTTGCTGGAGATAAAGAAGATCGTTCCGGAAAAATAATTGTTGAAAAATTGGAAATTAGCGGAGTCGAAACGACGCATTACGAAATCATACCCGATGAAATGGATGTGATTCAAGAGCGAACTAAAGCTTTCGCAAAAGAAAATCAACTGATCATTTTTACCGGTGGAACAGGGCTTTCGCCAAGAGATGTTACGCCGCAAGCATTGGAACCGTTATTAGAAACCAGAATTCCGGGAATTGAAGAAGCAATACGAAGTTATGGACAACAACGCATGCCGTATTCGATGCTTTCCAGAACCGTTGCGGGAACTTTAGGAAATTCGTTGGTATTGGCTTTGCCGGGTTCAACCAATGGCGCAAAGGAATCCATGGATGCGATATTTCCTCATGTGTTGCATGTTTTTCATATTTTAAAAGGCAAAAATCATGACACCAAATAATACTGTTTTAACGGATGATTTTGGACGTAAACACAACTATTTGCGTATTTCTCTAATTGAGAAATGCAATTTGCGTTGTACCTATTGCATGCCAGCCGATGGAATTGTATTAAGTCCAAAAGCGAGCTTGATGACCGCTGACGAAATTCACGCCATCGCCCAAACCTTCGTCAATAATGGTGTTGATAAAATAAGATTGACCGGCGGAGAACCGTTGTTACGAAAAGATTTTCCTGAAATTATAGCCAAACTGGCTTCGCTTCAAACCGAGATTTCCATTACTACAAACGGAATTCTGATTAACAAACATATAGACGTTTTAAAGCAGTTTAACGTCAAGAAAATCAATTTGAGTTTAGACACTTTGGTGGCTTCCAAATTCCATTCGATTACGCTTAGAAACCAGTTTCAGAGTGTAATTGATAATTTGCATTTATTGGTGAACAATGATTTCAAAATCAAAGTCAATGTGGTTTTGATCAAAGGGTTCAATGACGATGAAATCATTGATTTTATTAAGCTCACCGAGTTTTTACCCATTTCGATTCGGTTTATAGAATTCATGCCTTTTGCAGGAAATGAGTGGGACAAGAGCAAAATGGTTTCTCAAAAGGAGATTCTGGATCTGGTAACAAATAATTTTCCAGAATCCCATTTAGAGAAATTAGAAGACGATAAAAACTTCACCGCCAGAGAATTCAAAATAAAAAACTACTTGGGCAGTTTTGGGATTATCAGTTCGATAACCAATCCTTTTTGTGACGGTTGCAACAGAATTCGCCTTACGGCCAACGGCAAAATAAAAAACTGTCTGTTCTCCAACTCCGAGACAGATTTACTGACGCCTTTCAGAAATGGCGAAGCGATAGAAGACTTGATTGCTTTTGCCATTAAAAACAAAAAGAAAGTACGCGCAGGAATGACTACTATCGAGGACGTAAACAATCCCGCTTTAAATCAAGACAACCGCAGCATGATTGCTATTGGCGGTTAATTTTCTACAATTTTTTTTAGGAGCTAATCCCGTTATTCGTTACAACCCATTTGGTCTCAAACCCTTTTTCTAGGCGCCGGCAGGAGCTTCCTGCGGTCGCTCTGCCACCACCAGAAAAAGTGGTTCTCTACCTGCATGGTGTTTTCACTGCTACCGGGGCTAGGGATTTTGTAAAAAAAGAACGTAAATGAGGTTTCCCGTAAAGTTTACAATTAAGAAGGTATTATTTTTGAAGACAAGTTAATTGTCAAATTTTATTTTATTAAGATTTTTCGGTAATTAAATAGTACATTTGAAATAAGTAAGCACTGATTCTAATAAGACTTATTTACCCAATTTAGGAGTGATAAGTATTATAACGTCAGGCCTATATGCAAGTTGTAGGCAAGACTACCAAAAATGTGCACAAAAAGATAAAAATATTAATAAATTCAAAATCACAAATAGTTTTAAACGTATAAATATGTGGTTCAAAAATAAATCTTAAATATCTTCCAAATTAAATGAATGAAAATAAAGCAATTACATATAGTTTATTAGCGCATATTAGAAATAGTGGTACTTTAATGAAAGGTCCTGTTGATGTATTTGTTCCATTAATTAAGCGAACATTAAATCAAATAAATAGTAAAGGAATTTTAAAAGGGGAATCAATTTTAGAAATTCAAAATGAGGCAAATCTAATGTACTCAATAGATTTTCCAATTCCTGTTCTTAAAATTATTCTGAATCAAATTGCTAACGAAGTTAATATTGGTGATGAACAAAATTTTATAATAAATAAAGATAGCTCATTCATATTAAAAGCATTTTATTTTGAAGATTTTGAAGAAAAAATTCAAGAAAGTAAGAGAGATGCTGAAAATTTAGAAAAAATTTTTATAGATTTTTGTAAATTAAAAAATATCGAAGTTTCAAATAAAACTTCCATTTTTGACTTTATTGACAAAAATAAAATTTCAATTTCAAAATATTTATCGAACAACCAAGATCCTAACGGTATCGATTATACAATTGAAGCTCAATTTGTCGAATTTTTCAAAAAAATCCCAAAAGTATTTGATGTAGTTCGAAGAATTTATCTAGGCTCTATTATTTCTAGTTTTTTAGAGTATAAAACTGAAAATTTCACACAAGACGTAGAATTACTTTTTGACACAAATTTCATAATAAGTTTAATAGATTTAAACACACCAGAATCTACACATACATGCAAGAAATTAATAGAAGTTGGAAAAAATTTAGGTTTTAAACTAACTATTTTATCAGACACAATTGAAGAAACAAAGGCATTAATTAAGAAAAAGGCAGAAAATTTCACTAATACGTTTTTAACTAGAAAAATAAATCCTGAAGACCTTTACAATGCTTGTGAACGAAGAGATTTAAATTCAAGTGATTTAGAAAGAATTATTGACAATTTAGATGATAGTGTTAAGTCGTTTGGTATTTCAATTTACTCTTTTACAGAAAGATTAAAAACATCTGCAAAAAATTCAACAGAATTGGAGAAATTTAAGAAAATTAGAACAAACCATTTTTCTGCACTTCATGATACAATTGCAATATTATACGTAAAAGAGAAACGTACAAAAAAAATTAGAGAATTTGAAAAAGTAAATTGTTGGTTTGTTAATAATTCAAGCTCGCATGAATTAGAGGATTTTAAAGACTTTGAAAAATATAGTTACGAATATCAAAAGGAAACTATTCGTGTAGATGAATTATTAAATATTTTATGGTTAAGCAATCCACGTTTAAATACCAACATTGAAAACGAAGATTTAATAGATATTGGTCTATCATCAATTGTTGCACATACTTTAAACGATTCACTTCCAAAAGCTAGTATAATAAGAGAACTTGACCAAAATATTCAAAAATATAGAGCTGACGTAATAACAGATAAAGATATTTTAAATATTTCTTCAAGAATTTCAAATCGTCAAATAAAAAATATAAGCGATTTTAACAATCTTGCCAATACAAACTCTGTTGAATTTCAGAAAAAATTGAAAGAGGAATCACTAATTCAAGAAAAAGAAGAAAAAGAGCGAATAGAAAAATTTGACAAGTTATATGAAAGGTTTGAAAAGGAAATAAACATTTTGGATAAGGTAAAATCTAATTTTAAAACAAAAGAAATTTCGTTAAATGAAAAGTCGGAGCAATTAGAAAATCAAAAGCAACAACTTTCAAATGAACAAAATCAAAACAAAATTAAGATTGACAATTTATCAAATGAATTAGAAAAAGAAAGAAAAGAGAAAAACGAAATTTTAAAAAATTTAATTGCAGAAAACCGTGAGAAATTCATAGAAAATGAAATTGCGAAATGGAAAAATAAATCACTCAAGCAACTAATGTATTGTGGAATAGTTATGATTTGTGCGATTACTTATTTTTTATATTTAGCAGAATGGAAAATTGATAATTGTATTTACGTTTATGAAAATTATAAGAACAATTTTTTAATTACTGCACTAATAACAATTGTTGGCTTTATATTTACATTCTTTATCTTATGGGATTTTAGAGGAAAACATTATAATCATTCAAATATAAAAGCTTTTAAAGATTTAATAAAAATTCCTGAAGATCTGAAATAAAGCCCAGCCCCAGCTAGCGCGAGCGTCCCGCTCGTGCCCGTTAAGTAAACACAATATATAATATACACAATATAATTTTTTGGAAAAACGGGAGCTGATTTTATAAGTTTATCAACTATCCATTGTATAGCTGTATTGAATTGATTAAGGATTTATATTTTGGAAACATAATTGAATCATTAAATTATTGCGAAAAACAAAGAGAAGAGAAATTTGATTGTGGGCACGAGCGGGACGCTCGCGCTAGCATTTGAAAACTAATTCCTGTAAATATTTCTTAAAGTACTGGCTTACGCTCGTGCCCACAAACCTAAGTCAATTTTTATTTTATAACCAATGAGTAGAAAATACAAATTTGCTGAAAAATCCGGTGCATATTTTATAAGTTTCGCTGTTGTCAATTGGATTGATGTATTTACTAGAGACAATTATTTCTGGTGCATTATAGAATCGTTAGATTTTTGCAGAAAAAATAAAGGCATGGAAATTTATGGATATTGCATTATGCCAAGTCATATCCATCTTATATTCCGTTCGTCATTAAATGACCCCTCCGGGTTGATAAGAGATTTTAAAGGATATACTTCAAAGAAAATAGTAAAAACAATTGAGGAAAATCCACAAGAAAGCAGAAAAGAATGGATGCTATGGATGTTTGAAAGAGCAGGAAAAAAGAATAGTAATGTCACGAATAGACAGTTTTGGCAACAACATAATAATCCTATCGAGATTTGGTCGTTGAACGTATTTGAGCAAAAACTAAAATACATTCACAACAATCCTGTTGAAACTGGATTTGTAACTGATGCTGTAGATTGGAAATATAGCAGTGCCAGAAATTATGGTTGTGACGATCAAACGATTCTGGAAATAGACAGGAACTGATATTGATTGTGGGCACGAGCGGGACGCTCGCGCTAGCTTCTAAAAGACCACTGAAATTCCAACATAATATTATATTTATTTAAACTATCTCTGGCTCGTTTTCAACGAGTACCTACTTTAATAGTGCAAAACGTAGCGTTTGTAACGCGGTTCATGAACGACTTATAAGCTTTTTTGATAAAGAGAAATTTTGTAGTTACTTCTTACTTTTGAGAGGAATATTTAAGTGTGATTGCTTCGTTCCTCGCAATGACCAGATTGTGGAAACGGTATTATGAAAAAAGTTCGTGATTCCTAGCCCTGATGGTAGCGGCATCCTCGTAGCGTAGTGAAGAGATACAGCGGACAGCGGGAAGATTCGTTCTTGAAAACGCCACTCGTTTTGCTCCTAAAGATAACGGCCCAGTTTACAGGAACTTTCTGCTTGTGCCTTGAAACTGAATTTTTAAAAAAATAGCGGTATAGGATTTGGTTTTAGATTTCTTCTTTGTCGGTCACGATACCATGAAAATGATAAGGAGAATGAGGAAAGAGAGCGAATTTTTATTATTTTGGTGTAGTACTTAAAAACAGAAGCAAAATGGAATGTAGCTTAAAATGGAAAAAGCAGATCAAAAAGAAATAAAAAAGGTGGTCCGTTACCAGACCACCTTTAGTACTATTCTATAAGGCTGTAATTAAACTAAATCGAAACGGTCTAGGTTCATTACCTTAGTCCACGCTGCAATAAAGTCCTTAACAAACTTTTCTTGAGAATCTACAGCGCCATAAACTTCAGCAATGGCTCTTAGCTCTGTATTAGAACCAAAAATAAGATCCACACGAGTTCCAACCCATTTGATTGCACCTGTTTTACGATCGGTACCCACAAATGCGTCATCCGATTCTGAAACCGCTTTCCAAGTTGTACCTAAATCAAGTAGGTTTACAAAGAAATCGTTCGTTAAAGCCTCTGGACGTTTTGTGAAAATTCCCGTTTGCGAGTGATCAAAGTTCGTATTCAATACACGCATACCACCAACAAGTGCTGTCATTTCTGGTACAGATAGTGTTAACAATTGTGCTTTATCAATAAGGAGTTCCTCAGCTGAAACCGTATATTTTGTTTTAATGTAATTACGGAAACCATCTGCTTGAGGCTCAAGAACTGCAAATGAATCTACATCTGTTTGTTCTTGTAAAGCGTCTGTTCTTCCTGGAGTAAAAGGCACTTTCACATCATGATTAGCATTTTTTGCTGCTTTTTCAATTCCTGCACTACCACCTAAGACTATTAAATCAGCAATGGAGACTTGCTTACCGCCAAAATTAGCGTTGTTGAATTCTTTTTGAATTTGACCAAGTGTTTCTAGAACTTTCTCCAATTGAGAAGGATTATTCACTTTCCAATCTTTTTGAGGTTCTAGACGAATACGACCACCGTTTGCTCCACCACGTTTGTCAGATCCACGGAAAGTTGATGCTGAAGCCCAGGCAGTTGATGCCAATTGAGAAACGGATAATCCTGAAGCCAAAATTGTTGCTTTTAATAAAGCAATATCTTCATCATTAATCAATTCATGTGTTACTGCAGGAATAGGATCTTGCCAAATTAATTCTTCAGCAGGAACTTCTGGTCCTAAATAGCGAGTCTTTGGACCCATATCACGGTGTGTTAGCTTGAACCATGCTCTAGCAAATACATCATTGAATTCGGCTGGATTCTCTAGAAAACGTCTTGATATTTTTTCATAAGCAGGATCAAATCGCAGAGAAAGGTCTGTTGTCAACATAAACGGTTGGTGACTTTTTGATGGGTCGTGAGCATCTGGCACTAAACCAGCTCCTGCACCATCTTTTGGTTTCCATTGGTGCGCACCTGCGGGACTTTTGGTTAATTCCCACTCATAACCAAATAAATTTTCGAAATAGTTATTGCTCCATTTAGACGGAGTGGTAGTCCATGCCCCTTCTAAACCACTAGTAATTGTATCTCCACCATTACCGGTACCAAAACTGTTTTTCCAACCTTTACTTTGTTCTTCGATACTTGCTCCTGCTGGTTCAGCAGTAACATATTTCTCTGGATCTGCCGCACCATGGGTTTTACCAAGTGTGTGTCCACCTGCACTTAATGCAACAGTCTCTTCATCATTCATTGCCATACGGGCAAAAGTTTCACGAATATCGTGCGCTGCTAATACTGGATCTGGGTTTCCGTTAGGTCCTTCTGGATTTACATAGATTAATCCCATTTGAACTGCAGCAAGAGGTTGCTCTAATTCGCGTTCTCCATTATAACGATTGTCACCTAACCATTCGCGCTCGGAACCCCAATAAATATCTTCATTTGGTTCCCAAACATCTTCACGTCCGGCAGCGAAACCAAAAGTTTCAAAACCAGCCGACTCTAAAGCACAGTTACCAGTTAAAATCAATAAATCAGCCCAAGAAATTTTTCTGCCATATTTTTGTTTGATAGGCCAAAGTAACAAACGAGCCTTATCTAAGTTGGCATTGTCTGGCCAACTGTTTAGCGGTGCAAAACGTTGCGTTCCAGCTCCAGACCCACCACGTCCGTCCGCGATGCGATACGTACCTGCACTGTGCCAAGCCATTCTGATGAATAGACCACCGTAAAAACCATAATCTGCTGGCCACCAGTCTTGTGAAGTGGTCATTAAATCCATGATGTCCTTTTTCAAGGCTGCAAAATCTAAAGACTTGAACTCTTCCGCATAGTTGAACGTTTCTCCCATCGGGTTAGATGACGCACCGTGTTGGCGTAAGATGTTTAATTTCAATTGATTTGGCCACCATTCCCGATTTGCCGGAGCAGAACCAGCACCTTGCTTTGCCGGAGTACCAGCACTTGCACCATGATTAAATGGGCATTTGCTTTCAGTGTTCACATTGTAAGAAGATGCGATTGGATTTGTGTTATTTTCCATATTGTAATTGTTTTTATTTTCTAGATAACGAATATACATATAAAAATCAGTATTGAAATTTATTTTTAATAGATAAAAACTATGGTTCTTTTCTAAAATCCGTTACAGAGTCAACTTATGGAAAAATAATTCTTTAAAAAGGGATTAGAGTATCTGGATATCGCAGTAGGGCTCTTATAGTTTTGATAGAATAATGGGGCGCTTGTCTTATTGTAAGTAATAATGGTATAAATTAGCGAAACTAAAAAAGAATTTTAGGACTCAAATTCTTTATTGAGGGTAGTTACAATATGACGGATAAATTGTTTGCTACCTAATTAAAAACAAAAATATAGAATTCGTTTACTCGCACTGATTTTTTAGAAATAAAAATAATAATAATAATAAAACGTTTTGTAACAGCTAAACATAACTGGGTTACAAACCACGACTATTTCAATTTTAGCCTATTATTAATTATCATTGCAACTCCACCTTGATATTATACTGATTCAAACTCAAAATATTTTCTATAGATCCAAAAGTGGAAATGCTCTTTTGATATTCTCTTTCTTTTTTCAAAGCAATTTGTTTCACACAGTTTTGGAACCGACTTACTTCTTTTAGATTCGTAAGGATTAATCCGGGAACGGCTGCATTTTTGCCCTCTTTGTCTTTTGAAACCATTGTAAAATAAGACGAATTACAATGATTAACGGTTCCTGTCTGAATATTTTCTGATTCCACACGAATACCAATAATCATAGAACTGGTTCCCACATAATTTACGCTGGCTTTCATGGTTACCAATTCACCCACTTCAATAGGTTTTAAGAAATTTACCGTATCTACAGAAGCCGTTACGCAATAATTACCGGAAAACTTTGAAGCACAGGCAAAAGCAATTTGATCGAGTAATGACAAAATATAACCTCCATGTATTTTGCCACTAAAATTAGTGTGAGAAGGCAGCATTAATTCAGAAATTGTTATGTGAGAGGAACTTACTGTTTTGAAGGTGGTATTCATATTGTAATTGGTTTTGGTAGTAATCAGTGTTTTGAGTTTTTTTGAACCACGAATTTCACAAATTAAGTCCTTATAATTTTAAAATAATTAGTATAATTCGTGACTGCTTTTTTTGGATTATAATAAAGTGTCCAGTTTTTCTCCTGTTAATACTATAAAATTACTTTTTGGAGATTCACACAAGGAACAGCAATAGTCTACAGGTAAGTCTTTAAATAAAGTCTCTTTTTCGATTCCTCGAGTAACATCGCCGTATTCTGAATTGTATAAAGTCAAACATTCCGGACATTGATGAATGTCTTGTGCTGCTTTTTCTTTTTTGGTGGCTGTTTTGCTTACTTCAACAACTAAATTTCCTAAATCTTCAAAATATTTTCTACTCAATTCAATTAAAATGGTTGGTAGCTCCAGTTTGTCTACATCTTGCGCATGAACAATATATTCTTTGGTATTTGGATCAAAATTTTTGGCGTACAAAACATTGTACGTATCTCTAATTTTGATGGATTCTAAGTCTTTTGGCAATTCATTTTTTTCGACCACAATCGAAGTGAAATAATGTCCCTCACGATTGTATTCTGATAAACCAAAGGTAAGTCCGTAAGTACTAATGTCAAACTGATCTAACGTTCGAACCAGAAAAGTTTTAAGATTCAAAGCCCATTCCATCGCAACGGGTAAGTGCCAGTTCAATTCCAATAAGGAGTGACGAACGTTAATTCCTTTTTTACCCAAGAATTTTTCCCAATCTAATTTTCGGTCTTTTGGGATCCCTTTTATAATAAATGATTTCCATGGCGTAATGCATATTTTTCCAATTTTGCAGTCAAAACATAAATCGCACATTTCTTTCAAAAACTCTAAATCATAGAGATTATTTCTCCAATACAATCCCAACCAATATTGATCAATTCCCAATCGATTCATTCCTTCATAATAAGGAAATGGGTAGAAGGGAATGTTTAAAGGTTTGTCAATGGTTCTGTTATTAGTGTCCAAAGCATCGCTGACCAATTGAAAAATCATATCTACAGAATCAGGTTCTTCTTCGAGTATTTTTTCAATGGCATAATATACTTCGGCAATATTCCAACTGTAAATCAGTACGGGATACATTTCCATTTTATCCCAATTAGGCAAACGGATGTATAGAAACCAATAATCTTCATGATCCGAAGCAATAAAGTTAACGTGTCCTGTAAATAAAGGAACTAACTGTTGTTTTGGATCGGTGATGTTTACTTTTAGCTCGGGTTGTTCTTTAAATTGCTCTAAAATATATAAAAACTTATTCCCTGTAAGCCAAGGGGTATTTCTGAAAATATCAGTGGAAACATAGGAAGAAACAATGTTGTTTCCACTTTTTTCATTGGGATAAACAAAATGATTCTTACCACTTTTTTCCTTTTCAATAGGAGTGAAGCCTTTAGGGAATATAATGTCTTGTCGAGAACCAAAGGAGATGGAATCCAATCCTTGTTCTAAAGCCATATTTACAATTACTCGTAATTCACCTGGTGAAATCACGCCTCCTTTTACTATTAGTCTTGTCAATTCCATATTTTTTAGTGTTCAGTTTACAGTTTTTAGTATTCAGTTATTAACTGATTACGGAATACTGCTAACTATTATTTGCATTTTGATAAGATTTCTTTCACTTCGGTTTTGCAACTTCCACAACCTAATCCAGCACCTGTGGTTTTGCATAATTCGGTGAAATTGGTCACGCCACTTTTTATGGCTTCTTCAATATTTCCGCTTCCTACTTGACTGCAAGAACAAACTAATTTACCTATTACCGGTTTAGTATTCGAACTTCCTCTAAGCAGCGTATTTCTTTTATCTGATAATTCGATTTTGCTTTCAATCATGGTTTTGAATTCGGCAAATTCGTTTTTATCACCCATCAAAATAGCACCTACCAACAAGTCGTTTTTGACGATGCATTTTTTATAGTATCTTTTTCCTAAATCGGCAAACACAATTTCTTCGTAAGAATCGTCATTGTCTGGGATTTCTACTTCGCCAATACTACATAAATTTATATCTTCCAGTTTCAATATATTCATTAAAACGGAGCCTTTGTAAAAACTGCTGATATCCCCGGCCATATAATTCGCTAGTACATCAGCCTGTTCTTCGGCTGCTGAAGTAATTCCGAATAACTGGTTGTTGAATTCAGCGATTTCACCAATAGCAAATACATTTGGATTCGATGATTGTAAATACTGATTCACCTTTACACCACGTCCACAGGAAATTCCTGATTCTTTGGCTAATTCTATATTTGGAATAGTACCAATGGTGTATACGATGGCATTGGCAGTGATAATTCGACCACTTTTCAGGGCAATTTCTAATTCGTTTGGATTGTCTGTTTCGAATACGGTACTGACTTCATTATCAAAATAAATTTGAATGTCACGCAGTTGCACTTCTTCGGCAAGTAATTTACTCGAAATTCGGTCTAATTGACGTTCCATTAATCGGGAAGCCCTTTGAATTATCGTGATTTTTACTTTTTTATGTTTTAAGGCTGCAGCTAATTCTAATCCTAATAATCCACCACCTACGATAACTACATGTTGCTCTTCTGCAACTAAATTAGTGTTATCCAAATAGTTTTTTAATCGGTCTGCATCTTCTTTTTTTCTGATTGTGAATCGTCCCGGCAAATGCAATTGTGCATTTTCAGGAATAAAAGGTCGGCTTCCGGTTGCTAAAATTAAAGAATCAAAAGAATGGGTGAAGCCATCACTATCTAGAATTATATTTTCTTTGGTGTTAATGTTATCAATTGAAACACCTGATTTCATAGTGATATTTAGCTTACTTAAGGCTTCATCTTTTATTTTTAAAAGCTGTTCCCAAGAAAGTTCCGCAGTCACGTATTCCGGTAATAACACCCTGTTGTAAAATGGATTTTCTTCATTTGAAAAAACAATAATTTCATCAGAAGTATTGATTTCCCTGTAGTTTTGAATGAATCGGAAAGCCGCCGCTCCAGCACCCACAACCGCGATTTTTTCGAAAGGTTTTACATATTTGGCTACAGAAACAGTGGTAAACTTGAAATCAGGCTCTTTTGATACAGGATCTACGAGTGTATTGGTCAAATTATTGGTTCTGTTCAAATCATTTTCCAATTGTTTCCCCCAGTGCATTGGCAAGAATAACACGCCTTCTCTAATAGTGTCTGAAACTTTCGCTTTTACACGAACCGTTCCGTTTTTGCTGGTTACTACAACAATATCGCCATTATTAATGGATGCTTTGTAGGCATCAATAGGATTTATTTCAAGCATAGGACTCGGAATATGCGTCATTAATCGGGACACTTTACCGGTTTTAGTCATCGTATGCCATTGGTCTCTTATTCGACCCGTGGTAAGAATGAATGGAAACTGGTCATTTGGTTGTTCCGAAGTATTTTCAATAGCCGTTGGGATATTAAAAATTGCTTTTTGCGAAGGCGTATAAAATTTTTTATCGGTAAATAAACGTGGTGTTCCAGGATGTCCATAATCAGGAACTGGCCATTGAAAAGTGCCTTCGTTTTTTAGACGATTGTAATTTAAAAAGGAAATATCGATATTGGTGTTTTTTGTCATTAGACAATGTTCCTTATAGATATCTTCGGTGCTGTTGAAATTGAAGCCGGTGAAATTCATTTTTTTAGCAAAACGAGTCAGAATTTCCACATCCGGTAGTGCTTCTCCCGGTGCATTAATGCCTTTCGGCAAATAGGAAATTCGTCTTTCAGAATTGGTCATGGTTCCTTCTTTCTCTAACCAACCCGCTGCAGGCAATAATAAATCGGCAAATTTTGACGTATCCGCATTATGAGAAATATCCTGAACGACCACAAATTTGGCATTAGCCAACGCTTTTTCCACTCTTCGGGAGTCTGGTAAACTTACCATTGGATTGGTACAAATAACCCAAATCGCTTTCATTTTTCCAGATTCCAAAGCATCAAACATTTCAGTAGCCGTTAATCCCGGTTTTTCGGATAGGTCTTCAACTCCCCAAAAATCAGCTACTTCTTTACGATGTACCGGATTGTTTAGTTCTTTGTGTACAGCCAGTAAATTAGCCATTCCACCTACTTCACGACCACCCATAGCATTAGGTTGACCAGTCAATGAAAAAGGTCCAGAACCTGGTTTTCCTATATGTCCGGTTAATAAAGAAAGGTTAAGTAAAGCTGTATTTTTATCTACGCCAATAGCACTTTGATTCAATCCCATTGCCCAAAGCGAAAGAAATCCTTTGGCTTTACCAATGATTTCAGCAGCTAATTTAATGTCATTCAAAGGAACGCCACAAAGTTTAGAAGCTTTTTCTAAGGAACTGGAAAGTACAAGGTCTTTATATAATTTGAAATTTTCAGTATGGTTTTTAATGAAATCAGTGTCGGCATATCCTTTTTCGATTAACCTTTTGGCCAAAGCGTGATATAAAATAATGTCAGTGCCTGGAATGATTTGTAAATGCAAATCGGCAGCTAAAGCCGAATCCGTTCTGCGAGGATCGATTACAATGATTTTTGTTTTAGGATTTTTTTCCTTGTGTTGTTCGATTCGTCTAAAAAGAATAGGATGACACCAAGCAGGATTAGCTCCTGTTATCAAAAATGTATCTGCCAGTTCAATATCGTCGTAAGCGATTGGTACGGAATCTTCACCAAATGTTTTTTTGTAACCTGCCACCGCTGAACTCATGCACAAACGGGAGTTGGTATCGATATTATTGGTTTTCAGAAATCCTTTTACCAGTTTGTTTACCAAGTAATATTCTTCCGTAAGGCATTGTCCAGAAATATAGAATCCAACACTGTCAGGACCATATTTTTTTATTATAGACGAAAAGACAGCTGCTGCACGATCCAAAGCAGTATCCCAGCTCACTCTTTCCATAGGATGGGACTTACTCCATCGCATTTCTGGATAGAGAATCCTGTCGGAAGTGTCATTGACTACATAATGAAGATTCATCCCTTTCGAGCAAAGCATGCCTCTATTCACCGGATGGTCTTTATCGCCTGTAACGGTGACTCCATTTTTAGAATCATTGGTTACTATAATTCCGCATCCTACTCCACAATAGGAACACGTAGTTTTGATTTCTGAATTTTGCATTATTGAATTTCTTTATTAATAATGAAAGCTTAGTATATTGATCTGTTTTAATCTTACAGAAAGTGTAAAAATAAGTATTTTTACGTATTAATACGTATTGAGTGGATTTTATTTTATAATTTTGGGTAAAATAAATATTTGGTACCAAATCATTTTGTGAACGATTTTAAATTTTAGCCATGACATCGCCATGATTCAAAATCATAAAAAATAATGAAGAATGGCGATACCATATTCCTTTTAAAAATAAATATTAGCTTCGTATGAAAGAAGAATTAACCACTTGTAGCAGCTGCATAAATGAAAATTGTTTCATTAAAAAGCATCTTCATTTAGAACAAATGAAAAGTTACATCGATAGAAAGCGTAGTTTTACTTGTAAAAAATCACAACAATTTATCATTGAAGGTGCGCCAATTCAGGGTTTGTACTTTATTTATAAAGGAAAGGTAAAGACGGTAAAAACAGGTATCAACGGAAGAGAACAAATTGTACGATTAACAAAGGATGGAGATACAATCGGGTTTAGAGGTTTTGGTACCAGTAAGCGCTATCTTATAGGTGCTTATGCGCTCGAAGATACTACATTATGTAATTTTAGTAATGAAGATATGCTCGAAATACTTCATAATGTTCCTGAGTTTACTTTTGATTTGATGCTGTTTTATGCAGAAGAACTGAATAAAAGCGAGAATAATATTCGCAAAATTGCACATATGAATGTGCGTGAAAGAGTAATTGATACCTTATTATACATTCATAGAAAATTTGGTCAGTCAAATGGTGTAATAGGACTTGATTTGTCCAGAAAAGAAATTGCCGATTTTGCAGGAACCACCGAAGAGCAAGTGATACGGGTGATTTCGAGTTTAAAAAAAGAATTACTTATTAAGGCCGTTGGTAAGAAAATTGGATTAACTAATACCGATAAATTAAAATCGGAAATACAGGAACACAAATACCTTTAGATTTAGATTGCTGTTTTTTATGCTTATTATGTTTTCTACCCTTCCTATTACTTTTTAAGTATTTCATTCTTCAAACGATAATTGATTTGACCACCTTTTAAAAGTCTATTATCAAACTACTACCCAATCAAATTTTATAAGTGCGTATTTTTTTCTACGTATTTAATTCTACTCAAGTCAAGCTATACCTGCGTTGAGCGATATTTACTGCTTTTTCGCATAAAATAAACTGTTTTACTTCCTTGTTTTATCGTGTTAAAAAGCTATTTGTATCTGTTTTTTACATTGTACGTAAGTATTAGTACTTACGTAAATTTACTTCATACTAATTAAAACATATGATTATGCAAAAGATTAAAACCACATTACTAAATATTCAAGGTTTAAAAAAAGGGAGCATTTCAAGTGCAAATCTTTCAAAATCTATTTTCTTAGGCATCGCCTTAACCTTTTTAAGCCACAATGAAGCGAAAGCTCAATTAACCGCAACAGGACAAATTAGAGAAAGAACTGAAATTAGAGCGGGACAAGGAACTTTGCAAAAAGATGGGGAAAAAGCAGCATTATTCAATTCTCAAAGAGCACGATTAAATTTAGGATTCACGGGATATAGATTCAAAGTATTTATGGCATTACAAGACGTACGCGTTTGGGGTCAAGATGCTTCTTCTATAAACAGAACAACTACTGAAGCAAATAATGGTATCATGTTACACGAAGCTTGGGGAGAGATTATGTTAAACGATACGACTAGTACTATTCAAAATTTATCTTTAAAAATAGGACGTCAAGAAATCTCTTATGATGACCAAAAAGTATTGGGAGGTTTAGATTGGTTACAACAAGGTAGAAGACACGATGCAATTGTATTCAAATTTGCAAATAAAGGTTGGATTGCTGACGTTGGAGCTGCTTTTAACCAAAACAAAGAACTTGGTACAGGTACCGTTTACAATGGAACAAATTCAGCTTATGGCGCTGGTACGAATGGAATAGGTACGATGTACAAATCGTTTCAGTACGCTTATATAGGAAAGAAACTTTCTTTTGGTGATATCTCGTTTTTATTCTTTAAAGATGATTTCAACAAATATACCAATGTAACTTCAGGAACACCTGCAGTAACTACTAAAGTGTATGGAGAAGGAGTTTGGAGTCGTAATACTGCCGGTTTTTACTTTAATTCAACTATTGCCAGAAAACTGAACCTTACCGGAAGTGTGTATCACCAAGGAGGACATGACAAAGACGGAAGATCTATAAGTGCTAATCTAGCTTCAATAACATCAACATTACAAGTAGGAAGAAAATTATTTGTAGGGCCTGGTATTGATTATTTATCTGGTGATGACGGTATAAAAGCTGTAACAGCTACAACTGATAACAATCGTTTTGACCCACTTTACGGAACACCTCACAAATTCTGGGGAAGTATGGATTATTTCTACGCTGCGAATGGTTTTGGAAAACAAGGATTGTTAAACTATTTCTTCAAAGCTAAATACAATATGAGAGACAATCTTACTTTACTATTAGATGTTCATGGTTTTGAAGCTGCGAATACATTATCTAATGGAGCAGGAGGAAAATTAAGTTCTTATTTAGGTACTGAAGTAGATTTGTTAGTAAAATATAATTTGACTAAAATGATCAACATCGAAGCTGGGTATTCTTACATGAAAGCTACCAATTCAATGGCTTCTGCAGCGGTTAAAAATGTTACAAACCCTGATCTTAGCCCACAATTTGCTTATGTGATGCTAAATATTAAACCTAACTTTTTAGCTAAAAAATAAATTATAGTATTCAATTTTTAAAAACAAATAAAATGAAAAATTCAAATAAAGAAATAACAAGGGTTTTCAAAAGAGTTCTGTTGACCTTGTTAGTAGTATTGAGTTCGGCTTTTACAACAATAAGTGCTCAAAATGATCCAGTACGATTAGGGTTTATTCCCTTAACGGATTGTTCTCCAATTGTTATGGCAAAAGAACTAGGGCTGTTCAAAAAATATGGAGTTGAGGTTGTAGTAACCAAAGAATCTTCATGGGCGAATGTTCGTGACAAAATCCTAACAGGTGAATTAGACGGAGCACATTGTTTATATACCATGCCTTTTTCAGTGTACACTGGAGTAGGAGGAAAAGCAGGATCTGAAATGATGATTGCGATGATGCTAAACGTAAACGGTCAAGCCATAACACTTTCTAATGATTTTTGTGGAAAAGTAGGTTTCAAGCAAATGAATAAAGTAGCGCCAGTGGTTGCTGCCAAATTAAAAGCGGAGAAAGAAGTAACCTTTGCAATGACTTTTCCTGGAGGAACGCACGATTTATGGTTGCGTAACTGGATGTCTATTGCAGGTTTGAATCAAAAAGCGGTAAAAATCATTACAATTCCTCCTCCGCAAATGGTCGCTAACATGAAAGTAGGTAACATGGATGGATACTGTGTAGGGGAGCCTTGGGGCGGAGTTGCTGTAAAACAAGGAATTGGTTTTACTCAAATTGCTTCACAAGATATTTGGAAAGATCATCCTGAAAAAGCATTGGTTGTCAATAAGGAATTTAGTTCAAAACGTAGAGAAGACCTTAAAAAAGTAATGAAAGCCATTATGGAAGCTTGTATCTGGTTAGATAATCCATCTAATCGTAAAAAAGCGGCTGCAATTATTGGTAGAGCTCCTTATGTAAATGCTCCGGCAGACGTTATTGAATCAAGATTAATGGGTGATTATAATTTAGGTTGCAACCAAGGAACTGAAGTATATTCTAATAACTACATGTTGTTTTACAAAGGCGGAATGGTAAATTATCCTCGTAAATCCTACGCAATTTGGGCGATGGCACAATTCGTACGATTCGGATATTTGAAAGAAGCTCCTAATTATAAAGCAATTGCTGATAAACTAGTGTTGCAAGATTTGTATGAAGAAGTAGCAAAGAGCATGAAAGTGAAAATTCCAAACGATGATATGAAACCTTTTTCTCTTACTATGGATAAAACAGTTTTTGACCCATCAAACCCTGCGGCTTATTTAAAAGTGGTAAAAAGATAGATTACAATAAACGGAATCCTTAATTACTGTAGCGATGCAGTCCTGTGTATGGCTACAGTAAAATAGTGCGGGTTTTTAAAGAATACAAAATACATAATTGAACTAAATTTTAATAAAATGTCTGATAAAAACACATTAACCGTTGATGCCTTAGACCAAGTAATTAGCGTTTCGACTGAAAGCAATACTGTTGTAGCATCTGAAAATATTAAATTCAAATTGATCCTTAATACAGTACTTGTAAAAATAAAATCATTGGCATTAGCCAGTTTAGGTTTATTTGTTTTTGGAGGATTTTGGAGCTTATTAAGTTATTATACTAAAGGAGCTCTTCCTGATCCAAAAGCTACATTAACTGTATTATACGAAATGATTCGTGATCCTTTTTATGATTACGGACCAAATGATAAAGGAATTGGATTGCAATTATTCAGTTCAATAAAAACAGTGTTGATGGGATTTTTATTGGGTTCATTAATCGCTATTCCAATTGGGATATTGATGGGAGCAAGTTCAATATGCAAACAAATTTTTTATCCAATTGTACAGCTTTTAAAACCTGTTTCCCCGTTAGCTTGGTTCCCTATTGGTTTGGTTGTGTTCAAAGATACTGGTATGGCTACTATATTTATTGTTTTTATTACCTCATTGTGGTCTACACTTATCAATACCTCTTTTGGTGTGGCATCGATTCCACAAGATCATAAAAACGTAGCTAAAGCTTTTGGTTTTTCCAAAATGCGTTACCTGACCAAAATTTTAATTCCGTACAGTTTGCCTCATATCATTACAGGATTGCGTTTGAGTATCAGTGTGGCCTGGTTGGTAATTGTTGCCGGCGAAATGTTGTCTGGTGGTGCAGGAATTGGGTTCTTTGTTTGGGACAGCTGGAATGCATTAAGTTTAGAAAAAGTAATATCAGCCATCATTATCATAGGTGTTGTAGGATTACTTTTTGACAAATTATTTACTTATATCGAAAACAAAGTGGCTTACAAAGCTTAACCAAATAAAAATAACTATTATGAGCTATTTAGAAATTAAAGATTTGGAAATTTCATTTCCAACTCCAAAAGGAAAATATATTGCAGTAAGAGATATTAATCTTTCTATCAAAAAAGGAGAAATTGTATCCATCATTGGACATTCAGGATGTGGGAAATCAACAATTATGAATGCTATTGCAGGAATGATTACGCCAACAGGCGGAACGGTTGAATTAGACAATCAAAAAATAAAAGGACCAGGACCAGATCGCGGAATTGTTTTTCAAAATTATTCCTTGTTGCCTTGGTTAACTGTGGATCAAAACATTTTTCAAGCAGTTGATTCTGTAATGAATTGTTCCAAAAAAGAGAAACATGAAATCGTAGAGAAAAACCTTAAAATGGTTAATTTATACGAGCACAAAGATAAATTACCGGGGCAATTATCCGGTGGAATGAAACAAAGGGTGGCAATCGCAAGAGCATTTTCTATAAACCCTGGCGTTTTATTATTGGATGAACCTTTTGGAGCTTTGGATGCACTTACCAAAGGAACCATGCAATTAGAAGTTTTGAAATTATGGAACTTAAACAATAGAGATAAAACGATTGTAATGATTACGCATGATATCGAAGAAGCATTGTTTTTATCGGATAGAATTGTGGTATTGAATAATGGTCCTGCTTCAACCATCAGAGAAATTGTTGCCGTTCATTTGCCAAGACCAAGAAATAAAATCGAAATCGTAAAAATGCCCGAATATATAGAGTTAAGAGATAAACTATTACATCTATTAACCGATAAATTCTCTATTGAAGATATGGGAATGGTGTATAAAAGTTAATTTTTTGGTTTAGTTTAATTTGTTTAGTTAAGTTAAGAATCCCTGAGATATTGAGCCATTTCAGGGATTTTTTGTGTAAACATAAATGTTTAATTGTAAAAATAAATCAATATGAATAAAACAATTTTCGATTTTATAGGAGGTAATATCGGGGAGTGGAAAGTAACTTCAATGGTCGCTTTGAAAGGAGAGCCAATCGAGTCCATTTCTCACATAAAAAAGATTTCAAGTTCTTTAATTTCATCTAATAAAGGAATTTGGACCCTAAAAGGAATTGTGAGTAATCTTAGGTACACGGAGAAAGAAGATAAAGATAAATTAGTTGCCATTCAAGAAGATTTAGGTCGATCCGAAGCTACTTTAGCTGCATTTATTCCCATCCGAAAATCAGAAGCATGGTGGAATCTCGCGCAAGATGAACGTAGAAAAATAATGGAAAATAAATCCCAGCATACGCAAACGGGAATGAAATATTTACCTGCAATTGCCAGAAAGTTATTTCACTCTAGAGATATTGGTGAACCTTTTGATTTTTTGACTTGGTTTGAATATGCTCCAGATGATGCCGCTGCTTTTGAAGAACTTTTAGAAGCACTTCGTAAAACAGAAGAATGGAATTATGTGGATAGAGAAATTGATATTAGATTGGTCAGAATATGAACGATGACCGTAGCGTTAGATAATTATTTGCGACTTTTATCGCTCCGCAAAGTCTTGGACTTTGAGGTTTTATTTTTCGGTATCAGACCGATTTTCACTTTCTCAAAGTCGGAAATTTTGCGGTGAGTGGGACGTTTATTTAATTATGTAATATTTTTTTCGAGGGTAATTACCCTTTAAGTGTTTTTTTATTTCTATATTTTGTTTATATTTGCGGGGTAAATACCTTTTATATGAAGTCTACAGACATTAATAAATTACTACAATCAATTTTTTTAGAGGATAATTATGTTGATGTAAGAGAAGTTTTTGAAACTAAATTAGTTGAATATAATTTAAGTAAAACAAAAGCTCTAAAATTACTTAATATTGACAAAGATGTTTTTGAAGAAATAATTTCAGGAACAGCAAAACAACCAAATTTTATAAATATTGTCAAAATTTCAGAGTTTTTGAATATTGATATTAATGATTTTATTAATGTTGTTTTAAAAAATCAAAGCAGAGAAAATATTTCTTCAATTGAAAATGCAAGAAAAGCAACATTTTTAGTTAAGAATTTTGACATTAAAGCTTTAACCAAACTTGGTTTCTTTAATAATAGTGATGATACTGAAGTATTAGTTGATAAAGTGTTATCTTTTTTTGGTTTTAGCTCAATAAGTGACTACGAAGAACAACTTGACGAGCCTCTATATAGCCGGGTTAAAAGAAATTTTTCAGATAAAATGAAAGATTTTTGGATAAAATCAGCTTATCAGAGTTTTAAAATTATTGATAATCCAAATGAATATAATCGTGAAAGATTAAAAGATTTAATAGTAAAAATCAAACCATATTCACAAGATTTGCAAAATGGACTTTTCACTGTTTGCAGAGCATTATATAATCTTGGAGTTACGGTTATTTTTCAAAGCTATCTTTCTACAACACAAGTTAAAGGAGCGACATTTATCATAAAGGGCAAGCCTTGTATTGTTTTGACAGACTTTAATAAAAAATATCCAACTCTCTGGTTTACATTAATGCACGAGTTACATCATGTGTTATTTGATTTTGATTTAATTGAAACTAATAGTTTTCATTTAACTGGAGATAATGATTTGTTTTTAATTGAAGAGAAAGCTGATTCTTTTGCGAGAGATATTTTTTTAAGCGAAGAGAAGTTTCATTACATTAAAAAATATATTAATAATGCTTATTTAGTGTCAAAATTTGCAAAGGAAAATGAATTACATGAGTCAATCGTTTATTCATTTTTTACTTGGTATCAAGATAAGTTATATAAGAAAAGTTATCATGCTGCTTTTAGAGAATTTTATCCGGACTATTCTGAATCTTTGAAAAAATTAAATCCTATTTCTTGGGATGATAAAAATTTGAAGCAAGCAAGTGAAAAAATAAAATCCATTTTAGAAATTAAATTTTAGTAGTTATGATTGAAGATGAAAACAAAAAAATTAGGAAAGAAGAAGATTTAGAAATTTCCAAAGCTGATTTAGAAAGATTAGAAATTCTTCAAAAATCTAATGAAAAAATTGGTAAGCAATTAAGTTTTAACTCTGAAACTGGTAGTTTAGAAGAAATAGATGAATTACGTCGATTAATCGGTAAAGAGTTTGAAAATCCCGAAGAAAAATATAATATTTATTATAAAGGAATTCGCAAACTACTTATGGAGTATTTACCAAAAGGAAAAGAATACAAAGAAATTAGAGATATTATTTATGACGAAAAGAATATTTTCTTAAATAATGGTAAGAGAAAGTCCGATAATAATGGGATTAGATTGTCTGATGGTAGAATGACTTTTCAAACCAATATGAATGAGATTTTAGAAATAATTGTAAAATGGATTTCAGATTCTCAAAATGCTTTTGATATTTATAGATTATTTTATGAGTTAAATGAGAATTTTGGATATGGTCATGAGCATTATGATAAATCAACTTTAAATGTTGCAAATGCAATGTTAAAATTGAGTAAAAAATAAAAATGATAACCTGTTTTTATTAGATTTCATAATTCAGCACATTTTTGTAAAGTTATCAAATAACTTACAAGCATTCGCGTTTCAATATAAAATATATATTTATTTCATTGCAAAAAATTACATTTAAAACAAAAACCGCAAACTCACAGCTTTAAAATCTGTGAATTTGCGGTTAATTTTTGTAGCTTCTACACAAGACGTAAAACCGTAATAGAAAGTGTTACGCCCGTGTATGAAGTAAAAACTTTCTAGAGGAATTGAAAGTTTTGCTACTCTTTTTTAAATGAAGTTTATTGTGTGATTATTAACAACTTTTTTAACCCAATTAAACCATTCAAAAAAGTATTATTATTTACGTTCCATTTCTCTGGATAGCGTAGGTTGTTTTTCGTTCATGATTTTGGTTACCGTGAAATGCATCCAAATCAAACAAATCGCTGAGAATAGCAGGATAAATACCCAAGAGCTTGACCAAATTCCGGTTGCAGTCAATAAATAACTGAAGATAATTGGTCCAAAGAAACCACCAAGACCACCTATCATTCCTACCATTCCACCTACAACACCTACTTCTGTCGGGAAATATTCAGGAATGTGTTTGTAAACGGCTGCTTTCCCAATTCCCCAAGAAATACCAATCAGGATTACTAAAACTAAGTACACCCACATATTTGCATCAAAATGGATTGCAGTAATTCCTTTGGCTAATAATTCTTTTTTCTTAACATCTTGGTTTTGCGTCACAACGACTTCTTGCCATGAGTTTTTGGTTGGGAAAATAGAACTTTCAAGTGGTTTTTCTACCTTTTTATTGATTGGAAAGTCTTTATCTCCTACTTTTACATTCGTTTCAGTAACAGCGGTTATCGTTCCTTTTTTACCAGCCATAACACCTGGTCCTGAAGTTGTGATATCCATTTTTGGAACCATCAACAAAGCACTCAATACTACTGAAGACGATAATACCCAATACATCACTTTTCGTGCACCAAATTTATCTGATAAGTAACCTCCAAAAGCACGAATCACACCAGAAGGTAAACTAAACATCGTAGCAAACAAACCACCCATAACCAAACTGGTTTGATACACATTCATAAAGTTTGGTAATAACCATTGTGAATAGGCAACAAAGCATCCAAAAACTAAGAAATAATAAGCTCCAAATCTCCAAACTCGGGCACTTTTTAATGACTGAAGCATTTCAGTTACTGTTTTTGTTTGGTTCTCTATTTTTTTATTTTTTGCAAAAACTAAGAAGACAAATCCAATAATTACTAAGGCTGTTCCGTAAATAATGGGTAATAATTTCCAACCATTTTGAGGGTCTTCTACTGAAAAATGATTCAATAATGAAGGGGCAAGGAATGTAGTGATAGCTGCTCCCGCATTTCCCATTCCAAAAATTCCCAATGCTCTTCCTTGCCATTCTTTTGGATACCAAATAGAAGTAAATCCAATACCAACAGCAAAACTGGTTCCTACCATACCAAACAAAAAGCTTAAAAGCGCAAACAAGAAAAAGCTATCCGCTAAAGGAAGTAGAAACAAAGGAATAGAGCAGAGCAGCAGTAGTATGGAGAATACATATTTACCCCCAAATTTATCAGTTAAAATACCGATTGGTAAACGCATAATAGAACCTGTCAGAATTGGAATTCCAAGAAGCCAGCCCACTTGGACAACGCTCCATTTAAAAATACCATTGTCTACTAAGAAGGTAACTAAAACACCATTTAAAGTCCAACAAGCAAAACATATAGTAAAGGCAAGTGTATTTAAAAACAAAATTTTATGCGATTGGGATAATGAGTTTGAATTTTTCATAATACTTATATTTTTTATCAAAATTAAGTATTAAGGCTTATGTAAAACCTGCTAAAACGCATGTTTTTAAAAATAATTAAGTATTTATACGTATTTTTAGTATTATTGTGTACGTATTTTTATTAGTGCAAACAAAAAGTGGCCTTTAAAAGGATTAGAGTAAAGAATATTCTGTGGCTTTATTAGAAAGTTCCATAAGATTTTTTACTTTCAATTTTTTCATCAAATTAAAACGGTGTACTTCAGCTGTACGTTTACTGATGTCCAAAGCTTCAGCGATTTCTTTATTGCCTTTCCCGGATAATAAAAGTTTAAGAATTTCTTTTTCTCTTTTGGTTATTAGCTGTTCTTCGTCTAATGTTTGTTTTGCTTCTATTGTCCCGGATGGATTACTAAGCTGCCCAATTAATATAGACGAAATGTCGCCGCTAAAATATTTTCCGCCATTAGCAATGGTGTGAACTGCCTTAAGAAACTCTTCTTTACTGGAACCTTTAAGTAAGTATCCATCAGCTCCGGCTTTGATTGATTTTAATACGTATTCCTCGGATTCATGCATAGAAAGCATAACAATTTTTACCATATTGTTTTGACTTCTTAGTTTTTCAACTACTTCAATACCGGTTAAATTAGGCATACGAATGTCTAAAATCAGTAAGTCAGGTTTTACTGTTTCTATTATTTTTAGGGCTTCTAAGCCGTCTGTAGCTTCGCCTACAACTTCTATGTTGACTTCGTTTTCTAATAATGATTTGATACCATCTCTTACAAATACATGATCATCTGCCAGAACAACTCGAATAGTATTACTCATAACTTACTTAATTTTGAAACCTGATTATTACGTATATTAACCTAAAAATAAAGGCTAAGATACGTATTCTAATGAAATTATTTTATTTGGATTGAAAAAAGAATGAATTTTGTAAAATTCAGTGGATTATATAGGAATATTGAAAGTAATACGAGTCCCTTCGTCTGGAATCGAATTGATGAAAACCCGACCATTAATATATTGAATCCTTTCTTTCATAAAAAGCAATCCCATTCCGGACTCACTATTTCTTTTTTTCTCGGCAGCATTGATATCAAATCCCTTTCCGTTATCATCAATTGTAATACTCAAAATGGTACTACTATGCGATAACTGTACAATTATATGGGTCGATTCGGCATATTTAAGAGCGTTATTAATCGCTTCTTGTGTCAGTCGATAGATGTTGATTTCAATTAAAGAATCCAGTCGTTTATCAAAATTAGTTTTATTATAAAAAAGGATATTTTTCCCTGTCAGTTTTGATAATTCCTGAGTCAGTTTTGCAATAGAAGAAACAATTCCATGATCGCTCAATTCCGGTGGCATTAGGTTAAATGTGGCGGTACGAACTCCTTTTATAATGTCAAGCGATAATTTTTTTAGATATTCTATTTTTTGGGCAGCTTTTTCTTTGTCATCCAGATTAATACTTTCCAAGCTGAATTTTAAACCGGTAAGCATTTGCCCAATTCCATCGTGAATTTCTCTGGCAATCCTGTTTTGCTCGTTTTCCTGATTTTCGACAATTTTACTCGAAATAATCTTCTGCTGATTGATTTTATTGGTTACGTTTTCGGTATTCAATCGTTCGACTTCTTGTTCTGCTTTTTTACGTTCGGTAATATCAAAACAGATAATCAACAATTCAGATTCCTCTTTTTTTATGGTTACAGGAACCATTGATATATCCAGCCAAAGGGATTCTCCTTTTCTATTGGTTATATTGAGTTCTCCTTGCCAGCCACTGCGCTGTTTTTCCGAAATAATTCTACTGATTGTGAGTTGTTCCTTTTCTATTGGCGTTAATACTTGCGAGAATGTTTTGTCAGAAACGAAGGGATTATACTGAAGTAATTTAGAGAATTTTTCACCAATATGTATTAGTGAACCATCTGGTGCAACACGGCAATAGAGCAATGTGTTTTCCATTGCATAATTGAGTGATTTTAATTCTTTAACAGAGTTTTCCTTTATTTCGCTAATTATCTCAGTGTTATAGGCCAGTTTTAAAGCCTTCTTTTCAGATAGCAATAGTTTAGAAATTAGTTTTTCTACTTTTTGGTTTGTAGGCTTAAAAATGAAAATTAATTCTAATAATAAAATCAATAAAGTAAAACCAAATATCACATATTCTGTTTTGCGTTGCAGCGTTACTTTATCCAGTGCTTCGTGGTCGTATTTACTTACAATTTGGTTCATTTTCAAAAGAAAAACACCTTCATTCTCAAGGATAGTCTGCACTAATTTTTGATTTTCTTTTTTGTTTTTGTGTTCCTTATTGTTTATTAAAAATTGTGTGGTGGCACTAACAATACTATCAAAATGAGGTTTTATGGAAGTAAATAACGCTAAGAGATTCGGACTTTTTTCTTTAGGGAAACCAAGACTGTCATTTCCTTTTTCTAAATTGTAATGCGTACTTTTCCAAAGCGAAAGTGTTTCATTAATACGAAAGATTTCTTGTTTGCTTTTGGCAGTATCGGTTACGAAATTTAAAATTAAAACTTCTTTAGTCAATTTCTGGCTCAGCATTCTTTGTTTTCCCGAAATATTTATTATTCGGGAATCACTCAACTGTCTTTTAAGATTATATTGAATAAGAAGTTGACTCAATACTACCGTGATAGCAATGGTCAAAAGAGCGAAAATATACAATCGCCTTAATTTTTTGAAAGTACTTTTATCGGCAGACTCTTTGGCTTTGCTTTTCATAACGAAATCAAATTACAATCCAAGAGCCTCTTTTATCAATTCAAGATTCGTAGCGCTGTAGTTGATTTTTAAGGCTTCCTGATGTCCTTTTTCAGACATTTTATTCCAAGTTTTAAGAATAATATTTTTCATTTTTTCCCTGTCGTGTTTCTGTACAAAAGGGTCGAGGTAATACGCTAGAAACACTAAGCAAATTACATCTTCTAAAAGTTGCGTTTCCTCGTCCTTCTTCAGTAATTTTTTTTCGATCAGAAAAGAAACTCTGGCAATAAATTCTTCGCTGTAACCTGCTTTTTCTAAAATAAGAGCGGCTGTTTTGGCATGAAATTTTTTCAAATCTTCGCGCCATTTTAAATAACCCACACGGTCCATAGGGTAGGATTCCCTTGCTATTTTCCATCGGCAAATATGTTGTGCTTTAGAGGCAATCTGAACTGCTTCAGAAGCATCTGGATGAAAATCCATTAGCCTTTCATACATTCGATTCGAATATAATAATTCCTTTGGATACGTTGTAGCTTGGTATGTTTCGTGGTTTGGATCTTGAGCATTCTCTGCGTCAATCCATTTACTGGCGTTCTGGAATGGTGTGGCTGTCATTTGAAATGTTTAAAATCAAAGATACATAATTATTCCAAAAAGCCAACGAATACTTCATCTTCTACAACTTTTATAGGGTAGGTTGCAATTGAATATTCCTCTCCATTCAGATTGGAACCATCAACTAGAGAAAAAGTTTTCTTGTGCATTGGACAGGCAATTTTAGGAATGTTATCTGCAGACCCTGTCATACCTCTGGATAGTACCATTTCCATTCTGTGCGGGCAAACATTTTGACAGGCATACCATTCATTTCTTCTTTCGAAATTAAAAATAGCAATTTGTTTGTTTTTGTATTTGATACAACCTCCTCTATTGCTGGGAAAGTCTTTGATTTTTCCAGCTTTAAACCATATTTTCACATCGTTTGGATGTACAGTTTCATATTGACTTAAGATATCTTCCATTTTTATATGTTTTTATTTTTCATCACTTCAACAACTTTTTTAGCGAATGCGAAATATTTAAATAAATTGTTGAAGTTGAGATGGAGAAAAGATTATACTATTTGCGTTTTATTACCAAGGTTTTGGCATTTTTTGATCTCTTAACGGCACGTATTCAATATTGTCGTCCTTATCATCAGAATTAACGAAGTGGTTAAAACGTTTCATCAATCTTGGTTTTTCAAGTACTTGCTTCCATTCACATTCAAAAGTACCAACGAGTGATTCCATTTCTGTTTCTAATGTTTCACAAATCTCCAAGCGGTCAAAGATGATTACTTCTTTCAGGTAATCGATACCACCTTCTAATTTTTCTAGCCAGGTAGCCGTTCTAACTAATGGTCCGGCAGTGCGGATGTAATACATTAAGAAACGATCTAAATATTTGATAACTGTGGCTTTGTCTATTTGTTCGGCCAATAAAACAGCGTGTTTTGGATTAGCGCCGCCGTTTCCACAGATGTAGAGGTTCCAGCCGCCTTCCACGGCAATCAGTCCAAAATCTTTTCCTCTTGCTTCGGCACATTCTCTAATACAAGCAGAAACGCCTCCTTTTATTTTATGTGGCGCACGAATCCCTTTGTAACGATTTTCCAATTCAATGGCAAAACCAGCACTGTCATCCATACCGTAACGACACCAAGCATTTCCTACACAACTTTTTACGGCTCTTAATGATTTTCCATAAGCGTGTCCGCTTTCAAAACCATTTTCGATCAATATTTTCCAAATTTTTGGTAAATCGTTCAAGTGTGCTCCAAATAAATCGACCCGTTGTGCCCCAGTTATTTTAGTATATAAATCGAATTGTTTGGCTACTTGTCCAATGACAATTAATTTTTCGGCAGTAATCTCGCCACCAGCAACTCTTGGAACAACAGAATAGGTTCCGTTTCTTTGAATATTGGCCAGGAATCGGTCGTTTGTATCCTGAGTGGTGACGTGTTTGTTTGCGGTATCATTATAGATACTGGAGAAAATAGAGGCTACTATTGGTTTACAAACTTCGCAACCATCGCCATTCCCGTGATGGTCGATTACTTCGTAATAGTTGGTGTATTTATTTATTTTGACGATATCAAACAATTCTTGTCTGTTATAATGAAAATGCTCACATATCGTGTCTTTAACTTCTTTTCCTAATGATTTTTGAGTTTCTTTCACAAGGTCAACTACCATCGGTTTACAGCCGCCACAACCTGTTGTAGCTTTGGTGTTTTTCACAACATCTCCAAAAGTGGTACAAGTTTCATCGATGATAGAGCAGCATATAGCGCCTTTTGTAACGTTTTCACAAGAACAAATTACAGCAGTATCCGGTAAATCCATTGCACTTCCAAAAGAAGATGCTTCTCCGCCTCTGGAACCAAGAATTAAATCTTCCGGGTTTTTAGGCAACGGCATGCAATTGCTGTAAATTTGGAACAATGCATTATAATCGCTTGAATCGCCCACTAAAATTCCACCTAATAAGGTTTTGGAATCTTTGGTAACATTGATTCTCTTATAAATTCCACTTAATTTGTTTTCGTAAACAATGGCGGTCACGTCCTCATTTTCTATAAAAGGATCACCAAAACTCGCCACTTCAACACCTATTAATTTTAATTGTGTAGACATATCGATGGTTTCCCTCATCGTTTTTGCGCCTTGCATGATTTGTTCAGCGGCTACATCGGCCATTTCATATCCGGGAGCAACAAGACCATAAATCATATGGTTGTAAAGTGCTACTTCTCCGATCGCATAGATATAAGGATCCGAAGATTGCATCTTGTTGTTTACTATAATTCCTCCACGTACGCCTACTTCAAGTCCGGAAACTCTTCCTAGTTCGTCCCGGGGTTTAATCCCTGCAGAAATTACCAGCATATCCACTTTTAGAAGATCATCTCCTTCAAACATCATTCCCGTAATGGCATGTTCTCCAGCAATGTATTGGGTTGATTTGTTAAGGTGAATGCCAATGTTGAGTTCCTCAATTTTTGATTGCAACATGTCACTCGCCCCTTTGTCAAGCTGTCTTGGCATCAATCGAGGAGCAAATTCCACTACATGTGGATTTAATCCTAAATCATATACCGCTTTAGCAGCTTCTAATCCTAATAATCCACCACCAAGGACGGCAGCTTCTGTAGCGCCATTTTGCTTTATTTTTTTGGCGTAAGCCATAATTGCATCCAGATCTTCAATGGTTCTGTATACAAAAACGCCTTCTTTATCCACACCTTCAATAGGCGGAACAAAAGCAGCGGAACCTGTAGCTAAAACTAAGTAGTCGTAAGTATGCGTTTTTTCTAAATGGGTATGTATTGTTTTTTGTTCTCTGTTAATGTCAGTAATTAATTCAGAGGTATTTAGGATTATGTTATTTTCTTCATACCAATTTGAGGTTGATAATGATAAGTCATCGGCGCTTTTACCCGCAAAGTATTCACTCAAGTGAACTCTATCGTATGCGCGTCTTGGTTCTTCTCCAAATACGGTGATTTGATATTCTTCATGTCCTGATTTTGTAATGAATTTTTCACAAAACTTGTAACCTACCATGCCGTTTCCGACTACTATTACTTTAATCATAATCTCATTAATTAAGTATTATTACGCAAATATAAGTATTAATACTTAATCTAAGTACTTAATTATGTGTTTTTGAAATTAATTAGTAATTATTCGAAAAAGGGTATTTTAAATAGGGTATTTATAATTAAAGTTCTGTTTTGTTGAAAAAACTATTTTGTATTTTTTGAGGGGTCAAATAATATTTGGATAAAAAAAAGCTCCCAAAAAGTGTTTGGGAGCTTTTTATTAATTTAAAATGTCCCGTCCTGAAATAGCGATACACAAAAAAGATCGTTATGGAAGAAAACATAAATTATGTAAAACGCACCCAACGCGATTACAGTATGTCTTTAAAGCTTCAAATTGTTAGAGA
>NZ_JBLNKT010000013.1:0-83812 GCF_048158525.1 Flavobacterium algoris
TCTCTAACAATTTGAAGCTTTAAAGACATACTGTAATCGCGTTGGGTGCGTTTTACATAATTTATGTTTTCTTCCATAACGATCTTTTTTGTGTATCGCTATTTCAGGACGGGACATCTTAATAAATAAAAAAGCCGAGGAAGTATTAAACTTCCTCGGCTTTTTTTATGAAATATGAAAGCTTATTTTAATATCTGAGCAGCATGTGCTTTGGTTTTAACATCAGAGATTACCTCATCGATAATGCCGTTTTCATCAATGACAAAAGTTGTTCTATGAATTCCGTCATATTCTTTTCCCATGAATTTTTTAGGTCCCCAAACTCCAAACGCCTGAATTACAGATTTATTTTCATCCGCCAATAATGGAAAAGGGAAATCATATTTCTCCTTGAACTTTGCTTGAGCTTTTTGCGGATCAGCACTTACGCCAAGTAGTTCATAATTATTCGCTTTGAAACGTTCAAAATTATCTCTTAAATCACAGGCTTCAGCGGTGCATCCTGGTGTATTCGCTTTTGGATAAAAGAAAACAACTAGTTTTTTCCCTTTATAATCAGCTAATTGATGTGATTTTCCATCTTGATCAAGAGCAGAAAAATCAGGTGCTTTATCTCCTTTTTTTAATGTAGTCATTATTTATATTTTTTATTTGTTTGAATTGAAATTGAATTTTGTTATTAAGATTGAAATTGTTTTTCTTTACAAATCAAATTTAATGAATAATGAATAAACAAGAACGTGTAACGTTTGTTATAAATACGTTAAAAGAATTATATCCAACGATTCCTATTCCGTTAGACCATAAGGATCCTTATACTTTACTGATTGCTGTTTTACTTTCGGCACAATGTACTGATGTTCGCGTGAATCAAATTACGCCTTTGCTTTTTGCGAAAGCTGATAATCCGTATGATATGATTAAAATGTCAGTGGAAGAAATTAAGGAAATCATACGACCTTGTGGCTTGTCACCAATGAAATCAAAGGGAATTCATGGTTTATCTCATATTTTAATTGACAAACACGGCGGGAAAGTACCTCAAAGTTTTGAATTTTTAGAAGAATTACCGGCTGTGGGACATAAAACGGCAAGTGTAGTCATGTCTCAGGCTTTTGGTGTTCCAGCTTTTCCTGTAGACACCCATATTCATCGATTAATGTATCGATGGAATTTGACTAATGGAAAAAATGTGGTTCAAACAGAAAAAGATGCTAAACGTATTTTTCCAGAGGAATTATGGAATGATCTGCATTTAGAAATCATTTGGTATGGTCGGGAATATTCGCCAGCACGAGGTTGGGATTTAGATAAAGATATTATCACCAAAACGATTGGAAGAAAATCAGTTTTAGATGATTATTATAAAAAGCATCCCGTTTCTAAATAAAAAATTGCACTAATTTTAAATAAAATTAGTGCAATTTAATAATTCAAGTACTAAAATTGTAGCTTAAATTTTTTCAATACAATAACATCCAATACCTAAATTGACTGTTTTTAATTCGCTATAATTTCGAAATTTTTATCTTCTATTTTTATTATGCTTAACGCTTTTGAATAATTCAATAAAAAAGAAACGATTTCTTTCTCGGGCTTCATCTTCTTAGTAACTAATGATTTTTTAGAGTAAATTTTTGCCATATTGTAATAAGTTTGTTTTTATATTACAACGGAGCAAGTTTCAATTTATTGTTAATTAGTCAAAACAATTTGATGTTTATCAATAACTTTCCTCATATTCATTAATGCATAACGCATTCTGCCCAAAGCAGTATTTATACTTACACCTGTTACCTCAGAAATTTCTTTAAAACTCATATCCTGATACATTCGCATGACCAAGACTTCTTTTTGGTCAATTGGAAGTTCTTCGATAAGTTTCTTCAAATCCATTTCGACTTGCTCTGCGATTAGCTTATTTTCTATTGTAAGAGAATCATCAGACATTATTGAAAAAATAGAAAATTCCTCTGTTTCTCTGAACATGGGCATTTTTTTTGTTTTTCGATAATGATCTACAATAAGATTATGAGAAATTCTCATTACCCACGGTAAAAACTTTCCTTCTTCATTATAAGAATTTGATTTTAAGGTTCTTATTACCTTAATAAAGGTATCTTGAAAAATATCATTCGAAATATCTCTATCGGAGATTTTTGAATATATAAAACCATAAATTTTTGATTCGTGTCTTTTGATTAATGAAGCTAAGGCATCTTCATTACCTGCAACATAATCCTGCACCAATAATGCGTCTGGAAGTTGTGTATTAGCCATAGTTATACTTTTTAGTTTTTAATTAAAATGGAGATTTTTCTCTAAAAAGTAGTTTTGTAGTATAGGCTAATGCTTAATTAGGGTTATTATATTCTTCAAATTTAGCAAATAATTATTTTAACAAGCAAATTAAATTAAGAAAAATTAACATCTCAAAAATAAAAATGTTAAAATATATATGCAGTTTTTACGTTGAAGGGGTAAAAGCAATGGTATTATCAGATAAAAGCTTGTTCTAATTAAAAAAATGCTATTTGAAAAATTAAAAAAATACAACTGAAAAAAATATTTAACAAGAAATTTAATAAATACAAAATGTCCTGAGAACAGCATTTCTTATTTCCCTCCATTAATAATCCTAAATTTGTGATTTGTTCAACCTCTTTTCTCCGATGAAAATTGATTACTTTTGTAAAAATTAATTGTTTTTATGCAAGTTGACCTTTCTAAATTAGATCCTAAGAAAAATATTATTATAAAAGGCGCACAAGTACATAACTTAAAAAATGTAGATGTTGCGATTCCTCGAAATAAATTAGTTGTTATAACAGGACTTTCCGGATCAGGGAAATCAAGTCTGGCATTTGATACTTTATATGCCGAAGGACAACGCCGTTATGTAGAAAGTTTATCATCATATGCTCGACAATTTCTTGGTCGGTTAGACAAACCAAAAGTGGAATACATCAAAGGAATTGCTCCTGCAATTGCTATTGAACAAAAAGTAAACACAACAAATGCACGTTCTACAGTAGGAACTTCAACAGAAATTTACGATTATATAAAATTATTATTTGCTAGAATTGGGCGCACTTATTCTCCAGTTTCTGGTCGAGAAGTGAAGAAAAATACGGTAACCGATGTGGTAAACGATGTGAAAAAATTTGACATTGACAGCAAATGGTTACTACTTGCTCCTATCCATCTGGAAGAAGGCCGAAAACTGGAAGACAAACTAAAAGTGCTTTTACAACAAGGTTTTGCCAGGATTCAAGTTAATAATGAAATGGTCCGTTTAGATGAAATCGACCAACATTCTTTAGACAATAAAGACATAAAGCTCATTATTGATCGAATTGTTGTCAATCCCGAAACTTCGGGAGAAGAAGAATTCTACAATCGATTGGCTGACGCTGTTCAAACCGCTTTTTTTGAAGGAAAAGGAATTTGTTATTTGCAAGAATTAAATTCGGATAAAAGGTTTTCTTATTCTAATAATTTCGAATTGGACGGAATTACTTTCTTAGAACCTAATGTACATTTATTCAGTTTTAACAATCCTTATGGTGCTTGTCCTGTATGTGAAGGATACGGAAATATAATAGGAATTGATGCCGAATTAGTAGTGCCAAATACGACTTTATCCATATTTGAGAATGCTATTTTCCCATGGAGAGGCGAAAGTATGAGCTGGTTTAGAGATGAATTAGTAAACAACGCTTACAAATTTGACTTTCCTATTCACAAACCTTTTTATCAATTATCCGAAGATCAAAAAGAATTGATTTGGAATGGAAATACCTATTTTCAAGGCCTGAATGATTTCTTTAAGGAATTGGAAGAAAAAAATTATAAGATTCAAAACCGTGTGATGCTTTCTCGTTACCGTGGAAAAACCAAATGCCATTCCTGCAAAGGAAAACGCTTGCGAATAGAAGCTTCTTACGTGAAAATTAATGATAAAACTGTTTCTGATTTAGTTGATTTACCTATTAAGCATTTGGTTGCTTTTTTTGAAAGTATTGCTTTAGATGTTTACGAAAAGCAAATTGCAAAACGACTATTATTGGAAATTAATAATAGATTATCATTTTTAACCGAAGTTGGTTTAGATTATCTTACCTTAAATAGAAATTCAGCAACACTTTCCGGTGGAGAATCTCAACGTATCAATTTAGCAACCTCATTAGGAAGCAGCTTGGTTGGATCCATGTATATACTGGACGAACCCAGCATTGGTTTACACCCAAAAGACACAGAACGTCTCATAAAAGTATTAGTATCATTACGCGATTTAGGTAATACTGTTATTGTAGTAGAACATGACGAAGATATCATGAAAGCAGCCGATATGATTATCGATATTGGTCCTGAAGCGGGGACTTTAGGTGGAAATTTAGTTGCTCAGGGTACTTATGATGAAATCCTAAAATCAACTTCACTTACAGCAAAATATCTGAATGGCGATTTAGAAATTACTGTTCCAAAAAAACGAAGACCTTTCAAGAATTTTATAGAAATAAAAGGCGCCAGAGAAAACAATCTGCAAAATATTGATGTTACTTTTCCTTTGGACGTATTGACAGTTATTACAGGAGTTTCTGGAAGTGGAAAAAGCACGCTTGTAAAGAAAATTTTGTTTCCTGCTATGCAAAAAAAACTGGAAAATACAGGCGAAAAAGCGGGTCAATTTACGGAAATGACAGGTTCATTTTCACAAATCAAACATATTGAATACGTAGACCAAAACCCAATTGGAAGAAGTTCTCGTTCTAATCCGGTGACTTATATCAAAGCTTATGATGACATCAGAGAATTGTACGCTAAGGAAAAATTATCCAAAATAAGGGGATATCAGGCCAAACATTTTTCTTTTAATGTTGATGGTGGAAGATGTGAAACCTGCAAAGGAGAAGGTTCTATAAATGTTGAAATGGTTTTCATGGCTGATGTTCAATTACCTTGTGAAACCTGTAATGGAAAACGCTTTAAGAAAGAAGTCTTAGAAGTAGCTTTTGAAGGCAAAAATATAAACGATATTCTTACTATGACTATAGATGATGCAATAGCATTTTTTATCGCCAATAAGCAAGCCAAAATCACTCAAAAGCTACAACCGTTGCAAGATGTTGGATTGGGATATGTACAACTAGGACAATCTTCTTCTACATTATCAGGTGGTGAGGCACAACGAATAAAACTGGCTTCATTCCTAGTAAAAGGAGCTACAAAAGACAAGGCGCTTTTTGTATTTGACGAACCTACGACAGGATTGCATTTTCATGACATCAAGAAACTATTGGCTTCATTTGATGCTTTAATAGACAAAGGACATTCGATAATTGTGATTGAGCACAACCTTGACCTTATAAAATGTGCAGACTGGATTATTGATTTAGGTCCCGAAGGAGGAGAAAATGGAGGCAAATTATTAGCAGTGGGAACTCCTGAAGAAATTGTAAAAATAAAAAAATCAATTACTGGAAAATACCTAAAGGATAAATTATAAAAATCTATTCTGAATAGCATTTTTCTTCAAAGGTATTTCCATCCTCATCGATGGCAATCAATATCTTTTTTTCTTTAGAAGCTACATAGGTTAAATAAACCCAAGCTACAGACCATAATCCTAATGTCAGACAAAAAAGTAAAAAATTGAAAGTATGATCTACTTCTTTTCCTCCTTTTGATAAAATCGCAAAAGGTAATTTATCATTTCTTTCTGTAATAATAAATCCATTATGAATTTTATTAGCAATGATATTTGAAAATTTTTGTAAATTTTCTTCGTTAGTCATGTGGTTAATTTTCATAATTTCTGTTTTTATTCTTAGCCAATTAATCCTAATTTACTCCAATTAATTAAATTCAAAATTAGGAGTTCAATCTAATTTGCACAATACCCACTTTTGGTGATATTTGCCCAAAACTAGACACTTAAAATCTCATACTCTAACTATCAAAATACACTACAAATGTATTTTTAAAAAAGTGCTAAAACATTACAAAATAATTGGATAAACTTATAAAATTTACAGTATTAAAACCAAAACCTTTTCTAAACTAGAAGATTAGAAACATGACTGTATTATAGGAAATGGAAAATTTGCAATAAATGGATTAAAAAGGAGAAAATATAATTGAAGCATAAATTAGGTTATACTTGAAAAAAAAAAATTCCTTTTAGTATTCAAACAATTACTTCAGTAAAAGTACCTTTCTTTTACTTTGTTTATTTATTACAAACGGAGTAGTATTTCAGGGATCGAATCGTTCATTTTAGAGCAAAAAGAACTCTTAATCTTATTATATATTTATTTTCAACTTTTTCAAAACAGTATCAAGAACTTGATTTATTTCAGTTGAAACAACAAATTTATAATTAAGATATACGTATAAAATAGTTACCAAAATAGATTTTAATCCAATAGCAATTATTGGATTTAAAGGAAATTCCCAAAAATAAAACAACAAGAACAAAACAAAAGTAATTGCCATAGAATGTAATGTTTGGTCTGTGAAAGGAAACAGATCCAAACGTTTGACTACAAAAAGCAATTTGGCTAAACTGTACAAAGTGATTGACAATAAAGTGGCAAAAGCCGATCCGATAATTCCATATATTGGAATAAAAATCATGTTCAATCCTATTGTCAAAATCACTAAAAAAACTCCTAAAAATAGGACTGCCCTATAGTATTTGGTATTAAATATTATTGCATTATTATTGCCCAACATCAAATCAAAATATTTAGAAATTCCAATCATAAAAACGACCAAAATACCGCCACTATATTCTTTTGGCACCATTTCATACAATTGATTGATATTTACAAAAATGCATAACATTACAAAACCACCCACAATTTGCAAATTGATTGATGTTTTTTTATATAAGCTATTTAGTTCGTCGTGTTTATTCTCGTGCATTAACTTTGCAGTAATGGGATAAACAATTTGATGCATGGCACGACTTGGAACTGATATAACCAAAGCTATATAAGTAGCAACCGAATAATAAGCAATATTCTCGATCTTCATGTATTGGTTCAAAATAATTTTATCGCCATCCAAAAGTAAATTGGCAACACTTCCGGATAAAATAATATAAAAAGTGTACTCCATTATCCCTTTTACATTGTGTGGAATCGAGAATTGAAAAACAGGCTTCTTTATATAAAATGCATATAGCATTGTAATAATAAAAGCTAAGAAATAAAGACCGGCAGTAATATATACAAAGTCAACAACCGTTATCCAATGAAAGTAAACTCCAATCAATATAAATAAAGAAAATAAACGCAGACCAACTTCCTTGATAAAATTCCCAAAAACAGAAAACATATGCACTCTTGCCCAAGCATAAAATATTTCAAAATAAGCCATGCACAATCCTGTAAACGGAATAAGCCAAATAAAATCTTTCACGACAGCATTTTTCTTAGAAATAAAAAATGAAATCTCATCAAAGAAAAAGAATCCAATTATTCCTAAAGGAATACACATTAATAATGGGAATAATATTGTAAAAGACAGAAACTGTGATCGCTCCTCTTCGGTTTCGTATTGCGCATAAAATTTCACAAGAGTGTTTTGCATACCAATCGCAAATAAAGGCATAATAACATTTGCAGCCGAAAGAACATAATTCGTCAACGCATAATAGGTTGCTCCAAGAAAAACAGGATATAAATAAAGTGTATTTATTGCCCCAATTCCAAAACCAATATAAGTTATTATTGTATTCTTTAAGGACTGATTTAATACTATTCCCATTTTAGGAGTTTAAGATTTAAAGTTGCAAAAAAGACTGCTCTTTTAATTAATCAATTGTGCTAATTCTTTGGTAAGATTCTTTCTGGAATATTTTTGTAAACCCACTCCATTCGATTGTAATTTTCCTGCCAAAAACTGATTATAAAAGTCCAAAATTACACTTTTTAGCTTCACTTTCTCAGAATAATCAAAAAACACACCTGTATTGGTTTCAGTTATGATTTCGGCAAAATCAGAACCGCTGGGACCAATCGCAATAATTGGTCTTCCAGAAACCATATATTCGAATAATTTTCCCGGTATAATGCTTTTCGTATCTTCAGAATCAATTTCAATAAGCAATAAAACCTGTGATTTTCTTTGATGTGCAATCGCATCCGCATGGGAAACGTAGCCTAAATTATTCAAATACGCATTTAATCCAAATTGTGAAAGGGTTTCTAATACTTCCTGACTTACTGCTCCAATTAATTTTATTTCTAAATGGGATTTAAAATCTGGAATTTCATCGAGCAATTCAACCAAACAATCCCATAGGATCAAAGGATTTCTTTCGGAAAGGAATGAACCAATATGCGCCAAACTAAATTTAGAATCTAAAGTTTGTTTTTCAACATTCTCCGCATCATAACCATTGGTTATAACAGTAATTGGTTTCGTTGTAATGGCTTCAAATTCAGTTTTGGTAGTTTTACTGGTTACTATAATCGTATCAGCAGCATTCAAAACCTGATGTTCTAATGTTTTGTGCTTTTTGGCTGCGTAATTAGACAATCGCAACGATTTATGGTACCCAATAGTGGTCCACGGATCCCTGAAATCAGCAAACCATTTTAGTTTTAATTTTTGTTTTAATTCTAATCCAATAAGATGCAAACTGTGCGGTGGTCCCGAAGTAACAATCATATCAATATTATTCTCCACAATATACTTCTCTAAATAAGCAACTGATGGTTTTACCCAAAAAACGCGGGCATCCGGAATAAAAAGATTCCCTCGTATCCAAAGAAAGGTTTTGTCAAGAAAACTTTGTTTCTTCTTATTGGGAATAATTCCCGAACTAATTTTTTTGGTTTTGTTTTTCGAAAGAAACGAAGCCAATTGATACGGTTCAAAAATGTTTTTTTTCAGAATAATCGCTTTATACGAAACTTCTTTTACTAAATTTTCATCGACGATTGGATACGTAGGATTCTCAGGAATATATACAATAGGTTGAATTCCAAAATCAGGTAGATATTTTACAAACTTAAGCCAACGTTGAACGCCTGGTCCTCCAGCCGGTGGCCAATAGTAGGTAATTATTAGGAGTTTCTTTTGTTCCAAGTTTAAGGTTTAGAAGTTTAGGGTTTAGAAGTTTAACTTAAAACTTCTGAAGTCGAAAATCGTCAATCAACAATCTTCAATCATTTTTTTTATTCAGTTTTTCCAACTCTTCAATATCTAAAATATCTTTAGGTCTGTTTGTAGCTTTTTTAGCTTTTATCAAATTATCATAATCTAAAAAATACACAGGAATTTCTTTCAAGATAACAATAGTTGAATTTTGAAGCAAACTATCAAATTTTTCATTTTCTAACCCCTTTATAGAAGTCATCACATCTAATCTCAAGCCATAAGAAATAGTGAAATCTGTAAATCCAGCAACAAATTGCATGGTTTCAAATGATGCAAAATCTCCAATTCCAATTGCTGCAAAAGCAAGACGAAGATTTTTTCTGTTTTCAATCGTATCGTCAATCAATATATCAATATCCCCAGTATTTCTGGTATAACCATAAATATTTACTGCCAATCCACCAATGGTTAGATAACGAACATTATTTTCGTTGAGTTTTTCCCAAATATCTAAAATTTCTTGAAGCATTATTTTTTCTGAATAATTCTTGGCGCAGTTTTTAAGGCATACGAAATCTCAACCAAAGCCATAAATCTTTCTATTCTATCAGAGTACAACTTTTGTAAATCAGAAGTTTCAATTTCTTTTTGTATCAATCTATTTTCCTTTTTATATAAAGATTTCATATTCAAATGTACAATTTTAGAAAAACATTTCGACTAATTCTTATATTCTATTCTAATTTGCTTGCTTTCTTCTTTCGAAATAAATTCCACCAATTAAAAGTAACAGCATTCCTATTGAGCTAAAAAGTGCAATTGTACTTCCTGTTTTTATAACTTGTGGTTCAAACTTGAATTCAACAGAATGCTTTCCTGCAGGAATAACAAGTGCTCGTAAGGTATAATCAGCTCGTATATGAGGAGTTACTTTACCATCGATATATGCATTCCAACCTTTTTCATAATAAATTTCAGAGAAAACGGCTAAGCCTCCATTTCCATTATTCGAAGTATATTTTAAATCATTGGGTTTGTATGAATCCAAAGTTATTGTAGCTAAACTGTCTTTGGCGAAAGCCTTATTTTTAATTTCAAATTCTTTTTGATTGACCACTGCCACATTTTTAGAATCTAATTTATCCAATGCTTTCATTTCTTCATCAGTAGAAGGGACTAATTTTACCTGACTTACAAACCAAGCGTTTCCATTAGTATTTGGATTTTGAGTTGGGATAGAATTGCCTGTGGTATCTTTTTGAATTACATACTTAACATTAAGCATATTAAGAATTTCCATATTGTTTTTTGCAATTTGGTAATCAATTAATTGCTGCATTCTTTGAGGCCTTACGGCACTATAACCGCCTATTGACTTATGGAAATAAGAAGTTCGAGCACCTAATAAATCACCTACTTCAAAAACTCTGTAATTAGTAGTATCTTTTAGAATTTGGGCATCAGCAGGTGTTTCCTGAAAAGGTACTTCTACTTCTCTTCCGTTGACAAAATCTTTACCTGAAACATATTTTTTATCGACAAAGAATAAATCGAAAATCATTAGAAGTCCTACCAAAATTATAGCCGTATTCTGAGCGAATCTATTTTTTATAAACAACCATAAAACACCTGCTGATAGCAAAATAAAGAAACCAGAACGCAATAAATCTGCTGAATATAAACTCTTCCGATCTTCTTTAAGTGCGTTAATAAAATCTGGCCCATAATTTTGTAAATAATACTCGTCACTACCACCTGAAAAACTAAACAGGCTTTTACACAAGAACAAGATCAAAATCACTCCCAAACTAAAAACGCCAGTTTCTAATAATGCTTTTTCCTGCTGTTTTGGAATCGTTTTATCTAATTTGAAAAAAGATTGTAATCCCATAATAGCAAGAACCGGAAAGCACAACTCTAAAACTACTTGTATCGAGGAAACTGCTCTAAACTTATCATACATGGGAACATGATCAATAAAAAAGTCCGTCAAAGCAGGAAAATTTTTACCCCAAGAAAGCACTAATGCCACAAGTGCTCCCGAAAGAAATACATATTTAATTCTTCGTTTGTCTATAAACAAAGCTAAGATTCCTAAAAAGAATACTACAGCTCCAATATATGCAGGCGCAGCAACAATAGGTTGATCACCCCAATAGGTTGGCATTCCTGAAACAAAATCGTTCGCCTGTGCTTCGGGTACACCTTTACCGATCATGAAGTTATACATTTCGCTATCTTGGCCTAACGCTTCATGATTTGACCCCCCAAAAAGTCTTGGAGCAATCAGATTGAAACTTTCGGCTATCCCATAACTGTATTCTGTGATATAATCATGCGTCATCGCACTATTGCTGGTCGTTTTTGACCCGTCAGGATTAAAGGTTAATTCGCTTTTACCTCGAATACTAAAATTAGTATACTCGGCTGTAGCCAATAAATTAGTCGCATTGGCACCCAAAGCAAAAATTCCGGCAACCGCCAAAACACCAAAAGAATACAACAGTGATTTATATTCCTTCTCTTTTATTGCCTGATAAATAAAATAACCTGAAAGGATTAATAAGAAAATCAACAAATAATACGTCATTTGAAAGTGGTTGGCATTAATTTCTAATGCCACAGCAAACATGGTCAGCAAACCTCCTGAAATGTATTTTTTTCGAAAAACTAAAATAAAACCGGCAATAACGAGCGGCATATAAGCAATAGCATGCGCTTTCGCATTATGCCCAACACCAAGTATAATGATCAAATAAGTAGAAAAACCAAAAGCCAATGCACCGAAAAAAGCTTTCAAAGGGTCAATTTTTAGCACTAACATTAACCCATAAAAACCAAGAAAGTAAAGGAATAAATAATCAGCAGGACGAGGTAAAAGTCGTAAGGCATCATCAATTTTCCCAATATAATCATGAGGATAATTAGCACCAAGCTGATAGGTTGGCATTCCTCCAAAAGCTGAATTTGTCCAATAAGGTTCCACATGATCTGAGGCTCTAAAATCGTTTTGCTCCTTTGCCATTCCGGTGTATTGAGCAATATCCGATTGGGAAATTTGTTTTCCTTGCAATACAGGATAAAAATAGATTAGAGATGTGAGCACAAAGCCAAATATGGCCAACGCATGCGGATAGAACTTATTTATTATTTTCAATTTTTGAAAGTTTGGTTTAAAGTATTGAGATCTTAGTTTTACGGCAAATTTAATCTATTTCTTCGTAATCGACATAATCTCCTACTTTTTTGGTTTCACGAGGATTTTTGGCATTCGCAGCATTGTAAATCACTTCGTCTTTACTTTGCGTAGTTTTCCAAGAATTATCCTGTGAATATTGTTGTTGCTGTTGAAAATTTTGTCCCGCTTTCTCCACTACTTTCTTAACTAATAAAGGCAAGAATAACTTTGCCAAAAATTTAAAAATGTAATAGAAAGCCAGAATATAAAATATCGTTTCTATAAAACCTGTAAAAGAAGCTGTTTGCATAATCAAATATTTTTTGCAAAATTAACAAATCCACCATTCAAAATTAAAATATCATTCTTAAATAAATAATAAAATATAGTACATTTGAAAAGCGTTATTACTTTTTAACTCAAAAAAATAATATGTTCAAAATCAAAATCTTATTTTTAGCTGCCCTTTTTATGATTCCGAGTATTCATTATGGACAACATACGGATCAAATCAACTCTAACAGACCTGGCGAAACCATGTCCGCTTTTGCAGTTGGAAAATCAGTAATCCAAATAGAAACAGGCATTTATGGAATCAAAGAAAAACATAATTTATTGAATTATGACGCCAACGGTTTTGGGATTGATGCGACAATACGGTATGGATTGTTCATGGAAAAATTAGAATTGATCGCTGATTTACAATATCAAAACGAGAAATTTACCACGTTATTCAATAACTCCAATCGATCAGCGCTAAAGCAAACCGTTTTAGGAGCCAAATATCTAATTTACGATCCATTTAAAAATTACGAAAAAAAGATAAATATTTACAGTTGGAAAGCCAATCGCGCTTTCAATTGGCATCAATTAATTCCTGCTGTTTCCGTATTTGCGGGAGCAAATTTTACCATGGCAGACAATCCCTATTATTTTTCTCCAAAATCCAGTATATCCCCAAAAATCATGTTGATTACACAAAACCATTTGGGAGACGGAAAATGGGTTTTTGTAACCAATATCATAGCCGATTACATTTCGACTGATTATCCCAGTTATGGCTACGTATTAACCTTAACAAGAGGATTCAATGACAAATGGTCCGGTTTTGTAGAAAATCAAGGCTTCAAAAGTGATTTTTACAGCGATGCCATTGTTCGCGGAGGCGCTGCTTATTTACTCAACAAAGACATGCAAATCGATGCTTCAATAAGTACAAATTTCAAAGAGACTCCTTCTATTCTTTATGGTGGAGTTGGTTTTTCCTGGCGCTATGATGCTAATTATCAAGAAGTACGAATGAGCATTGACAGTGGAGACAATAAAAAATCAAAAGCAGTAAAAAAAGCAGAAAAGAAAAATAAAAAACGCAAAGACGAAATAGAAAACACGCAATAAAAAGAATAATGATTACAATACAAGAAGCTAAAACAAAAAAGGAGTTAACGGATTATATCAAATTCCCTTTTTCCCTATACAAAAACAATAAATACTGGGTCCCACCAATCATTGCTGATGAATTGGAATCTTTTGACAAAACTAAAAATCCTGCTTTCGAAAATGCCGAAGCCTACTTTTATATCGCCTACAAAGACAACGAAATTGTAGGCCGAATTGCGGCTATAATCAATTGGAGTGAAGTGAATGATCAGCACAAAAAGAAAGTCCGTTTTGGTTGGTTTGATGTCATTGATGATATTGAAGTGACGAAAGCGCTTTTAGAAAAGGTATCTGAATTAGGTCGAAAAAATAATCTAGAACATGTTGAAGGTCCTATGGGATTCTCAAATTTAGATAAAGTTGGCGTTTTGACGGACGGTTTTGACGAAATAGGAACCATGATTACCTGGTACAACCATCCGTATTATGCCAGTCATTTTGAGCAATTGGGGTATCGTGTAGAAAAAGAATATTTAGAAAGTAAATTTCCTTTCGAAAACGTAAAACCAGAGTTTTTTGAAAAGGCAAATGATTTGGTAAAAAGAAGGTACCAATTAAGTCCGCTTAATTTCAAAACTACCAAAGAAGTAATGCCTCATGTAGATAAAATGTTTGACTTATTCAACGAATCCTACGCTTCTTTATCGTCTTTTGTAGCCATTTCAGACACCCAAAAAGAGTATTTCAAGAAAAAATACATCAGTTTCATCAATCCCGAATTCATCAAATTTGTGGAAGACAAAGACCATAATATTGTTGCTTTTAGCATTGTGATGCCTTCTTTTTCGGAAGCATTGCAAAAATCAAAAGGGAAATTATTCCCATTTGGATTTCTGCATTTGCTGAAAGCTAAAAAACAAAGTAAAGATGTGCTTTTCTATCTTATTGGTGTTCTCCCGGAATACCAAAACAAGGCAGTTACAGCAATAATTTTTAAAGAATATTATGAAACCTTCAAAGAAAAAGGCATTCTTAATTGCTTCAGAACTCCTGAATTAGCTGACAATCTGGCTATTCACAACCTATGGAAACATTTTAATCCTGAAGTTCATAAACGAAGATGTACTTTTCTAAAGAATTTGTAGTATTTTAGATACTGTACTAAAACTAAAAAAATCCATTAGCTTAGGTTATGGATTTTTTTAGTTTTAAATAGTTTTGCTTTAAAAGATACGCTACATTTTACAATCTACTTTTGACAAAACGATGTTCCCTTCAAATTTTAATTGTTTCGCATCTTTAAAAGTTACTTTTCCCTTATTATCATCTACAACATCACCAAAGCCTTCAACATAAGTATTCCCTTTTTTCAAGAAAACAACTTGACGAACTGTGGCAAGACCTTCGGACATAAAAGCATAGTCAGCAAAAAGCGTATCCCCTTTTATTTTCCCAACTAATGTTCCAAAGCTTTTATCTTTCTCATAGAAATTATAACTCAATTTCCCTGAAGTCAATTGACCTCCCTTTATATTCAAAGTCATTGTAATTGTATCCTTTTTTATAATTGCGCTGTAACATTCTTCCGAAACAAGCTCTTCTACAACTATTTCTTCTGGTGCAATTGGCGTTTCTTCTATTTTATTTTCTTTCTTACAAGAGATAAAAACACTCATAAAAACGACACCTAATACAATTACTTTTTTCATAAACTTTAAATTTTAAGTTGCATAAATATACTCTTTATTGGTCAGATAGATTTAAAAAAAAATCCATCAACAAAAGCTGATGGATTTTTTATAAACTAAAAATTGCAATAATTTTAAAAACTAAGCATCTAAATCAACTGTAGTTCGTGCTGCAATTTCTTTATAAGTTCCGTTTACTAATTTCTCACGAATCGCTTCAAAAGCCGTTAGTGTTTCGTCAATATCTGACAAAGTGTGAGGTGCAGTAGGAATAACACGCAATAAAATCATGCCTTTTGGAATTACCGGATAAATTACTATTGACAAGAAAATACCATAATTCTCTCTTAAGTCATTCACCATCACCATCGCTTCTGGCACACTTCCTTCCAAGTAAACTGGTGTAACACAAGTATTCGTATCACCAATATTAAATCCTTTACTTCTCAAACCACCTTGCAAAGCATTTACATTTTCCCATAATTTGTCTTTCAATCCTGGGTTGTCACGCAACAATTGCAAACGTTTCAAAGAACCAATAGTTTGAATCATTGGCAATGCTTTCGCAAACATTTGAGAACGCAAATTGTATTTTAAATAATCGATAATATCTTTATCGGCAGCTACAAAAGCACCAATATTCGCCATTGATTTGGCAAAAGTTGAGAAATAAACATCAATTCCATCCTGACAACCTTGCTCCTCGCCTGCTCCAGCACCTGTTTTACCAAGTGTACCAAAACCGTGAGCATCATCGACTAAAAGACGGAAATTGTATTTCTTTTTCATTTCTACAATCTCTTTCAACTTTCCTTGTTGCCCACGCATCCCAAAAACACCTTCAGTAATAAAAAGGATTCCTCCCCCTTGTTCAGTAGCTAATTTTGTGGCACGTTGCAGGTTTTTCTCCATACTTTCAATGTCGTTGTGCTTGTAAGTAAAACGTTTTCCGCTATGCAAACGAACACCGTCAATAATACAAGCGTGTCCATCTACATCATACACAATAACGTCATTTCTAGTCACCAAAGCATCAATGATAGAAACCATTCCTTGGTAACCAAAATTCAATAAATAAGCCGATTCTTTCATTACAAAAGCAGCCAATTCATTCTCTAATTGTTCGTGATATTTAGTGTGACCTGACATCATACGAGCACCCATTGGAGCAGCTGCACCATATTCTAACGCTGCATCCGCATCTGCTTTACGCACTTCAGGGTGATTTGCAAGACCTAAATAGTCATTCAAACTCCAGTTCAAAACCTCTTTCCCTTGAAATTTCATTCTTGGTCCTAAATCTCCTTCTAATTTTGGAAATACAAAATATCCTTCTGCTTGTGAAGCCCATTTCCCTAATGGTCCTTTATTGTTTTGAATCCTTTCGAATAAATCTTTTACCATAATATATTAAGTAATAATTTTAATTTTAAGAAGTTGCAAAAATAATTATTTAAATTTTATAATGGTATTGAAAGTAAATTTATTTTTCAAGAGCTATTTCCTGCTCTACACTGTATCTTTTGTGCCGAAGAAAAATCGGCACAAAAGGATGCCGTTTCGATCAGGGCTAAAAAGCGTATTCATCAATAAACTTTGTATATTTGAATAAATATTTCAACATTAGAAATTTATGTCCCAAGATACAAAAGAATTAAAACTAGCCGTTCTCATTGATGCTGACAACGTTCCATACAGTAATGTAAAAGGAATGATGGAAGAAATAGCCAAATTTGGAACACCAACCACCAAACGTATTTATGCTGATTGGACCAAACCAAATGCAGGAGGCTGGAAAAGTGTTTTATTGGAACATGCTATCACACCTATCCAACAATACAGTTACACGGTAGGTAAAAATTCTTCGGATTCAGCGATGATTATTGACGCTATGGATTTGTTATATTCGGATAAAGTAGATGGCTTTTGTATTGTTTCCAGTGATTCTGACTTTACACGTTTAGCTATTAGGCTCCGGGAATCTGGGATGAAAGTTATTGGAATTGGGGAACAAAAAACACCCAATTCATTTATTGTAGCCTGTGATCGATTTATTTACATTGAAGTATTGGATGGCGCCATCAAGAAAAAAGCAAAAAAACGTTCGGCTGACACTAAAAAACCTGTGGAGAAACCCGTAGAGAAGCCTGTTGAGAAATCATTAAACAAAATAGATGTAGACACGATAGAACTTATCGAAACTACAATAGAAGATATTTGTGATGATGACGGTTGGGCTTTTCTTGGAGATGTAGGTAATCTTATTGTAAAAAGAAAACCTGAATTTGACCCACGAAATTACGGCTTTGCAAAACTGACACCCATGCTAAAATCCCTTACCGATATTCTTGAAATCGACGAAAGAGAATCCGACAAAAAAGGAATCAAACACGTTTATGTGCGATTGCGTTTCAGTTAAACTAAGTTTTTCACAACCTGAAACAAAACTTCTTTCTTAATTGGTTTCGATAAATAATCATTAATTCCAATTTCCTTAACGCGCTGTTTTGTGGTTTCCATCACATCGGCGGTTACTGCAATAATTGGTATATTACTATTATGTGCTCCGGCTTCACCATTCCTAATGGCAATCGTAGCTTCATAACCATCCATTATTGGCATTTGAAGATCCATTAATATAATATCAAACTGGTTTGTTTTGAAAGCATCCATACATTCCTGTCCATTATTTGCATAAACTACAGTCGTATTCAACCATTTTTTTGTAATCATTTTAATAACCATTTGATTAATGGGATTATCTTCAACCACTAAGATTGATTTACCTCCTAAATCATAAATAATTGGCTCAATTACCACTTCTTTTACTTTTTGTTGTTCAGCCACATCAAAGTCAATTGTAATTTTACAAGTTGTACCCTCATTAACTTTACTATCCATTAAAATAGTTCCGTTTTGCATATCTACAAGAGTTTTTACGATATAAAGCCCTAATCCAAGTCCGCCAAATTTTCGCTTATTATCGATATTATTTTGAGAGAAAGAATCAAAAATACTGTTCATTTTATCTTTGGAAATTCCCACACCAGAATCTGAAACAGTCATTATCAAACTGGCTTTATTGTTTGGTCTCAATTCAGCATCAATACTGAATTTCACAAATCCAGTAGCCGTAAATTTAATGGCATTATTCAAAACATTATTAACCACCTGTACCAATCGGGTCACATCTCCAATTAAAAAATCAGGAATAGTGTCCGATTTTGAAAATTGAAATTCTAACCCTTTATCTTTAGCGATATTAATGGCATTATTCTTTAAATGTTCTAAAACCTGAACTGGATCAAATTGATTATTTTCCAATCTTAATTCCCTTTTTTCAATTTTAGAAAAGTCCAAAATATCATTGACGGAACTCAATAAACTATGGGATGAATACTTTATAATCTGACAATTTTTTCTAATTTTATCATCTTGAACTTCACTAGAAATAGAATCTATTAAATTCATAATGGCATTCAACGGAGTTCGCAATTCATGACTGATATTTGACAAGAAATACGATTTCAAATCATTCATTTCTTCGGAACGAACCAAAGCAAGACGATTGAGTTCATTTTTTTCATTTTTAAGATTTCGGATTAAATTTGACATCGAAAGAGAAAGAAAAATAATCTCTAAACCAGTACCTAATTTAGAACTGTTTTGAGTTAAAAAAGTATTAGGAACCTGACCGAAGTTGTTTAGAATAAACACGCCAAATCCTAGAATTAAAAAGAAAATTCCAATCGTAAATAAAGAGTCTATGGGCTTTTTTTTATAATAAAGATATCCAATGGAACAAATAATTAAAATCAAAAATATTAACGCTAATACATTCACCAACATATAGCAATACAACAATGTAATAGGAAGTAAGATCGCGCAAAACAATAAAACAAATAGTAATGCATAACTAACATTAAACAAGGTATAAAAAGTTTTACTGTGTTGCTTTATTTTTAGAAAAACTTCACTGTATTTACCAGACAAAAAAGCTGCAATTATTGCAAAAAACAACACTGCATGATTTGAAAACCAGCCACCAGAAGGCGTAACAATCTGAAAGAAAAAACCATCTAACGAAAATTGCAACAAACCAACAAAAACAACATACAAACTGTAGTACAAAAATGTTTTTTCTCGTAAGGCAAAAAAGAAAAAGAAGTAAATAATCGCTACAATAACCAAAATCCCATAGAAAATCCCAAATATCAATTGCTCCTTTGAAAGCATTTTGATAAAACTTTCAGAGGAATACAGTTTTATTGGCATTTTTATTACTTCACCATCACTCTTTAGATGTAAAAACAATTTTAAATTGGATTTTGGTGCTATTTCAATTTTAAAAATGGTTTTACGATTATCAAAACTTCGTTTGGAATAAGGAATATTATCGCCACTTATTGATTTAGTTATTTTTCCAGAAACGCCATTAACAGCATACAACTCAACCAAATCAGTTATGGGGCGAGCTGTTTCTAAATAATAGTTTAAAGATAAATTTGTAGGGTTCTCCAGTTCCGTTTTTGACCAAAAATTATTTTTCGTAAAGCCTAAATCATCACTTTCAGTTTTTAACTTTTTAACATTCAGCGAATTGTAATTATTAATCACAAAATGAATATCTAAATTTCTTTGACCGACATCCGTAATTGTAGTAAAATCATATAGGGAAATCTCTTTAGGAATTGCATCATTCCTAAAAACATATTGTGAATAAGTACTTGTAAAAAAAAACAAGAAAAACAATAATTTCAAAGTAATCGAAAATTCAATGCATTTTTTATGACCCATGTTTAATAAATTACAATTAGACAAAAACACTTACGTAAAAAAGAGCTTTTAAGTTTTTTTAACTACTCTTTTTTAATTGTGCTTTTCTATTTTGTGAAATAAAACAATTCCTTTCAAATAATAGTTACAAAAGCACAAAATCTTTAATATTCTTACTAATTTAGTCGTTGAAATAACTTTCATTATGAGACAAAAATTTTTCGTTTTAGGAATTGCTGCATTTATAATTACTTTGGGCATTTACTTATATTTTAAAGTAGGTCTTTTTTTATTGGCCTTTTTATTGATTCTATTGTTGATTGGATTTGCAAACAGCATCCAAACCAAACACGCCATTTTAAGAAATTTTCCTGTTTTAGGTTATTTTAGGTATTTATTTGAAACGATAGCACCCGAAATTCAGCAATATTTTATCGAGCGTTCCACAGATGGAAAACCATTTACAAGAAATCAGCGAACGCTAGCTTATCAAAGAGCCAAAAACATTGATGCAACGACCCCTTTTGGAACACAATTAAATTTAAATCAATCGAGTTATGAGGGAATTAAACATTCAATTTTTCCTGCAAAAGTCAATGAAGAATTACCCCGAGTTCTAGTTGGCGGACCTGATTGTACGCAACCCTATTCGGCTTCGTTATTAAACATTTCGGCTATGAGTTTTGGTTCCTTGAGTCAAAATGCTATTATGGCTTTGAACAAAGGAGCCCTCAAAGGCAAATTCTATCACAATACAGGCGAAGGTGGTTTAACTGAGTTTCATCAACAAGGTGGAGATATCACTTGGCAAATAGGAACAGGATATTTTGGTTGTCGCGATGACAGAGGTGGTTTTGACGGAGGCAAATTTGCTGAAAAAGCAAATTTGCCTGAAGTAAAAATGATTGAAATTAAATTATCACAAGGAGCAAAACCTGGACATGGCGGTGTTTTGCCAGCTGCAAAAAACACAGTAGAAATAGCTAAAATCAGAGGGGTACAACCACATACAACAATACTTTCTCCACCTGGGCATGCTGCATTTTCAGATACAAAAGGGCTAATAGAATTTATTGCAAAATTACGTTTACTCTCTAATGGAAAACCAATTGGTTTTAAATTATGCATTGGCGAAACCAGCGAATTTGAAATGATTTGCCAAGAAATGATTACTCAAAATTGTTTTCCTGATTTCATCACCGTTGATGGTGCCGAAGGTGGAACTGGCGCTGCGCCACTTGAATTTGCGGATGGCGTAGGAATGCCATTTGAACCGGCGCTTATTTTTGTAAATAAAACATTAGTGCGTTTTGGTATTAGAGACAAGATACGCATCATTTGCAGTGGTAAAATAATTTCAGGCTATTCAATTCTAAGAGCTGTTGCGCTTGGTGCTGATATGTGCAATAGTGCACGTGGATTCATGTTTTCTTTGGGATGCATTCAAGCGTTGCGATGCAACAATAACACATGTCCTACAGGAGTTGCAACACAAGACAAAATGTTAATCAAAGGATTGGTTGTAACTGATAAATCAGAACGGGTTTTCCATTTTCATAAAAACACGCTACATGCTGCTAATGAACTCCTAGCTGCTGCTGGCAAAAAAAGTTTTGCCGATGTTGATATCAATATTTTTATGCGTGGCGATGAATTTGCTCATTTATCTGATTTGTATTTTCCAGATAATTTAAAGAATGTAACAAGACACTAAAAAATAATAAACAAAAAAGGAGGGCGTTTATAGCCCTCCAATTGTTGATTCTGATTTACCAATATCTAACTTATACTTTAACTCGTATAGCTGACTATTGAATTATCATATCTTATTACAAGATTGATATACTCAAGTAATTAATCAAAATCACACTCAAAGATACAATTTAATTCAACCATATAATCTACAAATCAGACTTTTAACTAATCGTTAACGTATCAATTTCAATACTAAATTCATAATTCTTAACACATTATTACAGTTAAAATTAGTTTAGTAAATTTTAATAAAAATTGTTTCTGATAAAATTAGATTAGAAAAATAGAAAATTACTATTTTTAGTATTTAGGCATAAAAAAGGAGATCTTATACAGACCTCCTAGTTTAGATTTTGGTTTGTTGTTATCTACTGATACCTTTCGGTAATCGTGACTATCAAATACGCTTCTCTTTGCAGATGGGTATATTTAAAAACAAATCAAAATCATATTCAAAGATAAGGCGAATTTCATTTCAAACAATTCTAAAAAAGTAATTTAACCAATAATTAACGTATTGATTTTTAAAACTTTAAATAACATTCTATTTAGCTCTTTCCTGATAAATAAAAAATATAAAATTCCTAAAAAAATTGGATAAATCCTTAGAAAATTTAATCCCAATACTTCATTGATAGCCACAAAAAAAGGAGGTCTTTTTAAAGGGCCTCCGATTGTAGATTTTGATTTACCATTTATCAACTCATACCGTTCAGCATGAAAAGACTATTTGAATAAGCTTCTCTTTTCAGATGGTTTTACCCAAGTGATTAATCAAAATCACCCTCAAACATACGACTTATGTTAGTTCAAATAATTTAAAAACAACACTTTAACCATTAATTAACGTGTTGTTTTTTAGCCGTTTAATCCATAATATATTTTTTAAATTCCAAATAAAATAGAGATTCCTATGATCCATAAACATTTCGAACTGTTTTGACGGTATTCCAATCAAATAGTTAAAAAAATGTATCTTTGAAGCCTAATTAAAATCAATAAAATGCAACTCGTTTTCGCTTCCAATAACAAAAATAAAATTCTGGAAATACAAAGTATGCTTCCTGATACAATCCAAATTCTGAGTTTAGAAAGCATCGGTTGTCATGAAGAAATTCCTGAAACAGCAGATACTATAGAAGGAAATGCCATTTTAAAAGCTAATTATGTAACCCGCAACTATGGTTATGATTGCTTTGCTGATGATACTGGACTTGAAGTGGATTCTTTAAATGGAGAACCTGGAGTTTTTTCTGCGCGATATGCTGGGGAACAGCGCAATGCTGATCAAAACATGAACAAAGTATTAGAATGTTTATCAGGTAAAAATAATAGAAAGGCGCAATTTAAAACAATCATTGCATTAAATTTAAATGGGAAACAGCATCTTTTTACAGGAATTGCAAGAGGTGAAATTACTTTAGAAAAATCAGGTAATCAAGGATTTGGCTACGATCCTATTTTCAAACCAGAAGAATATCAGGAAACTTTCGCCCAATTATCATTAGACATTAAAAACAAAATTAGTCACAGAGGAAAAGCGACACTCCAGCTAATAGACTTCCTTAAAGCAAATAAATAAACTTTTACAATACAACATTTTTATAACAATATATCCGATTTTGAGTCGTAATTTCACATTGAATTACGAAAGCAAAAACTATAATTTGCAAATTAAAAACATAACTTTCTGATAATCAAATTACAATAAATCATTAAATCTTAAAATAGCATTAGTTTATATGAATTATAAACAGTAATTTTGCACCCTATTTTAAAAATACATATGAATAAATTTGAACAATTAGGATTGAGTGAATCGTTACTGAAGGCGATTTTAGATCTAGGATTTGAAAATCCGACCGAAGTACAGGAGAAAGCGATTCCCCTATTATTGGAAAAAGACACAGATATGGTTGCGTTGGCTCAGACAGGGACAGGGAAAACGGCAGCTTTTGGTTTTCCAGTTATTCAGAAAATTGATGCCAACAACAGAAACACACAAGCATTAATTTTATCTCCAACACGCGAACTTTGTTTGCAGATTACCAACGAAATTAAAAACTACTCTAAATACGAAAAAGGTATTAATGTGGTAGCAGTTTACGGTGGAGCTAGCATTACAGAACAAGCGAGAGACATAAAGAGAGGCGCACAAATTATTGTGGCAACTCCAGGAAGAATGCAAGACATGATTAATAGAGGTTTGGTAAACATATCTCAAATCAACTATTGTATTCTTGACGAAGCTGACGAAATGTTGAACATGGGTTTCTATGAAGATATCGTAAACATTCTTTCTACTACCCCAGACGAAAAAAACACATGGTTATTCTCTGCAACAATGCCTGCTGAAGTAGCACGTATTGGAAAACAATTCATGACGGATCCAATTGAAATTACAGTTGGAGCTAAAAACTCAGGTTCTGCTACAGTTTCTCACGAATTTTACCTTGTAAATGCGCGTGATCGTTACGAAGCTTTGAAACGTTTAGCTGATGCTAATCCAGATATTTTCTCAGTAGTTTTTTGTCGTACCAAAAGAGATACACAAGCCGTTGCTGAAAAATTGGTTGAAGACGGATACAGCGCTGCTGCATTGCACGGAGATTTATCTCAAGCGCAACGTGATGGTGTAATGAAATCTTTTAGAGGAAGACAAATCCAAATGCTTGTAGCTACTGATGTTGCTGCTCGTGGAATTGACGTTGATAGCATTACCCACGTAGTGAATTATCAATTACCTGACGAAATCGAAACGTACAATCACCGTTCAGGTCGTACGGGTCGTGCTGGAAAATTAGGGACCTCTATTGTAATCGTAACTAAAAGCGAATTGCGTAAGATTTCTTCAATTGAAAGAATCATCAAACAAAAATTCGAAGAAAAAACGATTCCTTCTGGAATTGAAATCTGCGAAATCCAATTGTTACACTTAGCTAATAAAATTAAAGATACAGAAGTTGATCATGAAATTGACAACTATCTTCCTGCAATTAACAGCGTACTTGAAGGTTTATCGAAAGAGGAATTAATCAAGAAAATGGTATCGGTTGAATTTAACCGTTTTATCAATTATTACAAGAAAACTAGAGATATTTCTAATCAAGCTTCAGGTTCTGAAAGACGTGAGCGTGATGATAGAGATGGTGCTCCAAGAGAAAATAACAATGGTGGTGCAACAAGATATTTTGTGAACATTGGTTCTAGAGATAACTTTGATTGGATGTCATTGAAAGATTACTTAAAAGAAACATTAGACTTAGGTCGTGATGACGTTTTCAAAGTAGATGTAAAAGAAGGTTTCTCTTTCTTTAACACGGATCCGGAACATACTGATAAAGTAATGGAAGTATTGAACAACGTACAATTAGAAGGACGTAGAATCAATGTTGAAATTTCTAAAAATGATGGTGGCGGAAGACGTGACCATAACGGAAGAAGTTCTGGTGGTGGTTTTGGCGGAGGTCGATCAGGCGAAAGAAGTTCAGCCCCAAGAAGAGAAGGTTCAGGCGGTGGCGGATTTAGAAGTGATAGAAATTCAGCTCCAAGAGAAGGTGGATTTGGCGGAAGAAGCGATTCTAGAAGCGCTGCTCCAAGAAGAGAAGGTGGTTTTTCATCTGACAGACCTAGAACTGAAGGTTCATCTGACAGAGCACCTAGACGTTCAGAAAGCTTTGGTGATTCACCAAGACCAAGAAGACCAAGAAGAGACTAACATCTATTGTTAATTTTCTTATAATTATATACTGGAACTACAAAATATTTAATCCTCTTTTACTACTTTTAAAGTTTTAAATCAGTTTATGAAATATTTTGTAGTTTTCTTTTTTTTAGTACTATCTGCAACCGCTGTCGCACAAGTAACAGAACTCTCCCAAAAAGTCAATGGTATTATTATCAACAACAGCACTAAACAGCCATTGTCTAATGTAAACATCATCAATATCAACAAAGTACGCGGAGCAACTACCGATTCAAGAGGATATTTTGAAATTGATGTACAACCAAACGATACTTTACACTTTACCAGTTTAGGATTTCAATCTTTAAGAGTCCGAGTTACTAATGACTGGATAAAAAATAAAAGCACAAAAATTCAACTTACCGAAAAAGCAATTGCACTAGAGGAAGTAATCATCAGACCTTTTAATTTAACGGGATATCTCGAAGTTGATTCTAAATTAATTCCAACAAAAGAAAACTACCGTTACAGCATTTCAGGATTAACACAAGGGTACGAAGCAGGTGAATATTCTCCAAATGCCTTCGGAAGAGTGCTTGGCTCTATCTTTAATCCAGCGGATATGCTTTATAATTTCTTTGGTAAAAACCCAAAGGAACTCAAAAAGCTAAAAGAAATGAAAAAGGATGACACGGTTCGGAATCTACTCGAATCTAAATTCGACAGAGAAACGATATCGGTACTTCTTGGTGTGGATAAAAATGAATTAGCCGAAATTTTACAACGTTGCAATTACTCCGACGCTTTTATACAAACAGCAAATGATTTACAAATTATGGATGCCATAAGTGGCTGCTATGAAGAATATAAGATTCTGAAGAAAAAATAATATGACGCTTATAGGTTTTTAATCTAAAGATAATTTCAATCCTCAATTACAAAAGTAGTTGGGGATTTTTATTTTAAAATACTTAAATTCGAGTTTTAGCTAAAATTAATTCAATAAACAAAATCTATGTCTAACATACCTTTCCAAGCCATCAATTGGGACAAAATAGAAAGAACAGAACATAAAGGCGAAACAGGAACAGCCTATTGGCAAACCATACAATTAGGAGGGTTACGAATTCGGAAAGTAATTTATTCTGACGGTTATTTAGCCGATCATTGGTGCCAAAAAGGACATATTGTACATTGCCTCAAAGGTAATTTTATTAGCGAAATGGAGAACGGAGAACAGACAAATCTGTCTAAAGGAATGACTTATGTAGTTTCTGATGATTTAAGCTCGCATCGCTCTATTGCCACTAATGGAGTTGAATTATTAATCATCGACGGGGATTTTTTGAAATAATATTTAAAACAAATCAAAAATATTATATACATTTACTTACATCAAAATTAAAAACAAAATTTAAATACCTATAACATGGCAAAAAGTCAAGACGCAAAGAAAACTTTGAAAAAAGAACCTCTCAAAACTGCAAAAGAAAAGAAAGAAGAAAAAAGAGATAAGAAGAACAGTCCTAAAAGAGACTAATTTTTAAAAATTTTCAGTCGCAGTCTCAGTTTTCAGCTACCCTTAATATCATAACTAGGACTGAAAACTGCGACTGAAAACTGAATACTATTTCACCGGAATATTGGCTAAAATTTCCAAAACAAATTTCCAAAATTTCTGAGAAGAGGAAATACTGGCTCTTTCATCCGGAGAATGCGCACCTTGAATCGTAGGTCCAAAAGAAATCATATCCATTTCAGGATAATTAGTTCCCAGAATTCCACATTCTAATCCTGCGTGACAAGCCACAACTTTTGGTTTCTCGTAATTTTGTTTTTCGTAAATAGCAACTAGGACGTCTAGAATTTCCGAGTTTACATTTGGAGTCCAACCCGGATAAGAACCTGAAAGCTCCACTTCACAACCTACTAATTCGAAAGCTGAACGCAAAGAATTAGCCAAATCATATTTAGATGTTTCTACAGAAGAACGAGTCAAACATCCTATTGAAATTTCACCATCTTTTACTATTACTCTGGCAATATTATTAGAAGTTTCTACCAGATTCTCCATATCGGCACTCATGCGATACACGCCGTTGTGCGCTGCGTAAATTGCTCTGATAATTCCTTCCTGAACACCTAAATCCATTACTTTTTTTGGCAAATCGCATTTCACGATTTCGATCGTTAAGTTTGGTTCAGTAGTTTTAAATTCATTTTTGATATCATTGATGATTTCTTGCATATCAAAAATATAAGCTTCATCAAACATTTCGGAAATAATCACTTTAGCAATACTTTCTCTAGGAATAGCGTTACGCAAACTACCACCGTTTATTTCCACCACTTGCAAACCGAAATTTTCAAAAGCATCAAATAACAAGCGGTTCATTATTTTATTGGCATTACCCAAACCTTTATGAATATCCATTCCAGAATGACCGCCATTCAATCCTTTTACGGTAATAATATGCCCTACAGAACCCTCAGGAACTTCTTCTTCGTGGTAACTTCTTGTAGCCGTTACATCGATTCCTCCGGCACAACCAATGTCAACTTCATCGTCTTCTTCTGTGTCCATATTCAAAAGAATCTGACCTTGCAAAATCCCTCCTTTTAAGTTCAAAGCTCCAGTCATTCCAGTTTCTTCGTCAATGGTAAACAAAGCTTCAATAGCAGGATGCGGAATGTCTTTGCTTTCCAGAATTGCCATAATGGCGGCAACACCAAGACCGTTATCAGCACCAAGAGTTGTTCCTCTGGCACGAACCCAGTCTCCATCCACATACATGTCTATCCCTTGTGTATCAAAATCAAAAACGGTATCCGCATTTTTTTGATGCACCATATCCAAATGACCTTGAAGCACAATCGCTTTACGATTTTCCATTCCTGGAGTAGCCGGCTTACGAATAATTACATTCCTGATATCATCTTCAAAAGTTTCCAATCCCAGACTGTTTCCGAAATTTTTCATAAACTCAATCACACGCTCTTCTTTTTTAGAAGGACGAGGTACTGCGTTCAAATCGGCAAACTTATTCCAAAGTGCTTTGGGTTCCAGATTTCTTATTTCTTGGCTCATTTATTTTTGTTTGAAGTTTAACATTTACAAGCCCCAAAGTTACAAAGTTTAAATTCTTTTTCGATACTAATTGATATTGTAATTATCTTTACATCTTCAAAATTCATCCAGTGAAACCAAAATATTTTCTTTCATCCTTTCTTTTAGTCCAAATACTATTTTTGCAGATTATTCCTTTTTTTCCAGAACGGGTGGAGCAATTTTATAGCAATGGTCTGTATCCAATGATTGCTAAATTTTCCAGAATAGTTTTTGGTACAATTCCTTTTTCTGTGGGTGATTTTATTTATTTTATTGTGATTTTCCTTATTTTGATATGGTTTTGGAACAATCGAAAATCCTGGAAACAAGCCTGGAAAAACAACATTTTGTCTATTTTAAGTTTTGTATCCGTTTTTTATTTTTTGTTTCATATTCTTTGGGCATTCAATTATTACCGTCAACCACTTTTTGAGAAAATGACCATAAAAAAAGAGTATTCTGATGCTGATTTATTGACTTTCACCAAGAAACTAATCACGAAAACTAACGAAGTTCAAGCTCAGATCACAAAAAATAATAGTTTAAAAGTGGTATTTCCTTACTCGCAAGAACAGGTTTTTGAAATGAATTTAAATGGTTATAAAAACCTATCCAACCAATACCCCTATTTTACTTATAGTCATTTGAGTACTAAAAAATCGATTCTCAGTCTGCCTTTGGCTTATATGGGTTTTGGTGGCTATTTGAATCCGTTTACTAATGAAGCTCAAGTAAATGACCTTGGACCGATGTATAGTTTTCCTATGACAACCAATCATGAAATGGCACATCAAATGGGTTATGCCAGCGAAAGTGAATGTAATTTTATTGGATTTTTAGCTTCAGTAAAAAATGACAATTTATACTTTCAATATTCTGGATACAGCATGGCTTTGCGCTATTGTTTAAGCAATTGGCAAGTTCGAAATGAAAAAGTATTCAAACAATTGCTTAAAACTGTTCATACGGGAATTTTGAAAAACTATAAAGAAAGTGATACCTTCTGGAAGCAATATGAAACCCCAATTGAAACGGGCTTTCATGCTTTTTATGACAATTTCCTGAAATTAAACCAACAAAAAGACGGTATAGAAGGATACAGTAAATTTGTAAATTTAATGGTGAATTATTATAAAAACGACAATAGGCTATAAACACAAACCGCTTATAGCCTATTTTTTTTAAAATCTTACCTGAATTATATTTTTTCAAGCAACAATCCTGTAGCTGTTAGTCCTGGACCAAATGCCATTGCAACAACTTTTGTTCCTGATTTTATATTTGGATCATTTACAATTTCGTTAAAAATATGTGGTATCGTTGCTGATGACATATTTCCAAGACGACGTAATATTTCATAAGACCAACTAGCCTGATCTTTAGACAATCCAATTGCATCTATAACATAATCAATAATTTTTGGTCCACCAGGATGTATTGCAAAATGCATTTTGGATTTCTCTTTATCTAAGTCAATATCAACTTTCTTGCAAAGTGTCGTTAAAAACGGTTTGATGTTTTTACGAATAAAAACGGGAACGCGTTTAGAGAGTGTCATTAAAAAATTATATTCCCCTAAATCCCAAGACATATCCTCTAATGAATCTGGAATAATTACCTCATGAGAAGCTAAAATTCGCAATCCTTTTTTCTCCGGAAAGGAATCATCCTCCATAAACGATTCTTCATCAAATAAAGAATATCCTATGAATCCATCTGCAAAAAGAGAGCAAATCATGGTATTTGAATTGGAAAATTCAACTAAATTTAAATGAGCCGACAATAATTCAGTGTGAACTACATCAACTCTACCTTTAGTTTCACTAGAGCTTAGCAAACTTCTGCCGGTACGAATTGCTGGAAAAGCACCATAACATCCCATATGGTAGGAATGGGTAACTTGAACCGTTTCCCAATCTCTTTCTATTACGGCTTCTTGCGCAACACTGGGAGAGGAATAACCGGAACAAGTAACATGAATTAGATTTTCCGGGCTTGAAATTGTATTTGAGTAAAATTCATCAAAAACATATCCCATTTTTCTTTTAAACCATTCCATTCGGACCTCGATTTTAGGGCCATAAAGATTTCCTGGCTTCACTTCAAAACCAACAGGAAAATGGTATTCAGAAGGCAAAGTAATATCCATTTCATTTTCAATAAAATTCTCAACCTCTTCAAAAATTAAAATTTGTCTGCTATTTATGCTTTCTGAAGAAACGGAATATTTATCTACATGATCTGATATAGACTCAAAACTTACCGGCTCGACACCATCACTTCCTGAAACATCCGATTGTGGGAGATTTTGAAAATGATAATAGAGAAATTTTGTGTACTGATTGAGCTTTGTTTGGTCTATTAATTTTCCCACCAAAATGGGATGAAAATTGGAAAGGATAACTCTTTTCATTAATTACAACTTTGTTTAAAAACAAAATTAATCCAAATCTCATTCCAAAAATAGTCTCTTAAACACTCCTGATTCTTAATATTTACAAATGACTGACAATCAATTAATTACAAATATTATAATTTTGTTAAAATACTGAAAATCAAATCATTGTAAGAATGACTTTACGTCTAAAAAAAATTGATTATCAGACCTGTAAGAATGATATCACAACTTTAATTTATTGGTTTTAAAGTTTTTATTGTTTATCCCGAAGATCGTATTTTCAAGTTAATTCAAACGTCAATAAAAATTGACATCGTAAATATTCTTGCTTTCAAAATACTATTAAAGCAGATAAAACTGAAGCTACTCATTTAAAGATAAAGGCTTGTATTAAGTATTCTTGACTTGTTGCTATGCTTACTATAAATATTGCTTAATTTGTACACAAGAAGCATTTTCTACTTTTATTTCAGTTCCCGATTTTTTTAACAAACCCGTAACTGAATTACGTTTAAAAACTATTACATTACCACTTGTTTGATTGGCTACTATTAAGAACTTACCTGTGGAGTCAATAGTAAATATTCGTGGTGTTTTTCCAAAAGTAGCTTGATAGCCCACTGTTTTTAATGTACCATTACTTTCTATAGAAAATATGGCAATATTATTTTCTTCCCCACGATTCGAAGCATAAAGAAAACGTCCATCAGGTGAAATGTGAATATCCCCACTGTTAAAATCGTCTTTGAATGCATCAGTATGGGCATTAATTCTTTGAATCGAATCTAATTTACCAGTCACATATTTATAAACACTTATTGTCCCTGTAAGTTCCTCAACACAATACGCAAATTTCCCATTTGGATGAAATGTAAAATGTCTTGGTCCACTTCCTAATGTGGCTGACGTAAAAGGATATTGATTTTCTGAAAGTGGTTGCTTTTTAGCAGCATCAAATCGATAACTCCTAATTTTATCGGCACCTAAATCAGGCAAAAATACAAAATCATAATCTGGAGAAAATACCGCCGAATGAACATGGGAACGCTCTTGTCTTTCTTTGTTGATACTGCCTTCTGAATAGGAAAAATTTTGAACAATTGGATTTATTTTACCCCCTGCAGTTATTGGATAAACTGAAACACTTCCCTGAGTATAATTCGCATTTATAAGCCATTTTCCACTTTTATGTACCGAAAGATACACTGGATTTTCACCACCACTTTTTTGGCTGTTAATAAATGTTAGCGTCTTATTTTGAGGTTTAAATTCAAAACTACTGACACTTCCTGCATTTGGTGTTTTTGTTTCTGTACACGCAAAAATATATTTTCCATTTGGAGATACCGTTAAATAGGAAGGGTTTAGTATATTTTTGACAGATGTAATTTTCTTTAAATCACCTGTCAAAGTATCCAATTGAAATACATATATTCCTTCTTTATTTTTATCCGAATTATAAGAGCCAACAAATACATAACTATTCTGCGAATAGAAATTAAAACTAATAAAGAAAGTAAATAAGAAAATTGCAATAGTTTTAGTCATTTTTAATTTGATATATTAAGAATTTAGAATTAACTCAAAAACCGAATTTATTTATACTTCATCACTCGTAAATGTCGTGAAGCTTTTCTTTTTATATGGTCGAATAATCAATCGTCCTTCTCGGTCAAAACGAATGTAGTTGTACACCCAATTCAAGAAAACTACCGCTTTGTTTTTGAATCCAATTAAGGAGAATAAATGCACAAACATCCAGACAAACCAAGCAAAAACCCCGCTGAAATGGTATTTTGGCAAATCGACAACGGCTTTATTTCTTCCTATGGTTGCCATTGCACCTTTGTCATTGTATTCAAAAGCTTCCATGGGTTGTTTTCTAATTAATTTAATTATGTTTTCTCCCAACAGTTTTCCCTGTTGCATAGCGGGTTGTGCCATCATAGGATGTCCTTGCGGATACGCTTCGGTTTCCATTGATGCAATATCACCTATGGCAAAAATAGTGTCATAACCTACTACTTGGTTGAATTCGTTTACTCGAATGCGTTCTACTTTTTCAACAAGCGAATCACCATCTAGCCCAGCCACAACAGCTCCTTGTACGCCAGCCGTCCATATTACAGTAGCAGTTTCAAAAGTCAAATCAGAATTAGTAATTATGGTACGGCCATCATAATTGGTAACACGCACGTTTTTCCAGATTTTGACCCCCAAACTTGTGAGAAATTTTTCGGCGGCTTGTGAGGAATCTTCACTCATGGTATTTAGAATTCTGTCGCCACTTTGTATCAGATTAATCTCCATTTTGGCTATATCAAGATCGGGATAATCTTTTTGCAAGATGGCTTTTTTCATTTCGGCCAAAGCTCCTGCCAGTTCTACTCCTGTTGGACCGCCACCCACGAGTACAAAATTAATCAGGCTATTTCGTTCGGCACTATCGGTGGTTAAAACTGCTTGTTCGAAATTTTCGAGGATAAGACTGCGAATATTGAGCGATTGCGGTATGGTTTTCATGGACATACTATTGCGCTCTATTTCTTTGTTACCAAAATAATTGGTTTTGGAACCCGTCGCTATAACGAGATAATCATAACTGAGTTCCCCGATTTCAGCAATTACTTTTTGGTTTTTAGTATCAATTTCTGTTACCGTAGTCAATCTGAAATAGACATCATCGTATTCCTGAATTACTTTCCGGATAGGATACGCGATGGAACCCGCTTCGAGTCCGCCAGTGGCCACTTGGTACAACAAGGGTTGAAAAGTATGGTAGTTGTGTTTGTCTAAAAGTACCACTTGGACGTCTTTATTTTTTAGTTTTCTGGCCAGCGCAAGTCCTGCAAAGCCTCCACCGATGATGACTATTCTGGGTAAAGCTGAAGTAGGGATGTTCATGTTTAAAAAGTTCTGAAAGGTTGATACTCAAAGATACAATGTTTTACAAGCTTGAATTCTATCAATTATTATCAAAATTTTTGTTTTTTGGAAAAAGTTCTTAAGAAATCTAAACGTGTAATTAGCCCCGATGGCAATGAAAATCCTTTCTAGTACTGACTTTTTCAGGACTAGAAAGATTGTAATGTACAGCGGGACGAATGCTTATTGTAAATTGAAAAGTTTGTGCTACCAGAAAAAATGTGCTACTTTGTAACAAAATCTATTTTTGGATTACTAACGTATATATGAGTGATAATCTAGAGCATTCTTTTGTAAAGCAATTGCAGGCAAATCAGAATATAATCCACAAAATTTGTAGGTTGTATACTAATGGCGATGATGCACACAAGGATTTGTTTCAGGAAATCACGATTCAGTTATGGAAAGCTTTTCCAAAATTCAGAGGCGACAGCAAATTTTCTACTTGGGCATATCGAGTCGCTTTGAATACAGCCATTACTTTGTATCGAAAGACAAAACGATCGATAAGCACCATTGAATTTGAGGGAAGACAGCATTTTACTCATGATATTGAGTATAATTATGAGGAAGAAGAACAGATAAAACTCATGTATAAAGCGGTATATCAATTGAATGATATTGAAAAAGCACTGGTTTTTATGTATCTGGAAGATAAAGATTATACTGAAATAGCGGAAACATTAGGAATTAGTGAAGTAAATGCAAGGGTAAAAATGAACAGAATAAAAGGGAAATTAAAAAAAATATTAAATCCATTAGGGATATGAAAGAGCTGGATTTATTAAAAAAAGATTGGCAGAAGAATGACAGTTCTTTTACGCCTGTTTCAGAAATTGAGATTTACAAAATGATTCATAAAAAATCATCTTCGATAGTGAGATGGATTTTGATTATCAGTATTTTGGAAATTTTACTATGGACATCGATTAGCTTATTTTTTAATTCGGATGATTATTTAAAAAAGATCAAACACGATGAGCTAATAAAATATTTTGAAGCATTAACCATTTTTAATTATGGCGTGATATTGGTTTTTATTTATTTATTTTATAAAAACTACATCCTGATTTCGACAACTGTTTCTACCAAACAATTGATGAAAGACATCCTAAAAACTAGAAAAACAGTCCAATGTTATGTTTGGTATAATCTTGGAATGATTGTTTTTAGCTTAATTATAGGTTTTGTAATTGCTTTTACTTACAATCCTGATGTGGCAATTTTAAGAGACAAAATTGCCAATGACGGAAAAATCATGGCTATAACAATAGGCATTCTCCTTCTGACAATTGCTGTATTTTTTGGATTATTCTGGTTGTTTTACAGGTTATTGTATGGAATCTTATTGAGAAGATTGTATGCTAATTACAAGGAATTGAAAAAGATAGACCTTTAAGTCCAAAGTTAATATTCCCATTGTCTTAAACGGTTCAATTCTTCCTGCGCTTTTAATTCTTCAGCTGGGATTACTTTTAAAAACGAAGGGTGTTGTTCTATAGCATATTCTACTTTTTCGACAATTTCATCGATTGTATCATTATCGTAATCAATATCTAACGGTTCTTTGATGATAAACGACTGTAGGATTCCTTTCTTTTTCATGCGCAATCCCTTTTTATCAAACGAACGACGAAAACCATCAATTACGATTGGGACAACTATAGGTCTGTGTTGTTTGATGATATGAGCCGTTCCTTTACGGACGGGTTTGAACGATTTTGTAGTTCCTTGCGGAAAAGTGATTACCCAGCCGTCTTTTAACGCTATTTTGATGTTTTCGGCATCATCTGGATTTACATCTTTCTTTTCCTGAACATCGACTCCTTTAGCTCGCCAGGTTCTCTCTACCGAAATTGCTCCCGCATACGCCATAATTCTTGGCAGTAAACCGGCTTGCATCGTTTCTTTGGCGGCTACATAATAAATATTCATTTTAGGCTGCCATAAGTAACATACATTTTTAATAGTATCTTCCCGACCGCTTAAACTTGCATTAAAGACATGAAACATCGCTACGACATCAGCAAAATAGGTTTGATGATTCGATATGAAAAGGACATTGGTATCCGGTAAATTCCTGATAATTTCAGAACCTTCAATTTGTAATTCATTAAATCCTCTATAACGTCTATGCGTAATACCCCCGAAGATTCGGATTAACCATTTTTTTATAAATAATATATGTCCAAAAGGATTTCTCTTAAACAATCCCATAAAATTGTGTATTTTTTTGTGAATTTTGATTACAAACGTACGAAAATTATATTTGTCGCTAGCAGTAGTTTTTATGTGAACTAAATTAAAAATAATTCAATTAAATTGACTTTTTTTTAACTTCTAAAAAAGATTCCTAACCTAGAACTTCTTTCAAGACCTCCTTTAACTCACTCATCATCATTGCGGTAGCACCCCAAACAACATGTTCCTCTATTTTGAAAGCCGGAACAGTAATTTTACCGGCATAGGAAGTAACCATTTCAGCACTGATAATTATTTCATCACTCAAAAAAACGGATAACGGTAATTCGATAATAGCTGCCACTTCATTGGGGTCAGGAATAAAACAAATCTCCTCTCTGCTAATCCCTAAAAAAGGGTGCACCATAAAATTGCTTGGTGGAATATACATTTGTGTAAAAGGCTTGATAATTTCAATATCCCTAGGCAAAACGCCTATTTCCTCATGAGTTTCCCGTAAAGCAGTATTTGCAAAAACTTCATCTTCGGTTTCAAACTTACCGCCAGGGAATGCGATTTGGGAAGAATGAACTCCTTCATAGGAATTCCGAACAATAAGTACCAAGTGTGTCTTTCCATTTTTAGGATAAAACAACATCATCACAGCGGCTTTTCTAGTTTTTTTATCATCAAAAACACCACTTTTCAAAGCATCAATTCTTTCTAATGGCGCCATTTTCAGATGTGCTTCAGCTGCAGGAAGTTTTACTTCTACTAAATTAGGAACATATTTTAAAAAATCTTGAAAATCCATAATCAAAGTCTATTTTTGCATCTCAAAAAAGATCTTATAAATATAGTTTAGAAAATAATGCTTCGCAAATTTTCTAAAATCAAATTCAAATAAATAAAAATGTACAGCAAAGAAGAAACTCAAAAATTAAAACGAGAATTCTGGGTCACATTCGCAGAAAAATACCCCCGTAAATGGGTATTATACGACACTAAAATTAAGGATTTCTCTTTCAAATTCTATGTAGACAATAAAAAAGCCCAAGTTTTAATAGATATTGAGCATCGCAACGATGAAAAACGAATTGCCTATTTTGAAAAAATAGAAGCATTAAAAAACATTCTGGAAGACGAATTCATTAAAGATTTGGTTTTCGAAAAAGACTATACGCTAGAAAACGGTAAAACCATCAGTCGCATTTGGGTTGAAAAACTAGGAGTTGGCGTAAGCAATCGCAACTATTGGGATGAAATATTTGACTTCTATAATGAGAAAATGAATGCTCTGGAATTATTCTATATGGAGTATGATGAATTCATTAAAGATATAGAATAATTTTACTGGTTTTATTTTTACTACAATAAAAACAGTAAAATATTAAATGAACTTAAATTACAGTTAGCTACTGTAGTAATTTTTAAGATTAAAAAGTATTACATATTGAAGATATTATAAACTACAATTCTATCGTCATAATTGATGTACAATTGCTTCCTATTATCTTGTTTTTTTCGGGTGATGATGGAGAGCGTACAATTATCTCCATTATTGTCTTTACAAGTAAATGAATAAACAATATCAGTATCATTTTCTTCAGTGGCTTGATAATCGATAATTTCAAACAGTTGAATAACTTGGGAATAAATTACAATTCTGTTTTTATTAGTGTCTAATGTGACTAAAATATTGACCAAATCCAAATCAGACCATTTCCCCCACTTTCCATTTTCCTTTTTTTCTAAAACACTAAAACCAGAAGTCTTAAACTTATAGTTTTGGCTATAAGAATATTGCAGTCCTAAGACCATAAAAAGCAATATGGCATATATTTTTGTTTTAGTCATATTTATAAATTAAAAATCAAAATTCATTACTTCTCTTATTGCAGTTTCAAAATCTGACATCATTTCTTCAACAATAACCGAAACTGGTTTTATCTCATGAATCAACCCTGCAACTTGACCTATTTCTAATTCCCCTTCAATTAAATCCCCTTCAAACATCCCACGCTTTGCTCTGGCTCTCCCTAATAAACCAATTAAATCTTCTTTTGTTGCGCATTGTTGATACAAATGCTGAACATCTTGATAAAATTTATTTTTAATTAATCGAACTGGAGCCAGTTCTTTCAATGTCAATTGCGTATCGCCTTCCTTTATATTTACTATTGTTTCCTTGAAGTTTTCATGTGCGGATGATTCCACAGAAGCAGCAAATCTGCTACCTACTTGAGCTCCATCTGCTCCCAGCACCATTACCGCAAGCATGCCACGACCAGTTGCGATACCTCCAGCAGCTATTAACGGGATCTTGATTTTTTCTTTCACCATTGGAATTAGTGTAAGCGTCGTGGTTTCTTCTCTGCCATTATGCCCTCCGGCTTCAAATCCTTCGGCAACAACAGCATCAACGCCCGCATCTTGTGCTTTTAATGCAAATACAGAACTACTGACCACATGCACTACTGTTATCCCGTTTTCTTTCAAATACGAAGTCCACGTTTTTGGATTTCCAGCCGATGTAAAAACGATTTTCACGCCTTCGTCAACAATGATTTTCATTATTTCTTCGATGTTGGGATACAACATCGGAACATTTACCCCAAAAGGTTTTGAAGTGGCTTTTTTACATTTTTGAATGTGTTCCCGTAAAACTTCAGGATACATGGAACCCGCACCTATCAACCCTAAACCTCCAGCATTACTAACTGCGCTTGCTAATTTATAACCGCTATTCCAAATCATTCCTCCCTGAATAATTGGGTATTTAATCTTGAAAAGTGCTGTGATTTTATTCATGTCGTATTGATGCCGTTAACGTTTTATTATTTTTCCGCGTTTGAAAAAAGAATTTGATTCCACTTTATACACATACATTCCTTTACTCAATGCTTTCAAAGAAATACTCGGCGATTCAATTGTAATTTCTTTGTCCAATACTTTTTGACCTGAAATAGAATAGATACTAACCATCGCGCTATCTAATCCTACCGGTAGTGAAATTGTAATAAAATCTATTGCCGGATTTGGATAGATTATAAAATCATCTTTCGAAAAAGTGTTCAACGATAATCCGTTATTCACCGCTAAATTAAAATCTGGGATTCCATAACCATATTGATTGTCGGGCGTTGTAAATCGATCTGCTGATTTTAATAGCAACTGTCTTATTTCGACATTGGTTTTACTTGGATTTGCTTGCCACAAACAAGCAACCATTCCTGCCATAATGGGGCTGGAAAAAGAAGTCCCATTTGCAACTATAATATTCCCAAATTCATCGGACAAAACATCGGATTGCCCTTGTGCCACAACATCCGGTTTTATCCTAATGTCAGATGAAGGACCAACTGAACTGAACGAAGTCAGTACTTTTGAAGAATTTACTGCCCCTACAGCAATTACAGATACTGCATCGGCTGGAACACCAATATAGGGATCAGCTGTTCCTCCTGAATTACCGGCTGACGCCAATACAATCATACCTCTGCTAAATGCAATTTCAGCCCCACGAGATATAAAGGCGGTAGTTCCGTTCATTTCACTATAAGTATGACTATACGCTGGATTATCATATTCAAAATAACCCAAAGAGGTATTTATAATATCAACGCCCAAACTATCTGCTTTTTCGGCAGCTTCAACCCAAAGCGATTCTTCAACAGGATTTTCAGAAGTATCATCTTCAGTGATAAATAAATAATAGGAAGCGTCTGGTGCTGTTCCCACTAACGAATTTTCTTTGTAACCACCCATTGTCGAAAGTACCGATGTTCCGTGTGAAACTCCAGTATAAAAATCTGGATTTCTTAATACAAAATTATAACCTCCTAAAATTTGGTTATTATCTCTTAATCTTTGAAACGGCAATGCTGTATTAACCCCCGGAAATCCAGCATCTAAAACGGCTATTATTTTCCCTGCACCAGTATAATTCTGTTGATGCAATAATTGCCCATTAAGCATCTGTATTTGATTTGCTGATGTCCCGTAAGCGTAATTAATTTTGGTTTTCTTACTTTTATTTACCTTTTTTATTTTGGATAACTTTGCAATCTTTGCTGTTTGATTGAGTAATTTATTTGCAAAATCAACTTTACTGACAAAAGGAAACGCTGTCAATGAATTTACAATTGCTTGGGTTCCCCTAACATGGATAGCATTCAACCATTTGGATTTTGCCATAAAAGTAATTCCTGCAACGGCTTTTATTTGATTGATATAAGATACGTCTATTGGAATATCTTTAGAATCCAATACTATATTTTGAATCATTCTTCTATCCAAAGCTCTTTGGGAAAGCATTTTCAAAGGCGAATCAAAATAAGGCTGAGAACTGGGTTTGGCGTTGAAATATACCCAAGCATCTTCTTGAGAAAAACCAACAGAAGTAATCAACAAAAAAAGAAATAAATAGAATTTTCTCATAGTTAACTTTATTTTTTAGGTCTGAAAATTCCAACCAAAGTTAGGATTTAATCCCCTTTATAGCTGTTTGAAGACATTCTTAATTCAGGGAAAATATATGTTTTAGACCTTTTTATAAATAAAGCACTAAACTAAGAAATTACTCCCGAACCAACTAATTCATCAGCTAAATACCAAGCAACAAATTGTCCTTCGGTTATTGCAGATTGAGGTTCTTCAAAGGATATATACATTCCATTTTCAAATTGATGTAAGGTGGCGTTTTGCAAAGGTTGTCTGTAACGAATTCTCGCCATAACTTCCATGGTTTCACCATTGGCCAAAGCCATATCTTTACGAATCCAATGGACTTCAGATTTTTCAACAAGTAATGCTTTCTTAAACAATCCAGGATGTTGACTGGTTAATCCAGTATAAATAGTATTGGTTTCCACATTAGTGGCTATAATAAATAATGGATCAGTTGTTCCACCTACATTGAGTCCTTTTCGTTGACCCGTAGTAAAATAATGAGCACCTTGGTGTTTCCCTACTTTTTTACCCATTTCAGGAGTGTATGGAATTTTTCTTGCATCGAATGCCAAATCTTCTTCAAGAGTTAAGCCTTCTTCTTTTTCAGAATTGTAAACAGAATCGTTTTTATCTATTTGAATAATAAGGCCGTCTTTAGGTTGCAATTTTTGCTGCAAAAACTCTGGCAAACGTACTTTCCCTATGAAACACAAACCTTGAGAATCTTTCTTTTCAGCAGTAATCAAATCCATTTGAGCCGCAATTTCCCGAACTTCAGGTTTGGTCAATTCGCCTATAGGGAATAATGATTTTGCCAATTGCTCTTGTGACAACTGACAAAGAAAATACGATTGATCTTTATTAGTATCGGCACCAGCTCGCAATTGATAAACTATTTCGCCGTTAACTTCGATTTCGCTTTTTTGACAGTAATGTCCTGTTGCTACATAATCGGCACCAAGACTCAAAGCGATTTTCATAAAAACATCAAATTTTATTTCGCGGTTACAAAGCACATCGGGGTTTGGAGTACGCCCTTTTTCATATTCGTTGAACATATAATCAACGATTTTCTCTTTGTATTGTTCACTTAAATCTACCGTTTGAAATGGAATTCCTAATTTTTCAGCAACGAGTAATGCATCATTACTATCTTCCAGCCATGGGCATTCGTTAGAAATAGTAACTGAATCATCATGCCAATTTTTCATAAAAAGACCTATGACTTCATACCCTTCTTGTTGCAATAAATAAGCAGCAACACTAGAATCTACACCTCCCGAAAGTCCTACAACAACACGCTTCATCTTCAAAAAATTAAAATTTTATAAGGGTGCAAAGTTACGAAAGATTTACCATAGTAGTTATGTAACAACAAACTTAATTAAAGCTTGGATTTTGTTGCATTTTCAGGAATACTCATATTCACTTCTTTGACTTTTTTTCCTTTTTCGAAAAATTGCCAAGACCCTGATTTTTTTCCATTTACAAACTGTCCTTTAGAAACCACATTCCCATCCGTATCCTTGAAAATGGCCAAACCATTGTATTCATTATTCTTAAAAATAGATTCTTCAAGTACAATTCCTTTTTCGGTGTATTTTTTATAAACGCCATCTTTCAGATTATTTTTATAACTGATTTCTTCGGCTATTTTACCGCTAGGATAAAAAACACTGCGCAAGCCTTCTAGTTTTCCATTTGTATAATTTTCAATAGTCATAATAGTTTTTGAAGCTTGATGGTAATACTTCCATTGCCCTTCAAATACTTTATTTACTACTTTTCCCTCGCTTACTTTATTCTTATCTTGATCGTAAAATATAGTATAGGCAGAATTGTCTTTAGGATTGAATTCCCTCGTAGCAATTACCGATTTTGCTTTTGTATCGTCATAAAAATTAAAAACTCCTGTTTCTTTCCCATGAACAAAAGTTCCTTCATAACGCGGTCTTTTTGATTCCTCAAAAAAACCTTTCCATAAACCATGCTTTTTTTCTTTTTCATCTAATTTATTAAAATCTGTTTGTGCGTGAAGACAAAACACATTCAAAAAAACCAAAATACATATTCCTTTTTTATAAAATGCTTTCATAATAAATACCCTTTTTATAGTAACGACTTCTGATGGCTTAAATTATCTGTAAACAAAAAAATCTCGAAATATATCGAGATTTTTTTAACTTTTATTTCTTTTTGTCTTTCGCTTTTTGAGCTTCGGCTTGTTCCATAACTTCTTGAAGTTTTTTCTGGAATTTACCTTGTTTCTTCGGCTCTTTCAATTTATTCTCTTGTATTTGAGCGTGAATTTTATCACTGTCAACAATGTAATTTTTAATGACAAACATAATTCCGATAGTAATCAAGTTCGAAATAAAGTTATACAAACTCAATCCGGCACCATAACTGTTGAAGAAAATCAACATCATAATTGGTGAGATATAAATCATATACTTCATCATTTTTGCCATATCAGGCATTCCTTCCTGTTGTGGAGCAGCCATTTGTTGATCTCCTGAAGTCATTTTCATATAGAAGAAAATCGCTATTGCAGCCAATATTGGAAACAAACTAATATGATCGCCATACATAGGAACATGAAAAGGTAATTTTACAACTTGGTCAAAAGAAGATAAATCGTCTGCCCAAAGGAAACTTTTTTGTCTTAACTCAAAAGCCGAAGGGAAAAACTGAAACGAGGCATACATAAAAGGAAGCTGAATCAAGGCTGGAATACATCCTGCCATTGGGTTCACCCCGGCTTTATTGTACAACTTCATTGTTTCCTGTTGTTTCTTCATGGGGTCTTTTTTGAATTTTTCACCCAATTCAGTAATTTCAGGTCGCAATACTTTCATTTTCGCCTGAGACAAAAATGATTTATAGGTAATAGGTGACATGGCAATTTTGATAATAATAGTAAAGATAATTATCGCAATTCCATAAGTGATGTAAGAACTTAAAAATCCAAATAATGGAATAAATACAAATTTGTTAATCCATCCAAAAATACCCCAACCTAAAGGAATAATTTTTTCTAAATTTTTATCGTAAGCTTTTAATGTTTTATAATCTGATGGTCCAAAATACCAGTTCATTTTATAAGCTACTTCACCATTAGTAAAAGCTAAAGGAACATTAGCATTAAATTGTTTGATGTATGTTGTATCCACTTTTTCATCTACAACTAATTTATGCGACTTTAATGTTGTTTTAGCAAACGGAGTATCAGTCAATAAAATAGTACTAAAAAAATGCTGTTTAAAAGCAATAAACTTAACATTTTCAGGCGTTTCTTCTTGAACATCCTTTCCAGTCCCAGAAACATTATTAAATTTATCATCACCATACTCATAATTCAATAAAGTATAACGGTCTTCATAAGCGATACTTTTTTCTGTTCTGAAAGTTTTCAAATTCCATTGTAAATCCAACGGTTTAGCAGTATTCAAAACTTTATTCAATCCTTGCGAACGAATATCAAAACCAACCATGTAATCATTAGGTTTCAATATATACTTGTATTCCAGAAACTCATTTGCACCAGCTTTCAATTTCATGGACACTATTTGATCAGCTCCAACTTTTGTTAATGTTGGTTCAAAAAATAAGTCTTTTGTATTTAAAGTACGGTTATCGCTAGTAAGCAATTGAATATTTAAATCCGAATTGTTATCTTTAATCAATTCAACTAATTGACCTGAGCCTTTTTTAAATTTTTCGAAATTTTTCAAAGTAGCTTCTACAATATAACCTCCTTTATTTGCGATTTTTAATTTTACAAATTCATTTTCAACTGTAGTAAAACTTTCTTTTGCAGAAGGAAGTGACGCTGAATAAGCAAAATTTCCCAAAGTTTTTTGCAATTGTGCCATTTGAGTTGAATCGCCAGGTACAATAGCTGCTGCAGTAGCAACTGTTTTAGTTGCAGCTGCTTTTGCTAAAGCTTCCTTAACCACTAACTCTTTTTTAGCTTTATCAGCAGCAATAGTTGCTTCCGAAGGTTTATTTTGAAACATGATCCAAAACAAAATACCAACTATCAATATAAAACCTATAATCGAATTAAGGTCTAATTTTTTTTCTTCCATTATTTTATTTAAAAAAGTTTACTGTATAAGTATAAAGTTTGATGAATTGTTTCAAAAAACAAAAATTATTTTTTCTTTGCTTGAACTGCTGCTGCCACAAAATTCACAAAAATAGGGTGTGGATTTGCCACGGTACTTTTGTATTCTGGATGGTATTGAACCCCAATAAAAAATGGGTGATCCTCCAACTCTATAATCTCAACCAAACCTGTATCCGGATTTACTCCCGAAGCAATCAAACCTGCATTTTGCAATTGTGCAACATAGTTACTGTTGTACTCATAACGATGACGGTGACGCTCAGAAATAGTTTCTTTTCCGTAGATTTTATATGCCAATGAATCTTGTTTTAAATCACATTTCCATGCTCCAAGACGCATTGTTCCTCCTTTATCGGTAATCGTTTTTTGCTCTTCCATCAAGTTGACAACAGGATGTGAAGTTTGATCATTCATTTCAGTCGAATTAGCATCAGGATAACCTACAATATTTCTTGCATATTCGATAATTGCCATTTGCATACCCAAACAAATTCCGAAAAATGGAACTTTATTTTCTCTTGCATAACGAACTGCTTCTATTTTCCCTTCAATTCCTCTTTCTCCAAAACCTGGAGCTACAAGAATTGCATCTAAACCTGATAATTTTTCTTCAATATTTGTTGCATCAATATGCTCAGAGTGAATAGAAATCACGTTAACTTTGGTTTCATTTGCAGCACCTGCATGAATAAAAGCTTCCAAAATAGATTTGTAACAATCTTGCATTTCTACATATTTCCCAATCAAACCGATATTTACGACATGCTTAGGATGTTTTAATCTGCGTAAAAAAGTATTCCAGTTTTTTAAATCCGGAGCTGCTTTTTTAGGCAAATCCAGTTTCTTTAAAGCAACTATATCAAGACCTTCTTCTAGCATTAAATTAGGCACTTCATAAATCGTTGAAGCATCAATAGATTGTATAACGGCCTCTCTTTTTACATTACAAAACAAAGCTAATTTATTGCGAATTTCATCAGAAATTTCATGCTCTGTTCTACAAACTAAAATATCAGCTTTGATACCACTCTCCATCAATGTTTTAACAGAATGCTGCGTTGGTTTTGTTTTTAATTCTCCGGCTGCAGCCAAATAAGGAACTAAAGTCAAATGAATTACTAAACCGTTATGCTCTCCTAATTCCCATACTAATTGACGAACCGATTCTATGTAAGGTAAAGATTCAATATCCCCTACTGTTCCACCAATCTCAGTAATAACAATGTCAAAATCACCTGACTTACCTAGCAATTGCATTCTATCCTTAATTTCATTGGTAATATGAGGTACAACTTGTACTGTTTTACCAAGAAATTCTCCTCTTCTTTCTTTTTCAATAACCGAAAGATAAATTCTTCCTGTAGTAACATTGTTCGCTTGAGAGGTAGGAACATTCAAGAAACGCTCATAATGTCCTAAATCTAAATCAGTTTCCGCACCATCATCAGTCACATAACATTCTCCATGCTCGTATGGATTTAAAGTACCTGGATCGACATTAATATAAGGGTCAAACTTTTGGATGGTTGTACGATATCCCCTAGCTTGTAACAATTTTGCCAAAGATGCCGCAATAATTCCTTTTCCTAAAGAAGAAGTCACACCGCCTGTAACAAAAATATATTTCGTTTGATTCATTCTGTTGTTGTTTGTATTGTAGTTATGTAAAAAACTTGGCAAAAGTACAAATTTAATTGGACTATTAGAATTTTAGACTGTTAGATTTTCAGACTCTTTTTAGGTTAAAAAAAAGTAAAATCTAATTCTCTAAAAATCTAAGGAGTCTAAGAAAGCCTATCCTATGGTTTTGGATAGCGTTTTTTTATATTTCGAATTAACTCTTCCAATCCGTTCAATTTTAATTCGTAAATCAATTTCAATTGTTCCCCTAATTCTCCTTTTGGAAATCCTTTATTACTGTACCAAACCACATAATATTCAGGCAAATCGATAAGAAATTTACCTTCATATTTACCAAAAGGCATTTTGGTATGCGCCAGTTTAATCAGTTGTTGTTGGTTTTTATCCATTTTTTTAATAAAAAAGAAGCAAGAGACAAAAAATCAAGATGTATTAATCCTTCTTGATTTTTTGTCTCTTGCTTCTCGACTCTATTTTATTTCCAGTTGAAAGTAATTCTTTTTTCGATTTCGGTATTTAAACTCAAGAAAACAGGACAGGTCATGGCAGTTCGCTCCAGAATCGTTTTATTCTTTTGGTCGTCAATCCCTGACATATCAAAAGCAATTTCTATTGTTCCTATTCGTCTTGGCTCTGCATTCATAATTTTCGTTACTTCAGCAGTAGATCCTTTCAAATCTAGATTCATATCGCGGGCTTTTATTCCCATTACAGTCATCATACAACTTGCCAAAGCATTCGCAACCGTATCAGTTGGTGAGAAAGCCTCGCCTTTTCCATTATTGTCTAATGGCGCATCTGATATGATTTCATTTCCGGATTGCAAATGTATTGATGATGTTCTTAAATCGCCTAAGTACGTTACTTTTGATGTCATAATTTTATTATTATTTTATTCTACAGCCACTGAACACTGATTACTCAACACTTTTTAATTAGCTTCTTTTATTGTTAAATCGGTGTCATAATATAAGATGTAAACACCTTTATTAGTATATCCACCATTTTCTTTTTTATAGTATTCAAATTTATTATCTACCTGTTCAGTAGCGATAGTATCTACCGTTTCCTGATACGTTTTATCTTGTGACAAACGCATCATTGTATCGAATGTAATATCAAAACCACGAGTTGCGAAAGCGCTAGGGAAAATTTTATTTTTCTTTTTATATTCTTTTTCAAAAATTAAAGCTTCTGGAGATTCATTTTCACGGGTTACTGAAGGATACATTAATTTCAATTTTGTCAAATTCACAAAATTAATTTCATCGGTATCAAGTGTTTCATTAGGTTCTAAAATAACCAACTGTACTTTATACGTTGCCATAGCACTCAACATAGTAGCCATTGTTGATTTAATCATTCCTGTATTTCCGGTTTCCATTACCACATAGTTCATTTTGTCTTTCACAAATAAACTTTTCAAATTTTCTGGAGCTAAAGCCCCGTTTGCAGCAAGGGCTGAAAATTTTACATCTTTATGATTCTCTTTTATAAATTGAATCATTGATTCCTTTTTCTTATCGACTACTGCTATAATATTACCGCCTTTTGCTCTCATATAATCAAACATAGCATTTTTAACTGCGGTAGCCGTTGGAATGGTTTGGTACAAATTACTGAATGAGTTTCCAATATCTTTTGATAAAGGAGAAATCACAGGAACTTGATTCAGAGTCAATAATTCAGCTGTTTTCTCGACGTTAGTCAGATAGAAAGGTCCAACAACGGCATCTGAATTTTCTAGATTATTTTCTTTAATTATAGAAGCGACATTAGACGTATTTTTAGTTTCTTGCGAATCATAAATCTTAACATCGATAGAAAGTCCTTTTTGTTTTGCAGAATCAATCGCCATCAACGCTCCCGAATAAAAATCTAAAGTCATGTTCAAAAACTTGTCTTTTTTAAGACGCATTGCAGTGGTATTGATAGTGTCACCTTCAATATTTGGCATATTAAACGGCAAAAGCAATACTAACTTTTTTCTGTTGTTACTTTTCTTTGATAATCCAGCGTATTCTTTTTTAGTTTCCTGCGGAATAGCAATCGTTCCCGGGACCTTCAAAATCATTCCTTCCACGACACCTTGAGACAAAGCAGGGTTTAGAGTGATTAATTCTTCCTGAGTCATCCCAAACATCTTTGACAAACTATAAAGTGTTTCTTTCGGCTTCACTTCATAATTTAAATAATTAATAGCTGCCGCAACCTTTACAGGATTCGGTTTTGCAATTTCCTTTTTGGATTCAACAACTGGAATAGTTTTCTCTACTTTTGGCCCCGAAGTTCCGGGATTACCCTTGATAATTAATTTATAACCAATAGGTAAATTAGAAACAATTTCAGGATTTTTTTTCTCTAATTCTTGAATGGTAATTCCATATTGTTTAGAGATAGAATATTTAGTTTCCTTTGGAAGTACCTCGTGATAAACCACTTTTTCTTGAATTACAGTAGCGGTAGCTGTCTTCGGGCTGTTTTTAGAGGGAATAACAAGGATTTGTCCAATTTTTAATCCCTCTTTTTCAAGACTTGGATTAGCTTTCTTCAAATCTTCATCTGAAACACCGTATTTTTTTTCAATCCCGTACAGCGTTTCTTTCGGTGCTACTTCATGAGTAGTAGTATTCACTATTGGCTTAGATTGCACAATAGTTTTTTGTTTCACTCCACTTTTTGGAATTAACAAAACACTATTAGGCTTTAATCCGCTTTGTGCATCCGGGTTTAATTGATAAATATCATACGGAGTAACATTATATTTTATTGCAATCTGACTTATCGTTTCTCCTTTCTCCACTTTATGGGTACTATTTTTTTCTTGCGAAAAAACATTGTAGTTAAAAAACAAAGCACTAATACAAATTGCAAAAAAATATTTCATCATTTTTATTTATAAAATTATTCAATCATTAATAACGGAACGGTATCAAATTTTGTTCCAAAACTTGATACCGTTTATATAAAGAACATTAAAAACAATGATGTTCAAAGAAGAAATTAGCAGGGATATATTATTCCCACTCAATAGTTGCTGGCGGTTTTGAACTAATATCATACACCACCCTATTTACTCCTTTTACTTTATTAATAATATCATTAGATATTTTCATTAAGAAATCATAAGGTAAATGTACCCAATCAGCAGTCATACCATCCGTAGATTCAACGGCACGTAATGCAATTACTTTTTCATAGGTACGCTCATCACCCATTACCCCTACACTATTTACAGGAAGTAAAATAGCTCCGGCTTGCCAAACTTTGTCGTATAATCCCCAAGATTTCAATCCTTCGATAAAAACAAAATCTACTTCTTGCAAGATTCTAACTTTCTCTGGTGTGATATCGCCTAAAATTCTTATGGATAATCCTGGTCCTGGGAAAGGATGTCTTCCTAACAATTCTGGGTCAATCCCTAATGAAGCCCCTACTCTACGCACTTCATCTTTGAAAAGCATGCGAAGCGGCTCCACAATTTTTAATTTCATGTAATCCGGTAAACCACCTACATTATGGTGTGATTTAATAGTAGCCGAAGGTCCTTTTACTGAAACTGATTCAATAACATCAGGATAAATTGTTCCTTGCGCCAACCATTTTACATCTTCTATAAGGTGTGATTCATCATCAAAAACTTCGATAAATACACGTCCAATAATTTTACGTTTGGTTTCCGGGTCACTTACACCTGCTAATTCAGATAAGAAACGATCTCCAGAATCGACTCCTTTGACGTTCAAACCCATTCCTTTGTACTGGTCTAATACATTTTGGAATTCGTTTTTGCGAAGCAAGCCATTATTTACAAAAATACAATATAAGTTTTTTCCAATAGCTTGGTGCAATAAAACTGCCGCTACCGTAGAATCTACTCCTCCTGAAAGACCAAGAACTACTTTGTCGTCTTGTAATTTCTCTTTCAACTCTGCTACCATTTCGCTGACAAAAGCCTTTGGTGTAAAGTTTTGAGGAACTTCAGCAATTTTCACTAAAAAATTTTCCAGCATTTTTGATCCATCCGTAGAGTGAAAAACCTCTGGATGGTATTGAATAGCGTATGTTGTTTCGCCTTCAATTTTATAAGCCGCAAATTCTACATCGTGAGTACTTGCCAATTTCACCCCGTTTGTTGGTAAAGCTTTAATACTATCGCTATGACTCATCCAAACCTGGCTATTTTCAGAAACTCCTTCAAAGAAAATTTCATTCTCTTTTATATAAGACAAGTTGGCTCTACCATATTCTCTAGTGTTTGAAGCAGCAACTTCACCCCCACTAAAATGGGATAAATATTGCGCACCGTAACAAACAGCCAGCATAGGAAGTTTTCCTCTAATTTGAGATAAATCAGGATGTGGCGCGTCTTCTCCTCTAACAGAAAAAGGGCTTCCTCCAAGAATTACTGCTTTATAAGATGATAAATCACTCGGAAAATGATTGTAAGGGAAGATTTCGCAGAATATATTTAATTCGCGAACTCTACGCGCAATAAGTTGAGTATATTGCGATCCGAAATCTAAAATAAGTACGTTGTGTTGCATGCGCAAAAATACTTTTTATATTTTGAATTGAAAAATTGAATTTTGAAAAATATTTATTTTTTTTTCAATAGGCTATTTATCCTATTTATTTATGCTTCAGAAAACGTCTTTTTTTGACAAAACGAATGATTTTTAAAATAAGAACAAAGAATCATTTAAGTACACATGAAATATACAGTCCCATTTTGAGTTAACCTTATATAATGAATACATAAAAATTAAAAAACAATGAAAATTAAAACATACGCAATACTTTCACTTTTCGCTCTTTTTATAGTTTCCTGTAGTGTTGTCGATAAATTATTGACTTTTACAGTATCCAACCAAACTAGTTTTAAAATAGCCAGTGGATTTCCCCTTAACCTCGCCACTGAAATAATCTCACCAGATGTCACTACGAATTCAAGTGCTGAGTTTCAAAATAACAATACAAAAGCTGATTTAGTAAAAGATGTAAAATTGACTGAATTAAAATTGACGATAACTGACCCAACGGACAAAACATTCAGTTTCTTAAAATCAATTCATTTGTACATTTCAACAGATGCTAATAATGAAATCGAATTAGCGTATTTAGATGATATTAATTCCACCGTAAATACTTTAAATCTAATTTGTACTTCCCAAAAATTAGACAAATACATTAAAGCTTCTTCTTACAAAATAAGAGCAAAAGCGGTTATCAAAGAATCCGTAACAAAAGATATAACTGTAAAATCTGAAATGAAATTTAAAGTTACTGCTGATCCGTTTTAACAAATCAGCAGTTTTCAATTGCGCTTTATTCTTTAATAATTACAAACTTCCCTTTTACTCCTGCATCCCAATTTTCCCAATAATCAGACTTAACGAGTTGTCCTTTGTCATCATAAATTTGAAATTCAGCGGTATTTCCGCCTAGCGCCCCTCTATTTAAAGCTTCTATTTCGAATGTATTTATTCCTTCTATAAGGAATATTTTAAATTCTTGATAATTTGCTTTCATTAATAATCTTTCTTGAACGACAGCTGCATTCATAGTAGCTTTGGCTAAATCCCCATCAATCTGTCCAAAATCACGATATTTAATTAAAAAGAATTTCGATTTCGTTCTAATCTCACCAAAATTGACATCAATTTTAACTAAAAGTCTTGAATCTTCTTTTAATCCCTCTTTGACTAATGTTTTCCCTAAATCCTTTTCCATTTTATCCATATAAACATCTCCTGGATTAGCAAAATCATTTTTTGGAGTCATGTTTATAGTGCTTGTTGCTCCAATTTTCAATACTGAACTAGGGGTTTTAATTTCAGGGCTTTTAAAAACATTTGGAGTATAAGTTGGTGGTATATCAGTTTCAGGAGGGATTGTTTTTTTAAACTTCGGACTTTTATTTATAGGTGGAATTGCTTTAAACTTTTTACTAAATTCAACCTGACTATAGCTTTTTGAAGAAATACCAATACTTATTATTATAAAAAAAAGAATCTGTTTCATATAAAGTGAATATTGATAAATCAATATTTATTAAAAATTTAAAACTAAAAACATAGTGTAAACAACAAAAATAGTATAAATTAATTTTATTTATTTATCGAATTGAAAAAAGAACATTCCTATTCTTTCATTAAAATTAATGTTGCTTTATAATCTATCCCAAGATTCCATTGACTGGCAGAAATAATTTTTCCTTTATCATCATACACTTCAAATTCTGCTGTATTAGGAGGTGCAAAACCTTCGTTCAACGCCTCAAAATCAATCTTATTAATCCCTTTTTCTAATTTTATCTCGAAACCTTTAAAATCGCCATCCAAAACAACCTCGTAAGCTATTACCTTATCATTCAAATACACTCTAATCTTATCTCCATCAACATAAGCGGCATCGCGATATCTTACTTTAGCAGTAAGAGAACCCGTTTTAAAAGTTCCTAAATTTTGATTTTTCTTATATGTAACAACTTCTAAATTTTCTGCTTTTTTAGTAATTTTCTCCGGATTCACAAAATTGACTTTTGGAACATCTAGAGGAACATCTAGTTTTTTTATCACTTTTGGAGCTGTAATTTTTGGTAAATCTACCTTTGGAGGAATTACTTTTTTTATTTTCGGTTTTATATTTTTTGGCGGAATTGCTTTAAATTTAGAGCTAAATTCATTCTGTGCATATCCGCTTAGGGACATACCTATAACAATAATTAAAAATAGAATTCTTTTCATAACTTTTTATATTAACTTATCAGTGCTTGTAAAACCAATGGTAACTAAACGCAAAATGGCGTAATTTCACTTTCTTTAATAACATTCAATTTCCAATTTTATTACATTTTAAATCATAAGATTTTCCAAAATTGATTTCTTGAAATTGAACTTTTTAATTAAAAATCAGTGCTTTTTATTTCTCATTTTTTTCTAAATTGCAAAAAATATACCAAAATTTAAATTAGGTTCTAATATTTTAAAAATCAGTTAAAAACAAACAAAATGAAAAGAGAAAACATATTGACAGGCTCACCATGGGAAGATAAAATGGGATATTGTCGTGCGGTACGTATTGGAAACATCATTGAAGTATCAGGAACAGTCGCTATAATTGATGGTGAAAAAGTAAAAGCAGACGATGCACATGCGCAAACGCTGAATATTTTGGAGCGCGTAGAAAAAGTGCTGGAAGACTTGAATGTAAGTATGAAAGATGTCATTCGTACCCGAATTTTCACTACTGATGTAGCTACATTTGAAGCGGTTGCTAAGGCTCACGCCAAATTTTTTAAAGACATTAAACCGACAACTGGTTTTTACGGAATAAATCAATTAGTTGCTCCCGAATATTTGGTTGAAATAGAATTTACAGCCATTGCTCCCGAAAAACCATTAGTTCAGGAAGGATTGTAATACTTTAGCAAAAAAATCCGACAGTTCGATAATGAATCTAGAAAACGCTAAAAAAATAATGCTTGTCACAGTCAAATGGATTTTCATTTGTGCTTTGACAGGCATTATTTCTGGATCAGCTTCCGCATTTTTTTTAGTGGCACTAGAATGGGTTTCACACTATAGAGAACACAACAACTGGCTCATTTGGCTCTTGCCAATAGGTGGTCTTATTATTGGCTTGTGCTATCATTATTACGGAAAGGATGTTGTAAAAGGCAACAATTTATTGCTGGAAGAATACGAAAATCCCCAGAAAATAATTCCGTTAAAAATGGCGCCGCTGGTACTTATTGGCACCTTAATCACGCATCTTTTTGGAGGTTCTGCAGGTCGCGAAGGCACGGCAGTACAAATGGGAGGTGCTATTGCCGATCAATTTACAAAACTTTTCAAACTTGATAATTCGGATAGAAAGACACTAATTATAATGGGAATCAGCGCTGGTTTTGCATCGGTTTTTGGAACACCACTAGCTGGAGCACTTTTTGCTTTGGAACTTTTATATTTCAGTAAAATCAGTTTCAAAAGCATTCCGTTGTCTTTTATAACCGCTTACGTCGCTTATTTCACCGTTGAATTCTGGGAAGTAAAACACACCCATTACAGTATTCCTATTATTCCCGAAATGAATTTAACCCACTTATTTTGGGTGATTCTTACTGGCCTATTATTTGGTTTAGCTGCTATGTTATTCTCCCGAAGCACACACTTTTGGGGTGCTTTATTTTCGAAAACTATATCCTTTCCTCCGCTTCGTCCATTTATAGGAGGAATAATTCTTACTTTAGCGATCTATTTTATTGGAACCACAAAATATATTGGATTAGGAATTCCTATGATTGTTGATGCCTTTTCGAACCCAAATACTCCCTACGATTTTCTTCTAAAAATACTGTTCACAGGATTTACACTCGGCGCAGGATTCAAAGGTGGCGAAGTAACACCGTTATTTTTTATTGGCGCCACATTAGGAAGTGCTTTATCGCTACTGGTTCCTTTGCCCATCGCACTTTTGGCAGGAATGGGATTCGTTGCGGTTTTCTCGGGAGCAACCCACACGCCTATTGCCTGTACGGTTATGGGAATGGAACTTTTTGGGATAGAAAGTGGTGTTTTCATTGGTATTGCTTGTATTGTCGCTTACTTTAGTTCCGGTTCCGTTGGGATTTACAAAGCCCAAATCGTAAAAGGTGCAAAATACCATTTGTACCAAAAAGTAAAAAGTACTGCCATGGAACTTTTATAACATTGTAAAAGTTTGTTAATTGTAGAAATGATTTCAACATTACATTAAAAAAATGTAATTTCGCAAACTATGAAAATACAAGACATTCAAGCGATACAGTTGTTATTATCAACTCCAAAAAAAATTGCAATTATCCCACACCGAGGTCCTGATGGCGATGCTATGGGCTCTACGTTAGGATTATATCATTTTCTATTAAAAAGCAACCATCATCCTGTTGTGGTTTCTCCAAATGAATTTCCTGATTTTTTAGCTTGGATGCCCGGATCAGAAACGGTAAAAATATACGAGAAAGACAAAGCCAACTGCACCAAAATTCTGGAAGAAGCGGAACTAATCTTCACATTAGATTTTAATGCTTTGCACCGCACAGGCGAAATGGAAACTGTTTTAGCTACCCTGAAAGCTCCATTTATAATGATTGATCACCATCAAAAACCGGATGATTACGCTACCTATACCTATTCAGATACTTCTTTTGGTTCCACTTGCGAAATGCTATACAACTTCATTTGTTTCCTTGGAAAAAAAGAGGCTATCGACAAAACTATAGGGACTTGCATTTACACCGGAATTCTAACGGATTCAGGTTCGTTTCGTTTTCCAAAAACAACCGGAGATACCCATAGAATTGTCGCTGAATTAATTGATTTAGGCGTCGAAAACACGGAAATTCCAAACTTATTATTTGACAACAGTTCTTTTGGACGTTTGCAATTATTGGGAAGAGCGCTTCAAAACATGAAAGTGTTAACGGAGCATAAAACAGCCTATACCACACTTACACAAGACGAATTAAACTCTTTTGATTACGTAAAAGGGGACACAGAAGGCATCGTAAATTACGGATTAAGCATTAAAGGAATTCTTTTTACGGCAATTTTCATCGAAAATAAAGAAGAAAAAATCATCAAGATTTCATTCCGTTCCCAAGGTGATTTTGATGTCAATCAATTTGCAAGAGATTATTTTCAGGGTGGTGGGCATCGCAATGCCGCTGGTGGAAAATCAGAAGTATCGATGGAAGAAACCATAAATAAATTTGAGGATTTAGTAAAAAAAATAACCATATAGTACATGAAAAACAGCAAATTAATCGCAGTTGTATTCTTTTTGTTCGTATTAGTTTCCAGTTGCAAACAACATCAGGAAGCCCGAAGACCTATTTCTCAAGCTTCCGGAACTTTCATGAAGAAATCTATAGTACGAAATAAAAAATTAATTGCCGGTGAGGAAGGGCAAATTAATGCTGTAATCAAAAGAAATCCTAAAGCTAAATTTATTGCTTCATCCAAAGGATATTGGTATTCGTATTCAATAAAAAATACGCTGGATACGCTAACACCTAAAAAAGGAAATGTCGCATTCTTTGATTATGAAATAAAAGATTTGAAGGGCAATATAATTTATTCCGAAATCGAATTAAGACCACAAGTGTATTATGTTGACAAACAAAATATCATGATGGGATTGAGAGACGGTATCAAATTAATGCACAAAAAAGAAAAAGTAAACTTCCTTTTCAACTCACATATGGGCTACGGTTATCATGGCGACAATAAAAAAATAGGTGCTAATCAGCCCTTACTTTGCATCGTGACTTTACATGATTTCATACCGGAAGCTGCATATAAAAAACAAAATGCAGTACAACCAGTAACACCTCCGGTTGTTAAACCCGAAGTTGCCACAGAAACCAAATCAAAAGATACTATAACACAATAAATTCAGCAATGAAATCGCTATGATTCAAAAACAATAATGAAGACTAGCGATACCAACCTTTAAAAAAACAAATATTAACTTCATATGAAAAAAAGCTTCCTATTCGTATTACTAGTACTAACCACATTGTATTCTTGCAAAGAAGAACACAACAATCTTCCTGATGGTTTATATGCTAAAATTGAAACCAATAAAGGAGAAATCATAGTACAATTAGATTTTGAAAAAGCACCAATAACAGTAGCCAATTATGTTACTTTGGCCGAAGGAAAAAACGAATTTGTCACCAATGAAAACCTTAAAAACAGACCTTTTTTCGACGGTTTGAAATTTCATAGAGTAATCAAAGAATTTATGATACAAACGGGAGATCCATTAGGAACTGGATCTGGAGATACCGGTTATAAATTCAAAGACGAGTTTACGGACTTAAAATTTAACAAAGGCGGTGTTTTGGCTATGGCCAATAACGGTCCGGCAACTAACAGCAGCCAGTTTTTTATTACGCACCTTGCAACACCTTGGTTAGACGGAAAGCACACCATTTTTGGACATGTTGTAGAAAAAGGTATGGATGTAGTCAACAAGATTGAGCAAAACGACTTCATTAACAAAGTGACTATCATCCGAAATGGTGAAGCAGCCAAAAAATTTGATGCCGTAAAAATATTCAATGATTATTTCTCTGTAGAATCTCAAAATCAAAAGAAAAAAGCAGCTCTCGATGCTGAAAATAAAAAAGTATACGACGAGAAATACAAAGCAGTTAGAGACCAAAAAGTAGCTTATTTTGCAGCTTTAAAAACCAAAGCAACAAAAACACCAACTGGCTTACAATATGTAATCACTAAAAAAAGTGGTGGTAAAAAACCCGTTAACGGTGCTACAATTTATATTCATTACGCAGGTTTTCTGGAAGACGGAGAACTTTTTGACGCAAGTATAGAAAGTGTCGCTAAAACTTTTGGGAAATATGATGAAAACAGAGCCGCTCAAAACGGTTACCAACCCATTCCTTTTCAAGCAGGAAAAAAAGATGGCATGATTCCTGGTTTCATTGAAGGATTGGAGAAATTATCTTTTGGTGACAAAGCCGTGCTCTTCATCCCGTCGAAATTGGCATATGGACCAGCTGGAGCAGGAGGAGTAATTCCGCCAAATGCCAATATTATTTTTGAAATTGAATTAATGAAACAATAACTAAAAACGTCAGACCTTAAATTATTACCCGATGAAATTTAAAATTCTAATTTTATTATTCTTAGGAATGTTAACTGTACATTCTCAAACTAAGAAGCCAGTTCCTGCCAAAAAGCCCGTAACTGCAGTCAAAACAGTTGTAAAAGCTCCAGTAGCTATCGAGGGGATTTTCGCAACAATTACTACCACCAAAGGAGATATTACCGTTCAGCTGGAATACAAAAAAACACCGGTAACTGTAGCTAATTTCATAGCCCTTTCTGAAGGGAAAAATACTTTTGTGGCAGATGAAAAACTAAAAGGAAAACCATTTTTTGATGGTTTGAAATTCCACCGTGTTATCAAAGATTTCATGATTCAAGGTGGTGATCCATCCGGAAACGGTTCTGGTGGTCCGGGATATGCATTCAAAGATGAGTTTACCGATTTGAAATTTGATAAAGGCGGTATTTTGGCTATGGCCAATTCAGGTCCAACCACTAATGGAAGCCAATTCTTCATCACACACAAAGAAACTCCTTGGTTGAACGGAAAACATACTATTTTTGGACATGTAACACAAGGAATGAATGTTGTAAACTCGATTGCTCAAGATGATGTTATAACAAAAATTACCATTACCCGAAAAGGAGCTTTAGCAAAACAATTTGATGCCCCAAAAGTATTCACAGACTATTATGGTAACAAATCCGAAGACGCTAAGAAACAAGCCTTAATTGATGCCGAAAACCAAAAAAAGCAAGCCGCAATTCAAGCGGAAGAAAAAAAAGTATATTTTGAAAAGTACGGTAGTGTTATCACAGCAAAAACAGATTATTTAAAAACGGCAAAAGTTACTGCTACAACTACAGCTTCAGGTTTAGCCTATAAAATAGTTCAAAAAGGAAGCGGTGTAAAACCTGCTGACGGAACAACTTTCTATTTTCATTATGCCGGTTATTTTGAGGATGGAACCTTATTTGACAGCAGTTATGAAGACGTTTGCAAAGCCTACGGAAAATACGATGCAAACAGAGCAGCACAAAACGGATACCAGGCCTTCCCTATTGAAGCGGGTAAAAATGAAGGAATGATTCCTGGATTTTTAGAAGCATTAAAACTATTGGCATATGGAGACAAAGCAGTGATTTTTATCCCATCAAACTTGGCGTATGGACAAAGAGGTGCTGGGGGTGTTATTCCTCCTAATACAAATCTTGTTTTCGAATTGGAAATGTTTGAAAAACAACCGGCTCTAAAACAATAAATTTAAAAAGCATAAACTAAACCACTATGGACTGAAAGTCCATAGATTTGGTTGGCAGACTTAAAGTCTGCACGGTTAAAACGAGAACAAAAAAATTAAACCGCAAATTCGCAAATTAAGCACACCAAAGCTGAATAAATAATTTGCGAATCCGGGGTGAAAATTTGTAGAGGCTAAAGCGAAATGCACTAAAAGTGCATAGTTTTAAACTATATTTGAGACCAATAAACAAACCCGACACGTTTTAATAACCTGTCGGGTTTTTTATGCTACCTTTTTAAAATTTAAAGTCTTACATGAACTTATATTCCTTCTATGTTTTAAATCTAACCACATAAGAAATATAAGTTCATCTAAGTTGTTGATTGCAGAAACAGCTATCTTAAATATTATTTCTTTCCGAATTTCCAGTCAAATTCATCTTTTTGATTAATAATCGCCCCAATCTCAAATTTCACAACCTCATCAAATTCCGTTTGAAAGATGATCCAATTTTCCTCATTGAAATAGTTTTCGAACGTGTCGAATTCTTCCTGCGTGAATTTAGTGATTCCTTTAGCAGCCAAATCTTTTTTGACATCACTGATTTTTCTATCGATCACTTTATACCCAAACAACTCCAGTTCCGGACTCGAAGCCACGATATACCCTAATTTGAAATCTTCCTCCACATAGAAAGTCAAACGCATTTTAAGTTTATTGTAGGCAAAAATCACATTATCATCTTCGTCCTTGTAATTCCTGTCTGGTTTGCCGTAAATAGCGGTTACATCATTTTGTTTCATTCCGAAAATGAGCTTGTCAATTCCGTTTTTTGGATTTATTTTCATATGTAGATAATATTTGTTTTTAATGGAATATGGTATCGCCAGATCTTCATTGGTGTTTGCGACAAATGTTGTCATGGCAATTTCATACGTAGTTTATATTTATTTTTTAAGGACTCGAGCCATAGCGAACAGGCGAAGCAATATGTATTTTGCATAGCGCTATCCGTGTTTATTTCGAACTTGCATTAGGCTCATTTCATATCCATTTATTTGACCACAAAGTTCGCAAAGTTTTTCGCAAAGTCCACTACCTTTTTATTTAAAAATTAGTGGTACTAAAACTCCAATCAGCCTTCCAAAATTAAGAATTTGGGCGTGACCCGCTGAAAAAATCGGGTCGGGCTATCCGTTTCAATATTTTATTCCGCTACGCTTCATAAAAGGATTTCCACTTTTATCCCTCACGCAAAAAAGCCACAATACCATAAGAACCTTTCGCTTAACAAAACAATATTTGTAAAAAAATTAGTATCTTTCAATCACAAAACCAACACCATATGACTTGGGCAGCAAAACTGATAAAACACAAAAGCGAAAATAGAATTGCCGTTTATTTTGAAAAAAATTAAGACCTGATTGCACGAATCAAACAAATAGAAGGTGCTCGATGGAGCCAACAAAAAACCGTTTGGCACATTCCGGATACAATTGAAAACAGAGTACGCTTTAAAATAGCCCCCCTAGCAAATTCTCTCCCTTCACTCGAGGGAATTGAACACATTACAAAATTCATACAATGGCTATCGTCAAAAAGATATAGTCCCAGCACCATAAAAACCTATAGCGAAGCGCTGAAATCATTTTTAATATTTTACCGTGAAAAGCAAATTGCGGAAATTACAAACGAAGATGTGATTATTTACAATAACGAATTTATTCTAAAAAACAATTTATCGGCATCGTATCAAAATCAAATCGTTAATGCCCTAAAACTATTTTTCAAAACAATACAAGATAAACAAATAATTATTGATACCATACATCGCCCTAAACGCGGGAAAATATTACCTAATGTACTGAGCAAAGAAGAAATAAAATTGATTCTTACCGTTTTAACAAATACAAAACATAAAACAATGTTGAGTTTAATTTATGCTTGCGGACTAAGGCGAAACGAACTTTTACAACTCACTTTTGAGGATATTCAAGCAGACAGAAAACTTCTTGTCATCAAACAATCAAAAGGAAAAAAAGACAGAATAGTGCCTATAAGCGATAAAATAATTGAAATGCTTAGAGACTATTACAAGGAATATAGTCCAAAGAAATGGCTGTTTGAAGGACAACGAGAAAATACAAAATATTCTGACAGAAGTTTAGAAGAAGTATTAAAAAAAAGCATTAGATTAGCTCAAATAAATAAGCCCGTAAGTTTGCATTGGTTGCGCCATAGTTATGCCACGCATTTATTGGAAAGCGGAACCGATTTGAGATACATTCAGGAACTTTTGGGACATAGCAGTAGTAAAACTACCGAAATATATACCCATGTAAGTACCAAAAGCATACAAAATATCAAATCTCCATTTGATGATTTATAAAAAAATAATACGCAACCCAAGTTGAGTATATACAATCAAAAAAGAGAGATATACTCATCTTTTTGCACAAAACCTGAGTATATAAACAAGTTATAGCCAATTTTAACCCTCATAAACGAGAAGCCATGGAATATGTAGATGTTGTCACTAGATTGTCAGCAAAAACTGGAATCGACAGAAATATTTTCTATCTTAATTTTGAAAAATGCGAAGAACTAGGTTTGGCAATTGTTGATAGTCATAAATCAAATCATTATTACCTTTCTAAATATGAATACTGGCAAAATTCAGAGTATGGAGGCTGGAAAAGTGTTGCTTTGTTTGTTCCGAAAGAAGTAATAGTTGAGTTCCTTGCTGTTTTAAATGAAGTATTACAAGAACTTGGCGAAGAAATTATAGATTTGAATAATATTCCTAAACAATTCAGTTACGTTACAGACGACGGAATGTTTAATATTTTGCTTGGTCAAAAAGAAGGAGATTATTATAGAATTGATTTTGCTCAAAGAAATAGATAAAAATAATATTAACCTTTATAAAAATAAATTATGTGTACAACTCAACCTGTTTTTCAAGTAAGCGTAAATGAACAAGTTACATATTTATGCGGAAAATGCCTAGCGGAACATTATATCGATTCAGAAGTTAGAATACTAAATGACAATCATGTTGTTGGAGAAACTTGTCAGTGTATTGTATGTGAATAATAAAAACTGGCTATAACAGCCGTTTGGCGAGATTGGGGTACTAGGCTTAATGGAAAGTTGGTTTTGTATTTGATAAATTTGTGTTTAACCTAAAAATCTCGCATCTATAATCCCCAACCTCGCCAAGCGCCGGAACGTTATGGGCAATAAACTAGCAAAATACTAACACATATGAATCTTTTTGACTATAGCAAATCAATCATAGAAAATATTTACTTTGTAAGTGGTCCTCTATTAGGAATTTTAGGTTTTTTTATTTTTCGCCAAATTAAATTGGCAAAAAATCAATTATTAATTTCACAAAAACAACTTGAAGAAAGTCAAAACCAAATAAGAATAAATTCATTAAGAGAAGCTGCAACTTTATCAGCAGATTTAACCAAGGAATATATTGACAATATAATACCAATGATAAATCAACTTAATGAAGTTAAAAAAGAGCTTAAATTTATTGATTTAGATTATGATATAAAAAATTTCACTAATGATGAGTTTAAAGATAATTGTAAAAATTTGAATGCTGCAATGAAAAATAGGCCTGATAGGATGACGACGCTTGAATTAGATATAATAAATAAGCTTGAATGGTTCTCTATATATTTTACAAAAGGAATTGCTGACGAAAATATTGCTTTTACATCTATCGGAAAAGAATTTTGTAAAACTGTTGAGTTAAAATACCCTATTATAACAATTTTAAGAGGAAGTAAGAATCCTAACAAAAGTTATGACAATTTAGTTGAATTATATAATTGTTGGAATACTAGAATTAAAACCTCTTTAATGAATTTTGAAAAGGAAGAAATCTCAAAAGAACTGCAAGAAAAAATTAAAAAGCTTGAAAAATTAAATTCCGAAGAACAAAATATTAGTAGCTTTAAACCAATTGGAACTTAATATTTACTGCCCATAACACACGCTACAAGCAATTTGGGTATTTGGCTTAATTTAAAGTAGGTCTTGTATCAGATAAATTTGTGTTTATCCGAAGAATGGGCATAATTTAGTCCCAAACTGCTTGTAGCGCGAGAACGTTATGGGCTAGTTTACCAAAAAAACGCAAATCAAAACATAAAAAAAATGAACTTTAAATCCAAATTTTCGATGAAAATAAAATTATTTTTATTCTTCACAATGATGCTAAATTCCTATAACATATATTCTCAAGGCGATGAATATTTAGATGCTGAAAAACTAAAAATGATATTTCACTCTGAACCAGAAGAAAAAGTAAATGAATTTATAAAAGTATCAACCGAATTACAGATAAAATTCAAATTAGAAGACGATAAGATTCTTCTTTTAAAAAACAATAAAAAATGCGTTCTAACAGGAGATATTTTTGATTATGTTTTAAATGAAAAAAAGAGCGACGTAATTGAAAAAATAGATAATTCAGTTACACAATGGAGAGTTTACTATAAATTGCAATCCAAAATTGCCGTAAGTCTAACAAAACATATCCAAGCATACAAATCACGTTTAATGACTAAAACTAGACTAATAACTTGGGAAAAAGACACAAAAGAATGTTTGGCTGTTCAAGAAAAAATGAATAAAATTCCATTCGCACATTCAAGTAACTTTTATTTTCAATTAGAAACTGAAGAAAACCAAGTTCATAGTGGAATATTGGACATTATGAATACAAGTCGGAATGTACTAGGAATATAAAAAATATTAATTAAAAACCTCAATGGATATTTTTACACTTAAAGATTATCTTAACCCAAAACTAAAAAAAATATGGGCGAATTATTATGAAAATGAAAACTCCATTGCGCCTATGTTTCCTGAATGTGTTTTAAAAAATCACGTTTTGTTTTTATCGCTAAATCCATCTTTACCGCCTTTTGTAAAAGATGTTGAGTATGGTTTTACACAATCAAATCCGTGGAGATTTTTGAACTCAAAAATTTCCTATGAAGAAAACGAATCTGTTCCTCATTTTAAAAAATTTTTTAAAATTCAGAATGAAATAAATGAAAATTGGACATTTCTAGATTTACTATATCTTAGAAAATCCAAGCAACTCGATATAGAAAATTCATATAAAACACAAAATGATAGAAATTTTATTTTAGAACAAGCAAAATTAACTCTCGATTTAATTACAGAAATAAATCCAAAATTGGTAATTGTTGCAAACAGTTTTACTGAAAAAATTCTTCACGACAAAAAACAAACTATATTCAATTTCAATGCAAGTTTAGATAACGATTTTGTATATCGTTATAACAATATTCCATTTATTACGAGAGAAAGTAAATTTTTAGGTAGTAGATTTTGGGATAGTGAAAAAAATAAAAATCGTTACGAAAATATGATTAAGGAAATCCAAAGAGTATTAGAAATAACGAACAAAACCAGCCCATAACACACGCTACAAGCAATTTGGGGATTTGGCTTAATGGAAAAATTGGTTTTGTATTTGGAATATTTGGCAAATCCGAAAATAGGGCTTAATTTAACCCCAAACCCGCTGTAGTGCCAGAACGTCAGGCTGTGAAAAAACCTTCTTTTTCCTATTGAAATCTTCAAATTGTCCTATTCTACAATTCAAATAAAGCCTTTTAAGAAAGTACTTTTTTTAAGCTACTAATTTAGTTTGAGAAATAAAGAACTCTGAATTTAGCTTTAAATACTCCGTTTTTAGACAAAACAAGACTTTTGCCTTGTAGGGTGAGTTCCATTTTTTGAGTTTGGCAATCAAATCGGGAACGCCCAGTATATTGATACTGCGTTTAATGTTATACACCAGCATAATCAGGCTGTGTTCTCCGTTTACTTTTTCTAGTCCCGTTAAATTGGTGTGGTTGTAGCCCCATTGTCGCTTGATGGTTCCAAAGATATGCTCGTTAATCTCTTGTCGTCTGCGGTAGAGTTGCGCATTTGCATGGTAACGCTTGTTGTTTTCTTCTACGGCATCGGCATATTGACTTCGGTCTATTTCCCGCCCTGCTGCTCTACTGGTACATAAAAACTTGACAGGACATTCTTTGCATTTGGAGCTTCGGTATTTTTTAAACTCATAGCTGTCTTTTAGGCTACTTTTCTTGTGCCATTTCCCTGTTGTATGGAGCGTTTCGCCTTGTGGACAAGTGTAGGTGTCAGTGGTTTGATCGTATTGAAATTTAGAGATCAGATAATTCTCGGTTATCCTTTCTTTATTTTTCCCTTGTTCTGGCTGTGCTACAATTGTGGTGATATTGGCAAGCTTGCAGATTTCTATATGCTTCCCGTTATGGTAGCCCTTATCCACCAAAGCCGTGTAGGTATCAATGCCCAGATTCTCTTTGGCCTCAATAGCAATGGCCGACAAGGCACTGCGGTCGTTGAGGTTGATGGTATGTGTGGCCACAACAAGATTATGTTTAGCATCGACTGCGGCTTGAATATTAAACGAAATTTCAACTACTTGCCCCTGAACCAGTAATGCTCTGGCATCACTGTCGGTAGTGCTTATTTGAGGTTCGCCACTTTCTTTTAATTTTTCTTCCAGTTGCTCATAACGCAATTTGTTCCCTTTCAATCGGTCTAACTTTTGTTGGATATTTTGGATTATAGCTGGGTTATCTTTGGCATCATTTTCTTCCAGAGCGTTTAGGTATTCTTGGGTTTTAGCTTCAATATATTCAAGATGTTTGTCAATTTTTTTTTGATTGAAATTGGCTTTTTTGCTATTGTGCGCACGGCTTTTGGTACCGTCGATAGCAATGGTTTCACCGCCTATTAAGTCAGCATCTTTCAAGAAGGAACCAAATAGTTTGAAAGTGTTTTTTAAAGCTGCAGGGTTGTTTTTTCTAAAATCGGTAATACTGTGGTAATTGGGACGAATATCCTCTAAAAGCCATTGCATTTCAATGTTTCTGAAACATTCCTTTTCTAAATCGCGCCCACTTCTGATGCCGTTGAGATAACCGTATAAATACATTTTTAGAAACACTTCGCTATTGAAACTCGGGCGCCCCTCGGTCTTCAGCGTTTTTATAGCAAAATTGAGTTTAGAGATGTCAATATATTCGACAAAGGCATCTATAAATCGCACCTGATTATCGGGACTTATGCTATCTTCTAAACTTGAAAAACGCATTTGTTGACGGGAAATACCTGTGATATGTTGCATTCTTAAAAATACGAAAAATCCTGTTTATTTACTACTGTTTTACTATATTTGTTTGTAACAACAACGAAGGTTTTTTCACATACTGACGTTGTAGGATATACGCCCAAAAATGAGTAGATACAAAAACTTCTAAAATTAGATTATATTCATTAAATTAGCTGAATGAATCAAGAAGAAGAAATAGGACTAGATTTTGTAATTGACAAGCTAACAAATTCAATAGAAAATGTGATTACTGGAGACAGTTTTCAGACTGAAATTTCTATTCTTCAAAACTCTGATTTAAAATCTGTAACAAAGAAAAATGGTTGGTATTTTAATTGGAGTGAAGAATTTAAAAATCCAGTTAGAGATATTTATAAACTTACAATTTCTGGAAACTCTAAAATTATTCAAGGCCTTGTTAGTTTAGAAGTTAAATCTGACCACGTTTATATGCATCTTGTAGAAAATGCTCCATATAACAAAGGTCAAACAAAAGTTTATGCTGGTGTAGCTGGCAATTTAGTTGCATATGCTTGTAAATTATCTTTTCAACGTGGACACGATGGAAATGTTTCTTTTCTTTCGAAATCACAATTAGTTGAGCATTATGAAAAAACATTAGGAGCATTTCATTTTGGTGGTAGAATTATGATAATTGAAACAAAATCAGCCCTGAAATTAATCAATAAATATTTTCAAAATAAATAATTATGAAAACTAAAAAATTAGATTTAGAAATTGATACTATTGGTGGATTAAGTTCTTTAACATTAGCTGAAGAAAAAGCTTTGAGTGATTTCTTTAAAAAGAAAAAATCAGTAAAAAAGACAGCGGGAAAAAAGAAACTTAACACCTAGTAAAAGTACATCCTACAATCGAGTAGACGGCTCCGCCAGAAACTGACGGAGTGCGCCTCTCACACCACCGTACGTACGGGTCTCGTATACGGCGGTTCGCAAAGTGATGGGTTGAGTTCCATGTAAATCTCCAACATTGATTGATAGCCTTTCTTCTTAAGTCGCAGTAGAGTAATTGTAGTGGTTAGAAACCCGACCGCGCTGATATACCACAATCGTTAGCGCAGTTTTGCAAACTGTGCCCACAAAAGTGAGCAAATAATAGAAATAACACAAAAAATGTCAACTAAGTACAAAGCCACAACAACCGAAGAAGCTTATTTTATTACCATTACCACAATGGGTTGGGTTGATATTTTCACACGATTAAATCAAAAACAAATTATTATACAAGCATTACAATATTGTCAAGTTCAAAAGGGCTTAGAAATCTATAGATATTGTATTATGCACAGCCACATTCATTTGCTTTGTAAAGCAACAAATGGTTTTATATTATCTGATGTGATGCGTGATTTTAAAAAATATACATCTAAAAAAATTATTCAGACTATTATTGAAAAACCGGAAAGTAGAAGAGAATGGATGCTGGATTATTTTAAAAAGGCTTGTGAGCATTTAAAACGAGAACAACAATACAAGGTTTGGCAAAACGGCTATCATGCTGAACATATTTATAGCAATAAATTTATAAAACAAAAAATGGAGTATATTCACAACAATCCTATAAAAGACAAAATTGTAACGCTAGCAGAAGATTATTATTTTAGTTCCGCGAGAAATTATGCCGGATTAGAAAATGAATTAAAGGTGATTTTATTAGATTTATTTTAGTTGCCAATTGGAATGGGCACAGTTTGCAAAACTGCGCTAACGATTGTCTGTAAATACAAGCAATCGGGTCAATTTTTGAAATCGCAAAAATCAAGAACATATGAAAATATTTAATAGATTAATCCTTTTAAAGAAAACCAAACGGAAATGGGTTTCAATAATAATTACAGTCCTAGTTTCTGGGAATTTATTGCTTTGGGGAATTTATGGAATCGGTGAATATGGAATTGCACTTTTTATACTAACACCATTTTTAATTGGATTTTGTTCGACATTACTTTATGGTTACAAAAACAAAATAACAAGAAGCGAGGCAATTTGGATTGGATATATAGCACTTGCAATTTGTACGCTTGCTTTAATTGTATTTGCAATTGAAGGGTTAATTTGTATTGCAATGGCAGCACCAATAGGTATTTTATTAACTTGGATTGGAAGTTTGACAGGATATTGTTTATTGCAAAAATCATCTTCTTCTACCCCATCAATTTTATTAATTCTAATTGGAATTATTCCGTTAACTTCATTTGTAGAAAATAAAATCAAACCAGAATTAACTTCAGTAACAACATCGATTATAATAAATGCTAAACCTATGGAAGTTTGGAAAAACGTAATTGAATTTCCACAATTAAATGAACCAACTGAATTTATATTTAAAACCGGAATTGCTTATCCTATCAACGCTAAAATTATTGGAAGCGGAATTGGTTCCGTAAGACATTGCAATTTTACTACTGGACGTTTTATTGAGCCTGTAACCGTTTGGGATGAAGGGAAATTATTGAAATTTGACGTTCTTGAACAACCTGCACCAATGAAAGAATTTAGTTTTTAGAATATCAACGCACCACATTTACACGATTATTTTGTATCGAAAAAAGGTCAATTTAAATTAACCGAATTAAAGAATGGGAAGACTTTACTTGAGGGAACTACTTGGTATTATCACAATATAAAGCCTGCCTTTTATTGGCAAGAATGGAGTGATTTAATAATTCATAAAATTTATGATAGAGTATTAATTCATATAAAAAAGAATTCCGAAAAACCGTAAAAAAGATAAACTAAGCTATACTCATAAAAATAAAATTAATGCTCACAACTGCAATCCCTAACACTCTTCTAGAAACCAAAACCCTTGTTTTTGATCCCTGTGGTTTTGAACTTACAAACCCATTACTCGAAAAAGAAAGCAAGGAGTATAGTGCCTATCAATTTGAACTTAATGCATTAAAAATACTATTTCGCGTGGCAAAAATTACACCTACAAAAGTGGGTCAATTCGTCACGGTATGGAAAAGAATAGGAAAAGGACCTATTCAGCCTTTTGACCTTTCAGATAACATTGATTTTTTCATTATCAATACTCGAAGCGGGAATCATTTTGGCCAATTTGTATTTCCTAAATCCGTGCTTAGTCAACAAGGAATCCTTAACACTGATTTGAAAGAAGGCAAACGCGCGATTCGCGTATATCCTCCTTGGGATACCACCACAAACGAGCAGGCTCAAAAAACTCAAAAATGGCAATTGGATTATTTCTTGGAAATCCCTTTAGAAAAACCCATAGATTTAAACCGAGCCAAACTCCTTTATTCCCAGGAAATTAAATAACAGTAAAAAGTAATCGTCTTTAAGTAATTCAAAACAAGGTTTGTTTTTTTACATAAACGTACTACACAAATTTATTTTTATAATATACTGATTTTCAGTTGCTATAGTCAAGAATTATTTTTAATTTAGCTTTAGTTAAGGATTTCACAATTTTATGAATCCTATCCTATCCCCAAAATCTTATTATTATTTAAAAGTTAGACAATTTTAAAAATTCGACTAACTTATTAAGTTAAATCAATTATTTAAAAAATGATGGGTACTAACCACTCATTGTTTTTTAGCACTCATTTTTAGCAGTATCAATTTCAGTAGCCCCGTTTTATTTTAATTCGTTTTGCAGTAATTACCTAAAGGAAATAAGTGCGTTCCATCTATTTTCTAGGTTGCTAACCAAACTATAAATACATAAACCACTACGTTATGAACACCTTTAAAGATCGTGTAAGTAATGAACCTAAACCGTTTAACTGGTTATCCATTTTACTCGTCGCAGTACTGTTGGTAGTATTATTTTGGGCTATTTCTGAATTTAAAGGGGAACATCGTTTTGCTGTTGTGAAATTTCATGGCAAAGGGGACGCCACCAACCTTTCAAAAAATTATGGCTTAGTTCAATTTCCTTCCAATAAAAAAAATTATGGGGCAGTACTTGCCGAAAAAGGAGATGTATTAGGGTTTAATGACCTTACTATTTCTTTTAATGATGTGATGAATGATTCTTTTGAGATTAATGATTCCGGAGATTCCCTTGTTTTCGTAAACGGAAAAGTAAATACCATCATAGTTGCGGAAAAAGCAAATCTTATCCCTTGGTTTCAAAAAATGAAAGCAAGAACAATTGATAACTTAGAAACCATCTATTTTAAATCAAAAACTCCCGCAAGTTACATTCCTTATTTAAAAAAAATAGCCCACTTAAAACCCAATACCGCTTTGTCATTTGAAGAAAATGATTCTCCAATTATAATTGAGAATTACATCAAAGTGGCTGATTTTTTCACACCTCATTTTATAAGAGCGTCTTTAAAACAAAATCAATTATCATTATTGGCACATTGGGAAACCACTGAATGCCTGCATCTGAACCTATTGGATTCTATAATTACGGCTACAATGCCCACTATGCCTACCTTAAAACAATGCATTATCAATGGTGGTGCTATCAAATCCATGAATGCTGCCTTTTTTCAAAACAATCTACAACTAGAAAAGGTAAGTTTATTAGCCTGCGTGGCTGATTATTCCGTTTTGAAGCCTCTCAAAAATCTGGAGCAGCTAATCATTACTAATTTTGGCTGTAAAGGAGATTTGGCAACATTAAAAAACAAGTTTTCTAAACTTTCCGTATTGATTGTTTCGGGCATTTTTACGAATATTGATGTCTTTAGTACCTACAAAGACATCCGATGGCTTGGACTTCCTGAAAATATTACGCAAAAACAATTCGATACCGTAAGTGCACAATTATCGAGTTTACAAGTTCTGGAAATAAACGGAAATGATACTGTGAAAAATTTATCTGCTTTGCAAAAATTACCCAATCTCAGGGGACTCGTAATAACAGATACCCTAACGGATAAACAATCCCTTCTTTTATTAAAACAATTGAGATACTTGTCCATCCCTGAGAAAAATAAGGCCGACAGCACCTATGTACAAACGCTGAAAAAGAGTTTACCCGGTTGCATCATTGTTCCTAATACAGGAGCATGTATGGGTTCCGGCTGGCTGCTTTTATTAGTGCCCACTGTATTTTTATTCAGTTTAGTTTTTCCAAGAAAATTATTGAAGAAATCTTTTAAAAGAAACAAAAAAAATGGAGCATTCAGAACAAACAAAAGCGATACCCAGACGAACCAAAAAAGCAGTGCTTGATGCAGTCGTTTGCAGTGCTGAAATCATGGTGTTTGCCTATTTAATTACCTATCCTTTTCCAATGAAAGCGGTAGCTTTTATTCCTTTGGTAATGGTAGCTTTTATTATTAGCCGGGATATCAGTTCTCCTTCGGTTGCATTCCGATTTTTATTTAGGAATCTTTTTTCTCTAAAAATGCTGGTACAAATTGTTATTGGACTTGAATTAGGTATCATAGCCGCAATTTATTACAGAGGCAATCTGGGAATGTCTATTCTACCTGCGGTAATCCGACCATTTGTAGTAGTGGCAGCAAGCGTCGCTATCATTGAAGAATTGGTTTTTCGTGGTTTCATACAAGGTCAAATCAGTAAGCTAAATACCGATTTTGCAATGGTATTTGCCGCTTTTGCACATGCATCTTACAAAGCTTGTCTATTTCTTTCGCCGGCAGCAATACCGCAACAACACCTTATATCTTATTTTATATGGTCCTTTGGAGCTTATGCTGTACTTGGTTTTTTAAAGAATTATTCAAAAAGTATTGTGCCAGTCATTATAGCACATGTCATTTTTGATTTAATCGTTTATGCTGAAGTCCTGCAAGCGCCTTGGTGGGTATGGTAATTAATGAAGTAAACTTAAATTAACAACACGAATTAAGGGTTGAAAATCTATTTTTTTTATGTCTAATGGCATCTCCAAAGTCTTAATTCATATAAACTAAATTCTATGTGTTTTTCAGCTAGTGCCAGTTTTGGGGCGGGTATTGTTCTTGCAGCGATAAGTGTTGCGGCAATAAAAAAAGTGCAAAAACCTTCTCAAATATATTTTGCCGGTATTCCGATTATTTTTTGTGTGCAACAAATTGCCGAAGGCTTTTTATGGTTAGCATTAACCAAACCGTTTTTTGCTCCATTACAAGAAATCACCACCTACACTTTTTTGTTTTTTGCACAAGTGGTCTGGCCCTTATGGATTCCTTTTGCATCATTGAAACTTAAGAAAGAAGAGGAAAACGTTCTTTTCCAATGGATTCTGGTTGTAATTGGCCTCTCAGTAGCTTTATATCTCGGGTATTGTTTGGTCAGTTATTCTGTTGAAGCCAAAATTATTGGGCGTCATATCTCTTATATCCAACGGTATCCAATTGTTTTTGGTAGTTATGGAGACCTACTTTATATCATTGCCACTATTGCTCCTCCCTTATTTTCAGATATCAAAAAAATGTGGCTCTTAAGTATCTCCATTATGATTTCTTACCTCATTACAACCATTTTGTATCTTGATTATATCGTTTCGGTTTGGTGTTTCTTTTCTTCTATTATTAGTATCTCTGTACTAATCGTTATGGACGAAATTAAAAACCCCAGTAAAAAGCAATCTAAATATTATTATAAGATTGAACACACCAAAAAAACAAGTATTTAAATTCCTGACCTTTAGTTTTTACTCTATTTTTTTCTTTAAGTTTTCTTTCGCGCTATCGAACCATTCATTCCTGAGAATACTCAAAATAATACTGTCTCTACGAACGTCACTTCCTAAAGTGGGCATGTGATTTCGCATAACGCCTTCTACAGTACAACCAATGCTTTTCATGGCAGCAATACTTCGCTGGTTGTTATTGTCTGCACGGAATTCGACCCGTTCCATTCCAAGGGTTTCGAAAGCAAATTGCAACAGCAAAAATTTACAGCGTTTGTTGAGTCCCGTTCCTCTGAAATCTTTACCGTACCAAGTGTAGCCCAATTGCAAGGTTTTGAATTCCAAATTAATGTCGTAAAAACGAGTGCTTCCTGCGTATTTCCCAGACTTTTTATCGAAAACTATAAAGGGGAATTCGGTTTTATTTTCTTTGGCTTTTAAGGCTATTTTGATGTAGTTTTCCAGATTTTCTTTACCGTTTGCACGCACTAAAGAATATTCCCAGGTTTCGGGTTCGTTGAGGGATATTTCCAATAAATTTTCGACATCCGTTTCCTGCAAAGGACGCAGTAAAATTGATTCGTCTTCGAGAATTGTATTTTGTGGGAATTGAGAAATAGACATGATTCTTTTTTGGGCTAATTTATAAAAAAATGACTATACCAATTATGAGTCTCGATAAATCTAAAACATTTAGTACATTTTTTTAAACAGATAAGGAGTATAAGTTCATTTAAGTTGGACTCTTTTGAATTCATAAATAATCACTGATGCCTTAGCCCAGATAAAAGAGAAAAGCCCACAGTATAAAACACTAATTTTTCTTGTTATAAAAGAGCGACCAACGGAAGCTACTTTTATGACTTAGAAAAATAGTATTTTATGCGCGGACTTGAAACGGTTAGCTGGATTAGCTTCTAAAAATTCTACTCACTCATTTCATCGTAACGCTCCGGAACTTGGGGATCGTAAAGTGGACAATTGAACTCAGCCAATGCCTCTACCAATTGATTCATGATTTTCCCTTCGGTGCCGTAGCAATCAATTTGAATGCTTTGAGGAGTAGTTTTTATTTGAAAAGCACCTTTCCCTTTGTTATTTTTCCAACTGTTTTCATCTACTTTTTCCCATTGAGAGAACAGTTTATTGATCCTATTGAGGATGACTGTTACAGGAAGTTCCTCAAGACCCGCTACTTCTTCTCCCTCAATAACGGCCTCGTAAACCAAGTGATGGTTTAGATAAATGCCGTCCTGATATCTCCAAAAAAGTAATTCGTACATGTCGTGTTGCTTTATTTTTTAATATTCGAAAGTTCCGTATTCGCTGGTAATGGTCAGTTTTTTAGCATCGGCTGCTTCTACTCTACCCACGATTTGTGCATCGACATTAAATGATTTTGAAATCGCGATAATGTCTTGGGCAATAGCTTCGGGAACATATACTTCCATGCGGTGTCCACAATTGAATACTTGGTACATTTCTTTCCAATCGGTTTTGGATTGTTCTTGTATCAACTGAAACAATGGGGGAACCGGAAATAAATTGTCTTTTATTATGTGTAGATTTTGTACAAAATGTAAAATTTTGGTTTGCGCTCCTCCACTGCAATGCACCATTCCGTGAATTTCATTGGACGAATAATTATCCAAGATTTTCTTGATAATAGGCGCATAGGTTCTGGTTGGTGAAAGCACTAATTGACCGGCATCGATTGGCGAATTTTCAACTGAATCAGTAAGATTTACTTGTCCGGAATAAATTAATTCTTCAGGAACTGCAGCATCAAAACTCTCTGGATATTTGGTTGCCAAATATTTCCCGAAAACATCATGACGCGCCGATGTTAATCCGTTGCTTCCCATTCCGCCATTATAGCTTTTTTCGTAAGTAGCCTGACCAAAAGAAGCCATACCTACAATTACGTCACCTGCTTTAATATTAGCATTGTCAATTACTTTAGAACGTTTCATACGGGCTGTTACGGTAGAATCTACAATAATAGTTCGAACGATATCACCTACGTCAGCCGTTTCGCCTCCTGTGGAATGAATGGTCACGCCAAAAGAATCCAGTTCTTTGATTAACTCTTCGGTACCATTGATGATTGCTGAAATTACTTCAGCTGGAATAAGATTTTTATTTCTTCCAATGGTGGAAGAAAGTAAAATATTATCTGTTGCTCCTACACACAATAAATCATCGATATTCATAATCAATGCATCTTGGGCAATACCTTTCCAAACAGAGATATCTCCAGTCTCTTTCCAATACATATACGCCAGAGAAGATTTAGTTCCCGCTCCGTCTGCATGCATAATCAGGCAATAGTCTTCGTCTTGGGTTAAATAATCCGGGACAATTTTGCAAAATGCTTGAGGAAACAATCCTTTATCAATATTTTTTATGGCGTTATGCACATCTTCTTTGGATGCCGAAACACCGCGAAGCGCATATCTTTTTGAAGTATCTGAACTCATGTAGTCTAGTTGTGTAACCTGCTTTTGGGCAGATGTGTTTTGCGGCAAAGATAATTATTTTTTTTGGGTTTTGCCTATTGGGTTTTCAAGTGTTTCGTTAAATCTATAATCTATAAATCGAATGTGGATTTATTTCATTAAATTTGTCATACTATTTTGTATACTAGCGCGTTACAAAACAAATGCAAAAAATAATCTGTAAACAAATACTGTTTATCTCAATGGGCATCCTACTAGATTTGGATTGATTTTAATTAAAATTTATAGCCAAACCCATTTAAAAGTTTAAGAAACTTTAACCTAAAATTAAACTCAAAAAAGTGGAAACCAGCGACCACATAAAAAAACGGGGCCTTACCGAAAAGCCATAAGAGTAGGAAACTAAAAACCACAACATTATGCCTAAATATGTAATTGAAAGAGAAATTCCTGGTGCAGGTAAACTTACTGCCGATCAGTTAAGAGCCATTTCACAAACTTCTTGTGGAGTACTGGGTAAAATAGGACCCCAAATTCAATGGGTCAACAGCCAAGTAACCGCTGACAAAATCTATTGTACGTATATCGCTCCCAACGAGGATATGATTCGAGAACATGCAAAGGCAGGCGGATTTCCAGCAAATTCCATAAGTCAAGTATTTGCGACCATTGACCCAACAACAGCAGAACAAACGGTTTAGTCTGGAACAACCTTAAGCGGCAACAGTGAAAATAAAAACCAACAGGCAAAAAACTGAACTTAAAATCTGCGTTTTAGAATTCAACAGCAAAACAAAGTCTTAAAAAAGAGTAATACAATACTTTATAAACAAAAAAATTAAATAAGATGAAAAATGCAATTAACTGGTTTGAAATACCGGTAAAAAATTTGAGCAGGGCACAAGCCTTTTACGAAACAGTTTTAGGCGCAAAAATGCAGCCAATGGAAGCCATGGGCATGAAATCAGCTTTCTTCCCGGCAGACATGGAACATGGAATTGGAGGTAGTTTAGTGGAAAATGCAGCATATCAACCAGCTGACAAAGGCACTTTAGTTTACCTCAACGGTGGTGAAGATTTGAGTATCCCTCTTGCAAAGATTGAAGCGGCAGGCGGAAAAATTATTTTGCCTAAAACATCAATAGGACCCAATGGTTTTATGGCACACTTCACCGACACTGAAGGAAACAAAGTAGCATTTCATTCCATGAAATAACAAGTCAGAAATTTTATAACCATAAAAAATGCCTGTCAAAACTGACAGGCATTTTTATGAAATAATGTTTGTTATTATTTTGTAAACAACAATTCTCTATATTTAGTCAACGTCCAAAGTTCATTGTCTACCAATAACTCCAGTTTATCACAATGTTCACGGATCACTTCAAAATAAGGCTTTACATTATTACAATAGGCTTCAGCCATTTCTTGAGCATCAGTCATTACGTTTGCTTTCTTTCTTTCGTTAGTCATTTCAACTACTTTAGAATTGATTCCTTCAATATGTTTTGAAATATCTTTGATCAATAAAATTTGCTCTTTGGCAATTGTTTCAAACTCAGCTCCAAAAATATCTTTCAAACCTTTAACATTTTCAATCAAAGTATTTTGGTAACGAATTGCAGTGGGAATAACGTGATTTGTAGAAATATCACCTAAAACTCTACCTTCAATTTGAATTTTCTTAGTGTACTCTTCCAATTCAATTTCGTAACGCGCTTCCACTTCAATGTGGTTCATAATCCCCATTTCAGAAAACAAATCTAAAGCTTGCTTAGAAGCTCTCGCTTTCAATGCTTGAGGAGTAGTTTTAAAGTTACTTAAACCTCTTTTCCCTGCTTCGATTTCCCATTCATCACTATAACCGTCTCCTTCAAAAAGAATTTTTTTGGAAACTTTAATATACTCTCTCAAAACATTGAAGATGGCATCGTCTTTCTTCATGTCTTTAGATTCAATCAAAGCATCTACTTCAATTTTGAAATCTTTCAATTGTTTTGCAACAATAGTATTCAAAGTAGTCATTGCATTAGCACAGTTTGCAGAAGATCCTACTGCTCTGAACTCAAATTTATTTCCTGTAAAAGCAAATGGTGAAGTTCTGTTTCTGTCCGTATTATCCAAAAGCACATCTGGAATTTTACCAACAACATTTAATTTTAAATCTGTTTTCTCTTCTGGAGATAATTTCCCGGTAGTTACCCCTTCTAATTCAGCTAAAACTTTGGTTAATTGCTCTCCAATAAATACAGAAATAATTGCCGGTGGAGCTTCATTGGCTCCTAATCTATGGTCATTACTTGCTGTTGCAATTGCACCTCTTAGTAATGATTCATAATCATTTACCGCTTTTATAGTATTGATAAAGAAAGTCAAAAACTGTAAATTGCTCATTGGCGTTTTACTTGGACTCAACAAGTTTACTCCGGTATCAGTTGCCAACGACCAGTTGTTGTGTTTTCCGGAACCATTAACTCCTTTGAACGGTTTTTCATGGAATAATACTTTCAAATCATGACGTTCAGCCACTTTTTGCATGACATCCATCAATAAACAGTTGTGGTCAACGGCTAAATTAGTCTCTTCAAAGATAGGTGCCAATTCAAATTGATTTGGAGCCACTTCATTATGACGTGTTTTAACCGGAATTCCTAACAACATACATTCTTGTTCTAAATCTCTCATGTATGTTAATGCACGAGTTGGAATAGAACCAAAATAATGGTCATCAAGCTGTTGTCCTTTTGCAGAAGTATGTCCTAGCAAAGTTCTTCCTGTCATCACTAAATCAGGACGAGAATTTGCTAAAGATTTATCAATTAAGAAATATTCTTGCTCCCAACCTAAGGTTGCAGTAACTTTCTTTACATTCTTGTCAAAATACTTACATACTTCCGTAGCAGCTTCATCCATAGCTGATAAAGCCCTCAATAATGGAATTTTATTATCTAATGCTTCTCCTGTATAGGAAATAAAAACAGTAGGAATACACAATGTAGTTCCAAAAATGAATGCTGGAGAAGTTGGGTCCCAAGCTGTATATCCCCTAGCTTCAAATGTGTTCCTGATTCCACCATTTGGAAAGCTGGATGCATCTGGTTCTTGTTGTACTAATTGTGCTCCACCAAATTTTTCTACTGGATCGCTACCGTCATAAGATGTTTCAAAAAAAGCATCATGTTTTTCAGCAGTGGTTCCTGTAAGTGGTTGAAACCAGTGTGTATAATGGGTTACTCCTTTAGACAAGGCCCACTCCTTCATACCCATTGCAATATAATCTGCTAATTTCCTGTCTATTTTAGTTCCGTGTTGAATAGCTCCCTGAACGGCTTTGAAAGCATCTGAAGTCAAATATTGCTTCATCGCTTTATCATTAAACACATTAGAACCATAAATAATTGATTTCCTGTCTATTTCTTCAAAATGAACAGGTTTTCTATTGGAAGCTTCCTTTAATGCTTGAAAACGAATTGATGACATAATTATAAATTTAAAATATTAATCGTAATTTAAAACACATACAAATATAATTCATTCCAGTAATATTTAATCCTCTCATTAACATATCTTAACTTTCTTTTTAACATCGAAATTAAAATTAAAAAAATTAGTCCTTTTAACATTTGAAGTAATAAAAATCTTAACTATTTAATAATGACTAAAAAATCAGCATTATGAATTTAATTTTTATACCCAACTAAAATTACATTTTTTTAATTATACCCCTAAAAAAATGCAGTAATGCTAAAAATTATACCTCATTAAATAAAAATTACCCCCTGATTTTACGAGATTGACAAATTAATTTATATTTGCACAAGAAAATTATCAAAAAGAAAATAAATTTATATTATTATGGCTAAAATAAAGTTAGAATACCTTTGGTTAGACGGATACGAACCAACACAAAATCTTAGAAGTAAAACTAAAGTAGAAGAGCACGAAAATTTTCAAGGAACGTTAGCTGAAATAGGGAACTGGTCTTTTGATGGTTCTTCAACAAGACAAGCCGAAGGTGGTTCATCTGACTGTTTATTAGTTCCTGTTGCGATCTACCCTGATCCAACTCGTATTAATGGATACTTGGTAATGACCGAAGTGATGTTTGCTGATGGAAAACCACATCCATCTAATGGTAGATCTACTATTGATGATGATGGTGATTTCTGGTTCGGTTTCGAACAAGAATATTTTATCATGGATACTAAAACTTTATTGCCTTTAGGATTTCCAATAGGTGGTTACCCTGCCCCACAAGGTATGTACTACTGTTCAGTAGGTGGAAAAAACACACACGGAAGAGGTTTAGTAGAAGAGCATGCAGATTTATGTATCGCAGCCGGACTTAACTTTGAAGGTATCAATCAAGAAGTTGCTTGTGGCCAATGGGAATTTCAATTATTCGCAAAAGGAGCTAAAAAAGCAGGTGATGAAATCTGGGTTGCTAGATATTTATTAGATCGTTTGACTGAAAAATACGGTTACTATATTGAATACCACCCAAAACCATTAGGTGATACTGACTGGAATGGATCAGGAATGCACGCTAACTTCTCTAACGAAGTTCTTAGAACATGTGGAGATAAAGCAACATACGAAAAAATATGTGAAGCTTTCCGTCCAGTTGTTGAAGAACACATTGCGGTTTACGGAGCTTACAACGAACAACGTTTAACTGGTAAACATGAAACAGCTTCTATCCACGATTTCTCTTACGGAGTATCTGATAGAGGAGCTTCAATCAGAATTCCTTTATATACTGTTCAACATGGTTGGAAAGGATATTTAGAAGACAGAAGACCAGCATCTAATGGTGATCCATACAAAATTGCTGCAAGAATTATAAAAACTGTAAAATCAGCATTATAAATCTTAGCTAATTTATACTTAAAAGTGCCTTCATTACTGAAGGCACTTTTTTTTATGCCTTACAGCAATCACAAAGCAACTTTATTTAACAATAAGTTTAAAATTTAAATAATCAAAAAGTATCTTTACCCATCCTATAATTAACAACTTGATTTATGATTGTCTGGATTTCATTTTTAGCTGCCGTATTGCTTTTTCTTGCACTCGATTTAGGTGTTTTTAACAAAACGCCACACATTGTCAGCTCAAAAGAAGCTGGTAAATGGACTGCTATATGGGTAACATTATCTTTTTTATTTTCTGGAGTAATCTATTGGCTATACGGTAATAATTACATTTCAAATCCGGATGGATTGAAACCAATAGCCGCATCGATGAAATTCATAACAGGATATTTGATCGAATTATCCCTTAGTATTGACAATATATTTGTCATTGCCATAATTTTTGCTGCATTCAAAATACCCCAAAAATACCAACATCGGGTTTTGTTTTGGGGAATATTAGGAGCAATCATTTTTAGAGGTGCAATGATTTATTTTGGAGTTTTACTGATCAATAAATTCTCGTGGACAACCTATCTTTTTGGAGCATTTTTGGTTTATACCGCAATGCGGATGTTATTCACCGGTGAAGATGAAAAATTCGAACCAAAAAAATCTTTCATTTACAAGAGCCTTAAGAAACTGATGCCTATCTCCAATCACATGGACAAAGAACATTTTTTTGTAAAAAGAAGACATATTACTGCTGCAACTCCATTATTTGTAGCCTTGGTAGTTATTGAAGTCATGGATGTTGTATTTGCACTTGATAGTGTTCCTGCAATTTTAGCTATTACAAACGATCCTTTTTTAGTTTTCAGTTCTAATATTTTTGCCATATTAGGGCTACGTTCCATGTATTTCTTTTTGGCCAATATGTTAGAAAAATTTGCACATTTAGAATACAGCCTTATTGCTATTTTAACTTTTGTGGGGCTCAAAATGTTACTTCACGATTTTATCGAAATGCCTGAGTGGGTATCATTAGCTTTTATAGCTGTTTCGCTATTGGTCGGAATCATTGTATCTATAAAAATGGGGAAAGAAGAAGAAGAAGAAGAAGAAGAAGAAGAAGAAGTTGCTGAAGAAAATAGTTAATCTACATTGTATCATAAAAATATAAAAAAAGGGAGTCTTTCGATTCCCTTTTTTTGTGTATACCTCTAAAATTACATTTGAATTTTTTGAATTTGAGTTTCATTTAATTTTAAAGTCGACATAACCGCTTCAAAACTATTTTTATTTATCGAAGTTGCATAACCTCCCGGGACAATAACAACTCTTAAGACTTGATTCAATCTAAAATCCGTAGAAACCGATTGCAAATCATTTCCAATCATAAATACATTTACATCTCTTGTAGTATAATCTTGATCATAACCAAAATCAAGTGTTCCATCACTAAAATAATGTGTTTCAGGTAATAATTTCCATATATCACCACCCTGTGAAGTTGTACCGGATAATCGGTATACTAATACGACATCCGAAGAATAAATTGGATAATTAAAAGTGATTAATTTACTGTAGTTATTACTTGAATTAAACGAAGTAGTAACTTCAAATACTTGGCTAATAGTATTATCTACAACAGGTCCGTTATCAGTTACAGTACAGCTTTGTAAACTAAATAATCCTGCAATGGCTAAAAGGGTAAGTATTTTTTTCATGATTTAAATATTTTAATGGTTCTTTTTTTTATACATTCATGAATTGTGCCAAAGTATCTTTTTATTAAAAAATGTATATTTGAATATGAATGAAGAACTTAAATTATACATGGTAATGCTAGGCTGCAAGCCGGAAGGAAGGCTTACAGAGCAGCATGATATTTTTTTTGGAATTGGAGATTCTTTAAAAAATTTAATTCCGAAGATTAAAGTTTTTTGGCCTGAAGGCAAAGGAAAAATACATATTGATGCCTGGAGAGAAGTTACTGTAGTCGATAATTTTTCGATTGAAATTAGTACCAAAGATGTAGCTGCAACGACTGCTTCCGAAAAATTATTTTTTATTAATTTGGGTGGTTATAAAGAAAATGAATTTGAAGAATACCATTATAAAATACTTTCTGTTGCCAAAAGTTTAGGGTTAGCATCCAAAAATGCAAAAAAAACCACTTTCTATAAACATTTTGGTTTCAAGGGAGCTACTTCCCATATTGATGATAAATACGGTATCGATGTGGATGATATTTACAATGTATCGGATATATTGGACAAACAATTTAAAGAACGGTACTCCTTAAAAATTACAAAATCCGAAACTAATTTAAAAGAAGATGTATTGCATATTGAGTATTTGAAATTAGATAAAATTACTTTTTAATATTTTTAGATTAAAATCAGTTAACAAAAAAAGCATCCGCTTAAACGGATGCTTTTCAGTTAAAATTAGTTTTTGAAATTATTTGGAAGACATTACTTTTTTTACACTGCTTCCACGATCAGTAGTCACTTTCACAATATATACTTGCTCTTTTCCTCTACTTAATTTAAGGTCTAACGCAATTTCTTTGTTCAAATAACTATTGCTATCCATTTTAGAAAGTATTGAAATACCTTGCGCATTAAAAACCTCAATTTTCACATCAGATACATAATCAAATTTGTATTTGATCGTAAGCTGGTCTTTGAAAGGAACAGGATACGCATCAAACCCTGAGTTTGCAGTTTTAGCTGTTAGAGTTGTTTCTGTTGTTTTAGTATCTGGATTGGTAATTTTAGCTGGAGATGGTGCTGGACAATTTGAAGCACTACAATCTGCAGGATCTGAGATACAACCAGAACTTAGTTTTTTAACTTTTATACCCGTTACTGAACCTGGAACTAAAGAAGAAAACACAGTACCTGCCTGCCAGGTAACACCATTATCAATACTGTATACATAATCGGAACCTATTGGATTAAGAATAGTAACCGATCCTGTCGTTGGTCCACACAGAGACGGTTGAACTATGCAAACGGTTGGAGTTGCTGGTGATATTTTATCTACAGTCACTATCACATCATCTGTTTTTGTACATCCATTTGCTCCTGTTACCGTTACAGTATAAGTTGTTGTGGCAGTAGGTGAAGCTACAGGATTGGCAATATTTGTTGCACTCAATCCCGCTGCCGGTGACCAGGAATAGGAAACGCCTCCGCTGGCTCCCAAAGTGGTACTTGCAGTGGTGCAATTTATGGTCACATCGCTGCCCGCATTGGCTACAGGTAATGCTTTGTCAACAGTCACTATCACATCATCTGTTTTTGTACATCCATTTGCTCCTGTTACCGTTACAGTATAAGTTGTTGTGGCAGCTGGTGAAGCTACAGGATTGGCAATATTTGTTGCACTCAATCCCGCTGCCGGTGACCA
>NZ_JBLNKT010000014.1:0-82063 GCF_048158525.1 Flavobacterium algoris
GAATGAGGTTTAAAAACTGGCTGCATAATCGCTGATTTTGGTACTTAAAAATACGAAGAATCAAAGTAATAAACAAAAAAAACTGCCCGAAAATTACTTTTCGGACAGCCTCTTTTTTATGATTTTATTTTTGCGACAGGGACTTTTTTTTGTACTCATAAAAATGTACGAATAAATTATTCTTAACACTTACAGATTACAAATATCTAGATTGTATATGATTTTGTTCTTATCTCTTTAAACTAAAATGCCCCTTTGCTTCTCTACCATCTTCTAATTTTAAAGTGAACCAATAATCGTCAGCTGGTAATGGTTGTTTGTGAAAAGTACCATCCCAACCCGGGCTTGAAGGGGATAATTGACGAATTAATTTTCCGTATCGGTCAAAAATGTATATAACTGCATTTTTGTAAAAAGGCGTATTTATTCCTTTTAAATTCCAATAGTCATTGTATCCATCATCATTTGGAGTAAAGAATTTTGGAGCATCTAAGACGGTAAAATTTTTTGTTTTTTGACCACATCCATTATTGTTTTCGACTATTAATTCATGAAAACCACCAGGGACATTTTCAAAAATAGGGGAACTTTGAAATGGGGTTTCAGTGCCATTTTGAAAATGAATCCTGTAGCTGTAATCATTTGGATTAACAACCTCAATTATAACTTGGTTTAAGGCCTGTAAATCTTGAATTATTATGTTGTTTATTTTTGCTAAATAGGATAATGTTACAATGTATTTTCGTGTTGTTGAACAGCCTGATTTGTTTTTTACAATAACACTATATTCGCCTTCTTTGTTTACTGCTATTGTAGGAGATGTTTCACCAGTTGACCAAGAATAGCTGAAATCACTGGTGATTGCGGGTGCTAAAATTCCAGCATCTAACAGTATCGAAGGATTTGTAATTCCCTCACATAGAATTCTATTTTCTAAAACATTAATTTTTGGAGTTGGTTCTACACTAATCTCAAAATGTCCAGTTCCGTAACAACCTTCATTATTCTCAGCTCGAAGAAATATTGTTTTTGAAGTTGAAATGTAATTTTCTTCCAGTTCATTGATTCCTAATGAGGCATCATCTTCATTGGCATAAAAGAATAAGCGTACATCTGAAGGTAAATTCAATTCAGTTTTTATTAAGTTTTTTTTCTCTTTCAAATTAAACAAACCTTTTCCTTCGCCAAGATCACATTCGCGCATTGTTTCAGGTACTATTAAAATGCTTTTATTGGCATGTAAAAGAACTGATCCTATGCTATAACAAGTTGAGTTGGGTTGAGTAACTTTTGCAAATATAATTTCATCAGCAATACTGTTGCGGTAATTTACTGGAATTGACAGGGTGTTCGTATTGTCATTATCTGCATCAACAACACTATGATAGTAATATACTTCAAAATCTTTTTGTCCTAAACTAATTGGTTCATTAGCTAAAGCTAAATTAAATGTAGCTAATCCATCTGTAGGTATATTATCTTGTGTGTCGCATTGGACTAATTTATAGGGTGTCGAAAGTATTTTGGGAACATCATAAATGGTGATTGTTTTTTCAAGCGGTTCCCTGTCTTCTCCATTTACAGTTTTTATTAACGTTACTTTATAATCACCAGTTTTAGTGTAGGTATGATACGCATCTCTATTTGTAGATGTAGAACCATCTCCAAAATCCCAAAGAACGGCATCTATCTTTTCGACAGAATTGATATAAAAATGTGTTGATTGGCCGAAACAATTAAACTCATAGCTAAACGCATATAAAAATAGGGAAGTAATAAATGGAGGTAAGCCTAATTTTGCTTTTCCAATGCCTAAGTCTATTTCATTTTGTAAATAATTACAATTACTACCATCTAATTCAGGATTGTTGATTACCGATAATTTATTGCTAACATTTGCTCCGAAAGGATATCCAGAGCGATATATTTTTTCATCAAGCGCTAATTGTAATGCACCTGCAACATTTGTGGATGAGTTGATTGTGGTTTTTGACCCAATAATATTTGAGCTTTTTAAGTTAAATTGAATTAATAAGCTTCCTAAAGAAACATCATCGTTACTGAACAGATTGGTAGTTACATATAACTTTTTAGATTTTGCTGAAAATTCTAATCCATATGGATTTACTCCGTTAAGAATTGAAAATCCATTGCTTACTTTTCCTGTAACGGAATCGAAATCGAATAGCCATACGTTACCAGTGTTTCTAATTATATTATTTTTTGGACCTAAATCATCATTCTGTTTTACTGATGTATTCGCTATAGCTATTTTTTTTCCATTTGGGGATGTTTTTAAATAACCAATAGCATTTGAAAGATAACCACCAGTAGGTACATTTAATGGTGTATTAGTTTGGATAGGTTTTTTATCAACGCCTTGATTGGTTATTTTGAAGGAATAAAAAGTATTTTTGAAATGAGTAATTACCCAAAAAGAAACACCATCTCCATGTTGTACTGCTGTAATTTTTTCGGAGCATTTAAATTTTACATCTTCGTCATTATTTGTATCATAGGTTATGAGGTGTATGTTTTTTTCTTTAATAGAAATATCTCCTAAACCATTATTTAATCTTAAATCAACTAAGGAGTAGTTTAGTCCATTATTAGGAGGATCCTCATTATTTAACGGGTTGTCATCTACATTTGCAGGAAGTGGTTGATCTACTGTGAAAATATAATATAAATTGGGATTGTTCGGTTTTGGAACTATAATCGCTGATTGTGTGCTTGAGTTATGTCCCAGTAAACCATAACCATTTGGCATTATATGATGTGATTTATCATATACAATCGAACCATCTGTATAAAAAAGTAAATTTCCATTTTTATCAGAAATAGTTGCACACCCTTCGGCAGTATTCAATTGACCGTTTATTAAGGCAACAGGGCTTCCAGAATTAAAATCTAAACCAGCTCCAGCACCAAAGTACCAGTTTGCAGCTTCTTTTTGTGCAAAAGTAGGCATTGAAAAAAACAGAAGAAAAAAGATAATTAGTGTACCGTATTTCATGGTTGTTTTAAACTAACAAATATAGTTAATATGTATATAAAAAATAAATTTTAACATAAAACGTGAATATTGTTTAATATTTTCATCTCTTTAAACTAAAATGGCCTTTTGCTTCTCTTCCGTCTTCTAATTTTAGCGTATACCAGTAATCGTCTGCGGGTAAAAGAAAACCATTGAAAGTTCCATCCCATCCTTGATTTGAAGTGTTTATTTGTTGGAGAAGTTTTCCATAACGATCAAAAATATAAATAATAGAATTTTTATTGAAACGGGCATTTACTCCTTTTATATTCCAATAATCATTTTGGCCATCACCATTAGGTGTGAAAAATTTAGGAACTCCAATTACAGCAACTGATTGGCTGACTATTCCGCAGCCATTTTTATCATTAATGTATATATCATGAATTCCGGCTGAGACATTATCGAAGAAATTAGATTCTTGAAAAGGTCCAAAAGTAGTATCCATGCTATATTCGTATTGCCCTTGTCCAGTTATATTTATCGTTATAGAATTTGAATCGGATAAATCAACTATATCAATGTTAGCAATTTTAGCAACATCCGAAGCGGTTACTTTTATCGCTCGTGTTCTACTACAACCGGCAAGCGAGCTAACTTCTACGGTATAATCCCCTTCTTGATTTACATTCAAAGTCGGTGCTGTTTCGTTTGGTAAAATAACTCCATCTTTCTTCCAAACATAAGTATAATTACTTGTTGGTGAGCCGTCTTGAATTCCGGAATCTAGTTTTACAAAAAAAGTAGGAAGGTTAGAACATACCAATTCATTTTCTTCAAAATCTTCGTTTGCATCAATATTAGGTTTTGAATTTACTTTTAATGTAATTCGAGGACTTAAACCATAACAGGCATTATCAGCGGTGCTTTCCACACGAACCCAAATTTTTTGTTCATTTGGAGAACCATCATTACTATAGTTTGTAGTATTTGTAATTTCATCGCTTTCAGACAAAGCATCTGTTTCATTTTTGTAATATTTTACAGAATAGGAAGAACTTGGTATAGGAAGAATTGACTGTATATCAGTTGTTGCACTACTGAAATCAAAAGTAGAAATTCCATCAGTATCGTCATTGGTAATGCCTAAGTCATCACAATTTGAAAAAGTGCGACTGAATGTGGCTGGCATTTGAGTAGTAGAGACTGCTAAGGTAATTTGGACTGTATTATAGCATCCATTGGCATTTTCTACTCTGGTCCAAACATTCATACCACTAACTGTTGTATTTTTAAAAGCGAAAGGGTTTGAAATTAAATTTGCTGTATCAGCTGTTTCAGCTCCTGAAAGGGTGGTATAATAGGTAAAAGTTTCGGAGGCAAAATTAGAGGAGATGGCATTGTTTTTTACCGTTAAATTAAAATTAGAAAAGCCGTCAGTATCATCGTCACATTGAACAATTGTGACTGTATTAATTATTGGTAAGGCATAAACTGTCAAAGTAGTTTCGGCAGAAATTAAGCCACAAGAATTACCATTTTTTTTCAGTTTTACTCTGTATTTATATCCGTTCATTGCATTTTTTATACTTTTTAAGGAAAGGATATTCGTGGTAGCATCGCTGTAAATTGCATTATCTGAAATGGTGTTCCAAGTAGTCCCATCAGTTGAAAGTTGCCATTGGTAGGTATTTCCACCATTATCAAGTACTGTAATTGTTGTGTTTTGTAATTCACATGCTGGACTTGCTTGCGGTTGTGTAGTGATTTCAATTGGTGCAGCAATAATGTAATTGTTATTAGGGCTACTATAACCTACGCTGCTTGTAACTTTACCATTTGTATTTACTGTAACAGGATTACTTCCTAATATCCCATCATTGTTAGGATCGTTAAAACCAGCCTCAAAAACATCAAAACAAATGTCATTATCACTGTCCAAATCTATGTAGTTAAAATTTCCATCTGAATCAATATCGGCAATGGTATAATTTAATTTACCACTGTCCGGACTCGTTTCAAGTCCATCAAACAAACCATTGGTACCAAAAGAAACAGGCAAACCATCTATAATTCCGTCTTTATTGGTGTCAATAGCATTACTTCCTGATTCAACCAAGTCATAAATGCCATCATTGTCACTGTCTAAATCAAGTAAATCATATACAACAGGAAATGTATTGAAGATATCATTGTCGGTATTAATTCGAATTAGTCCTGGTTCGAAAGCATTGTCCAATCCATTTTTATTGGAATCAATCCCTGAAAAAACTTTAAAACCTTTTCCTTGTGCTTCAATGGTATCAGGAATTCCATCATTATCACTATCTAAGTCAAATAAATCTGGTATTGTGTCAGAATCTGAATCAAAGTTTTCGGTATGACTAATCATGAAAATTGCTTTATTAGCGCTTATATCGGATAGATTTGTATGGGTAAATGTAACCGAATTAGTAAGATAAGATGAAAACTGGAAACTACCCAAACCTGGGGTTAATGGTATTGTGCTTTTTAATCGAAAACGGATTTCGAAAGAAGAAAATTCAGTCACTCCACTTTCATAAATCCCATCATAATTAGTATCTACCAGCAATTGATTTTGTGGATCTGTCAATGTAATGGTTTTATTTGCTGGAACTTGTAAAATAAAATCTCCCTCAGCATTTAAGTATTCGGAAACAGCTGTAATTTGGTTTGAATTATCCTGAGCTATATAATTAATGCTAATACTTTGAGGTTTTGTTAGGTTTAAAGTGTAGGAAACTGAATTGGTTATTCCAGCAGGAACCTGTGATACAAATCCATATAATGGTTTTCCTTTAATAGTTCCACTTCCGGTTATTGTGGCATTATAATCTGAACTTGTAATCGTATTTGACTGATTTAATAAGGAGATGTTTGCTTCAAGAGCATTTGTTACGCCATCATTATCCAAATCAATATCAATGTTATTATTAGTCCCATCATTATCGGAATCTAATGGACAATCACTTACTGGAATTTTATCTGAAAAAATAGGAATTATGCTTGAACAACCCAAAATACTTCCTTTTACTTGGTAATAGCCAGGTTGAGTAGGAGTGTATGAATTTGAATTTGCACCATTAATTGGATTATCATTGAAATACCATTGAAAGGTATCATAAGACGATAAAGTGCTGATTTTTAACTTTATATTTGGAATGCATGCGGAATTGGACGCTAAAATTTTATCAGTAACAATTTCTGGTTTTGTATCAAAACCGGAATAATAACCACCATAGGTTGCAGCTCCATTAGTTCCAAAATAAGAAACATAGAGTTGCCTGTTGGATTTTACTGCAATGTTTCCCACCAAATTACTTTCAGTATATCTTACATAGTTAGGATTTCCAATAACAGCAACTGGTAGGCTAGTTATTGGGTTATTATTTATGGTTACTGTTGCTCCGGTCTCAGTAACGATATTTAAGCCGCCATTATAAAATGTATTTCCTATAGATTCAATAGATGGAATATTATCAACAATGCTAGGTGTTGCACAGTTTAAAGGTGGTACAAAAAAAAGATTTTGATTAGCTGGAGATTCGGATCCTCCAATGCTTTGATAAGCAAAAACATTTTCAGAAGTAGATACGTATAAATTTCCATTAGTAAATTTACTTCCATCAATATCGGCATATTCTCCTTTGTTAATAGTTTTAAAAAGGGTGGAGCCGTCAATGAAAATTTTGGTATTATCTATATTCGCAATCAATAAAATACGTTCTAATTCATCAGTTCCAATCCCTTTGACAAAGATGTATTCCTTTCCAGTCTTTTCGAAAGAGACAATTTGGTCAAAACCTACATCTCTTCCAGCGGGATTTCCTTGAGCGTTTAAGCTTGTACTGTTGCTACCTGCAAATGAACCAGAATTGACAACTATAGGCTTATCAGATTCGACTAAGGCACCAATCATTTTGGAGCTATTAGAAATACTATTGTTGTAATTTTCTAAAGCTAAAACATAGCTTTCATTTTTGTTTAAAGTAACTACTATTGGCCCAGTAATAGTGGCACCATTTGACAGAACTGTACCAATAGGAATATTTGAAATAGTGACTTTTGTACTGTTTTCTGTCGAAAGAATGGATGCAAAATTTAATACAGTACTATCATAAAGAGGATTTAACATGGCACCTAATCGAAACGTTTTTCCAAGAGCGCTATTTCCTTTAGATACTAATCCTCCTGCATGAACGTATGCATTTGGGTTTGGCCCTGAATTGACTCTTACACTTGTATAAATTAAATCCTCAGCTTCAATTACATAGCCTTTGTTTGTTAAAATTCCGATGGTTGTTTTTGGAGTGAATAGTTGCGTATTATCTCCTTGTCCAATGGCATAAATATAGGGATTATTGTTATTGACAACGCCTGTTATTATACTACCTCCGTTTGGCATAATTTTAAAATTGACATTTGTGCTGCTTGGAGTAGAAATATAGATATAATGATCACCTGCCAAATTTGTTCCACAGGTTAAGGGCGGGATGTAATGTGTTTTACTAAATTGGGCAAAGCAAGTAATAGATAAAAAAGTAAAAAAAAGGAGTATTATTCTTTTCATTTTATAAAAATAGGAAATTAAGGTTTATCTTTTTAATGAAAAATGTCCTTTTATAATTCTTCCATCTTCAAAGGTTAAGTTAAACCAATAATCGTCTGCCGGTAATGTATATCCATTGAAAGTTCCATTCCAACCGGAACTTATTGAACTAAGTTCTTTTAATAATTTACCATAACGATCGAAAATCGTTATTTTAGATTTTGGTAACAGATTTAGATTTTTAATTTCCCAAATATCATTAAATCCATCTCCGTTTGGAGTGAAATAACGAGGATAATCTAAAACATAAATTTTAAATGGATTGGATAAACCACAACCATTTTTATCTCGGGCATAAACTAAATAATCTCCTGCAGCAACTGCGTTGAATAACGGATTATCTTGAAAAAATGATCCGTCAAGAGAAAATTCATAATTGCCTACTCCTGTATATTTAATTAAAACTGAATTTCCGTTTCCATCAAAATCATTTATTGTTGCTCCGGTAATAACCGCAATTCCTGATGCAGATATATCAAAAGTCTTTGTTGCCATACAACCATTTATATTAGTAACTTTTACCAAATAATTGCCGGGTATAGTAACATTGATTGTGTTCGCAGTTGCTCCCGTATTCCATAAATAACTTGAAAATCCGGCATTAACAACTAAGTCTACAGAACTGCCGTTGCATAAACCAGCCTTCTCTTCTTGAAAATTTGCTGGATTAAAAGTACTCACTACAAGTGTTTCTGGAGTAATTGCATAACAATCAGAACCATTTACAATTCGGGCATAAATGATTTGTTGGTTTGCAACAGTATTATTAAAAACGTTTGACAAAGGATTTTTTTGTGCAATAGCGTCAGTTGTATTCAAATAATATTCAACAATTAATCCGGCAGGTAGTCCATTCAAAACTTGTGGTGTTACTTGTGTATTTAAGTCAAAATGATACAAACCATCTTGAGTACTATCACCATCGCAGGTCGAAATTGGATTTTGAGGGGCAATACTATTGTTTGAAATTTGAAGAGTAACTTTGGCATAGTTCGCACAACCAAAAGAATTTGTAGTTCTGGCAAAGACTATTTGGTTTATTGCCTTATTTTGATAATTTGTTGAATTCGCAATTGGATTGAGTTGCGCTTGAGCATCTGCTAAAGATTCATAATATATAATGTTGCTTAAACCAGAGGCATTGTTTTTTACCAAAGCATCAGCTCGGGTCAAATCAAAAACAGTAATTCCATCATTGTTAGCATCGCACTGTGAAAGTGTAGTGTCATTCAAAATAATTTGTGGTGTATATTCTATTCTTATTTCATCCATGGTCATGCAAGTGGCGGGAGTGAAAGTAATTTCAACTTTATAGTTACCGGTATCAGTAACTGTCAAGGACGGGCTAGTTTCACCTACTATTTCATTTGAATCTTTAAACCATTTGTAGCTATAGCTGGCAGGTAAATTAGTATTAATAGTATAGCTTTCGCCAAAACAAATTGGGTTATTCGTTGCTAAGAGTTGATCAGGTCCTAAATCTATTTTTGGAGAAAAACTACCTGCCTTTAGAAAAACAGCGGAGTCATAATATTCATTACTATCATCAGCAATTACTAATTTTATATGATAAGTTGTTCCTGCTATGACATTTGTTTGAGCATTCAAGACTATTGTTTGTGCACTATAATTCGTGGGACTTGTTGCTGAGCTGTATCCACCAAAATAGTTTTCGTTTTTTGCTGGGCAACCACCACCTACGCCAAATGGTAAAATAAGAGGATGAACATTTTGTGATGAAACAGGGGTAGAAGTGCTGGCAAGAACAGCTAAATTTTGATAATTGATTACGCTCCCTTTTTCTTTTATTAAAAATGCAAATCCATCAGAATAACGACATGGAAAATCATCTTGGTATTCATTGGAAGCAAATATATAATCGAAACTTATGAAATTAGTTAAAGGTGTAAAATCGAATTCTAAGACTGTTGCATTTACCGTTTTAATACCTAATTCTTTATCTAAATCAGTATCACCTGACCAAGCAGGATCCCCTCCTCCTTTAGTTCTTACAAATGGGCCTGTTGAATTTTGACTGCTCCAAGTACTTAAAAGCACACCTTCAGTAAACGGAAAACTACCTCCTTCATTATTAAAATAGCCATAACTATTTTGCCCAGCAGTAAATGTATCTCCAGTTGCAATTGGGTTTGAAATGTTAGCACAAGAACTATTTACTAAAACATTTTCAACAAGTTGTTGTGCCGTATAAGAGTCGTTTACTGATATAGATTGCGCCGTTGCACTAAATATAGAGCAACGAATGAAGATATAAAATAAGATTATTTTTATACATTTCATAGTGCTGTAAAGATACTACAAATCTCTATTTTTTAATAAGCGATAGGATAAGAATGTAAAAATTCCAGTCCAACATAAAACGATTATTACAGAGGAGAAATGAACACCGTAATCTTTACCGTTTTCTATTCCAATTTGGTTTCCAATAGACTTAATAATTGATAATCTGGAGAATGGTTCCACAATTAAATTAGACATGGATTCCAGTGGAAAAAATTGTGTTACATACGATGCTTTATTGCTATCCGGAAATATTTTAAAAGTTAAAATTCCTTTGGCAATACCTTCAATAATATTCCAAACTAAAAGAAAACCAAGAGCAAATGCAGAACGTTTTACTAATATTCCTAAAAATAAGCAGAAAGAGAAAAATCCAATTAATTTTATAAAATAGGCCAAAATATATTCTAAATCAGAGAAAACAATGCCGATTTCAGTATATGAGGAAAAACTAAATCCTAAAATTAATGACATTATAAACACAAAAACGGTTGATACTGCAGCAAATAAAATTATGGTCAAAAATTTTGACATAATAAATTCTTTTTTACTCATTCCGTCTATCAGATTTTGTTTTAATGTCCCGTAACTGTATTCGTTTGCCATCATTGATACAATAACGATCGCCAGGAATAATTTTAAAATAGCGGCAATATAGGTATTGAAATGCCAAATGAAAGGGAAATTAAAAATACCCATTTCGGCAAGATGAAGTTTGAAAATTCCAAGATCAAATTTGATGGAAGCAATTAATGCAATAAAGGTTAGTAGAATAAAATAAGTCAAAGTCAAGACTCGGCTAGCTTTATTTTTCCATATTTTTTGTAGTTCTATTGAGAGAAGTCGTTTCATTGTTTTAGTTTTTGATAGTTGGTTTAGAGTTATTTGTTAATTCTAAAAATTGCTCTTCCAAGCTGTTTTTTCGTTTAACCAAATGACTTAATACAATGTTTTTTTCGAAAAGAAATTGATTCAATTCCCTTGCTTCCCAATCATGTTTTAAATAAACTAAAACTTTTTCACCCTCATTTGCAATATTTTTTACAGCAGGATGCGTCTTTAAAACGAATGCCAAATTTTCATTATCATCAGCTTGTAACTCAAAAAAACCTTCATTGGTAGACATACCACCAACTAATCCAGAATATAAAATTTCTCCTTTTCTTAAAACGAGTGCATGTGTACATACTTTTTCTACTTCGTCCAATAAATGGGATGCCAGTAAAATGGTAGTTCCTTTTGCTGCAATATGTTTGATTATATCTCGAATTTGATGAATTCCTTGTGGATCTAAACCATTCGTGGGTTCATCAAGAATTAAAATCTCTGGATCATTCAGTAGGGCAGAAGCAATTGCTAAGCGTTGTTTCATTCCAAGAGAAAACGTGCTGAATTTACTGTCTTGTCGGTCTATTAAACCTACTAATTCCAGTTTTTCATTTACTTTAGTATAATTGATGCCTTTTATTTTGCAAACCAATTCTAAGTTTTCTTTTGCCGTCATATACGGATAGAAATTAGGTCTTTCAATTATGGCTCCCACTTTTTTTAACGCTTCGTGGGTTTGCATAGTGCCGCCAAACCAGCTATATTCTCCGGAAGTTTTATTAACAACATTCAAAACAATCCCTAATGTTGTTGATTTTCCGCTACCGTTTGGTCCAAGAATCCCGTAAACATTGCCTTTGTGTATTTCGAATGAAACATCTTTCAACGCTTGTACACTGCCATAACGTTTGTTGAGATTTTTAATAGAGAGTATAATTTCCAAAGTGTCTTTTTTTAAGTTTTATATAGGACGAACAAGGTTAGTATTTGTTACTATTAAACCGGAATTAGTTTGTCTTATCAATTAATATTCAGACTGAATTCAATTTTGGTAGTTTTTTTAATTTATCTATTGTAAATGGAGTGTTATACAAAACTAATTTTTGACACAAGCAGATTCATCGATTTATCAATGCTTTTAGGGCTATAAATAACATAGGTCATCTTATTTTTCATTCAGATATATTTTAAAAATAGAACCGGAACCAACTTCGCTTTCTACTTCAATTTTACCGTCCATTGCCTCAAGTTGACTTTTTGTTATAAATAATCCAATTCCTTTGGCATCTTCATTACCATGAAAAGTTTTATACATTCCGAAAATTTTGTGGCCATTTTTCTTTAAGTCTAATCCTAATCCATTGTCTTTGAAAGTTATGACAACAAAGTTTTCATTGATTTCATAGCCAATTTCTAAAATAGCGTTGCGTTGAGGAGATTTATATTTTATTGCATTGGTAAATAGATTAAGTAAAATACTATCTAAATAAGCAGGGATTACATTGACTGTTAAATCATCTGGGATTGAATGTGTTATTGTTATCTGACTTTCTTTGATAACCAAACTCAATGATTTTTTTGTTTTTTCGATTTCATCCTTTAAATGAATCGTTGTTTTTTCAATATTAGTTTTTTGCTGAATCGTTATAATTTCATTTAAATATTCTATCGTTTCTGATAACTTTTCGGTTCCTTCTTTAAATAAATCAAAATAAGAAAGTTTCTCAGTAATATCGTCTGTATTTTCAATTACATCGACAACCATAGATAAATTACTGGTATGGGAACGAATATTGTGTGAAACAATATGGGTAAAGTTATATAGCTTATTGTTTTGCTGGCTGGTGACATCTAGTAAATGCTTAAGTTCAATCTCTTTTTCAATTCTAAGTGTAACATCTCTGCCAACACCAACAAAATTTATAAAATTATTTTGACTATCAAAAACGGTGGTAATATTCAATTCAAACCAGTACTTTTCTTTTTTCTTATTGTAATTCAGAATAATAATTTTTATACTTTCTTTATTTCTAAGTGCTTCCCGCATTGTGGCAGTAGTTTGTAAATCTGTTTCTGGACCTTTGGATAAATATCCGGGTTTTTGACCTAATATTTCATTCATACCTAATCCAGTTAGATCTAAATAGGCTTGGTTTGCCCATATTGCCTCTCCGTTTGTATTCGCAATTACTATTGTATCAGTAGTTTCTGAAGCAGCTAGGGATAACAGTTTTAGTTTTTGTTCCGTATTTTTTCTTTCGCTAATATCTCTGATGAAACAGACTAAATAGGTGATTTGATTGACCTGAAATTTTTTACCTGTTGCGATTTCTACAGGTATTGATTCGCCAGATTTAGATTTTATATAGGTTTCATTTACTATATAATCATCCTTTGTTAAATTATAAGTTAAAAAAACCCGGACTTGTTTTTTATATTCTAAAGGGAATAATTCCGAATTATGTAACCCTATTAATTCAGAGCTTTCATAACCGGTAAGAGAAGTAGTTCGGGGGTTACAATCTGTTATGATTCCATTAGAAGTGTCAATGATAATAATTGAATCATTGGCACTTGAGAAAATTGAAGAAAATTTTTCAACGTTTAATTGAAGTTCGTTGATTAAATTTTGCTCTTTTGTAATGTCTTGAAAAGTACCTAATAATTGAGTTGTTTTTCCGTCAATCAATTCAACTTGACAAATACATTCTATATATTTAATATTATTTTTAGCAGTAATGATTTGAAATTTATCTTCAAAAGATATTCCTTCATTGATTGCCTTATCAATTAATAATCTAATTTTATCTCTATTTTCGCCCTCCTTATAAAAATTAATTCCATTTCCATTTATTGGCTTGAAATCTTCAGGAACTTCTAGAATATCTTTTGTGACAGAATCCCAATAGACATTATCTGTTAGTAAGTTTAGCTTCCATACACCAATCTTTGCCGATTGTGCAGCTTTTAAATATAGCTCAGGCATATTTGTCATAGTAGGTATTAATTTAATCAGTTGAGGGGAGTCAAATATATAGTAAATATGTTGGGTTAGCATTCTTTTTAACATAAAAATGGAATTTTGATTCCCTTTTCGGAGTGTTTTTTAAATAATATTTAAAGGGAATATAAAAAATATTGATTTTAAGAAAAGCCTTTTCTAATCATAAAACGGCTAAACTGGTAACGCTTTTTTCTTGATGCAACGGTATTGTATAAATGGTTTTAGAAATTCCTTCAGAACAATAAAAACTATCATAGGTAGAGCGTTAAGAAGTTTGTAATTAGGAATTTTTAAACTCTTATTTATCGTAATTTTGCATTAAATATATTTTGAATGAGTGAGCCAATAATGCTTTTTAAAAAACCATCTTACCCCATAAATAATTCGCTTTTGGATTATTTGGAACGGTTTGACCGAATCTCCAAAGTGCCTATTTTTTATGATGATTTGTTGCGTTTTTCCGGTTCTATAAATGTGTATGATAAAAACGATCAGGATACGTTGTGGATTCGGGTGTATTATAATGAATTTGAAAGAAAAGAGATTGATTTGACTTTGATGAAAATTTATTCTCTTTTACATTCTGATGGTAATTTGGGAATTATTAAATTTCTGAATGTGGATTCAATCGATTATTGCACTTTTGGAAATTCAAAGCCATTTCGAATCAAAGTCAGAAACATTCTCAATGATAATTACACTCATTTTTATGTCAAGAAAGCTGATGCTTCCCGAGTTTATGGACTGGAACTGGAACACATTTTGTCTCCGGATAAAATAAATTTTTTAGTGTACAAAGACACTTTAATCGAAGAGCATATTATGGGAATTGCCGGGGATGTCTTTATTAAAACACTTCTCGCTGATTGTACTGAAACCGAAAAGTCTCAAATCGCAAAAGAATTTGTGAAGTTCAACGAGCGCTGTATGATTCGATTGTTAGGTGATATGCGTTCTTATAATTATGTAATTATACCCATTCACGATTTTGATCAGGTAGTTTATAGAATTCGTGCAATTGATTTTGACCAACAATGCTTTGAAGGAAATTTTAAAGTGTATCGTCCACAGTTTTTTAAAGAAAATTATCCAATGGTAAAGTTGGTTAAAGATAAATTACAACATAGTTCCATTGAGCAGTATAAAGATGAGGAACGAGCTGTTTTAGCTAAAAGGATTCATTCTGCCGAAAATCGTATCAAAAGGTTGTTGCAAATCATGGGTTCTGATGTTATTTCGACCGATGAACATTTGAATCAGTTGAAATTAGAGTTGTATAGTTATACCAATGATTTGAATTTTAAAAAAGCAAAATCTATGGGGAATGTAATGAGTGCGGCTTTTGAATTTATTACCAGAAACTTTAAAAACACTAATTTATTCAATACTGGATTTTAGTCTTTTTATAAAATTATATACTATGAGTTTAAAAAACTATATTTCGGTCGTAATTGCTTTTGTTTTTTTATCCTGCCAACAGGATTCGAATTCATTAACTACACTTTATTCTTTGCCTAAAAAGTTAAAAGAAGTTTCGGGAATTACCTATTTTTCAACGAACAATTTGCTTTGGACATTAGAAGACAGCGGGAATGCAAATTCAATTTATGGATTAAATTCGAATGGAGAAATAGTTAAAAATACAACCATCGAAAACACAGAAAATATTGATTGGGAAGATATTTCAAAAGACAAAGACGGGAATTTATATATTGGAGATTTTGGTAACAATGACAATTTGCGTCAGGATTTGTGTATTTATAAAATTGATAAAAATTCATTAGGTAACGAAAGTACAACGCCAGTTTACAAAATTTCATTTGCTTATCCGGAACAAAAAGATTTTCCACCCAAAAAAACTGCAATGTTCTATGATGTTGAAGGTTTTTTTGAGTTTAAAAATAATTTCTATCTGTTTACCAAAAATCGGAGTAAAGGTTTTGATGGAACTTCCTATTTGTATAAAGTACCAAATGCAGCAGGTTTTCATCAAGCAGAATTTATCGGAGAATTCAAGACATGCGGAGATTATAATCATTGTGCAATAACAAGTGCAAGCATAAGTCCGGATGAATCGAAAGTAGTTGTTTTAAGCCATGACAAAATTTGGATATTCGAAAACTTTACGGGAGATAATTTCCTCAACGGAATTAAAACAGAATTGTATTTAAACCACTTTTCTCAAAAAGAAGCTATTTGCTTTAAGGATAATGATACTTTGATTATTGCAGATGAAAAAACAAAGAAAATAGGAGGAAAGGTCTATGAGGTTTCTCTCAAAAAACTAAAATCCAAATCCTAATCCAAAAGCAATACGAGCTTCTTCATCAGCACTTTTGAAATAAGTGATTCTTGCAGTAATCACATTCAATCCATTGAGCCATAATCCGCCACCAAAAGATTGATGCCATTTATCTGAATTTTCTCCATTTACCCAAACACGACCATAATCAAAACCGCCTAAAATCCCGTAGGACATGGGAATAACACTTCGTTTTATTTTCCCCAAATTCCATCGAATATCATTACTTTGATAAAAAGACTGTTTTCCCAGAAAGCGCTCGTTTCTATATCCTCTTAAATCATAATCGCCTCCTAATGCGGCGCCTTGATAGAATTCGAAATTGTTGTTTAATAGTATTTTTGATTTTAAAATTGTTGCCAAAATGACTTTTCCATTAGCATCAATTTTATGATTGAAATTAATTTTACTTTCTAATGTAGGGAAATTTCTTTGTGCATCGTTCGTATTCATTTTCCAACTTCCAGCAACCGAAAATCCAAACCCCATAGTTGGAAATGAAGGAATGTCATAATTTTCAAAACTGTATTTAACGGTAGCTCCTGCAAATTGTTGGCTGCCAAAAACATCAGGATTTACAACTCCTGGTATATTTATAAAACGATTATTAGTTTCTTCGACACTGATTTTTTCGAAAGTGGTCGAAAAACTAATTTCACTTCCATATTTTCCTATTTTCTTAATAGACGGTGTTACTTTTAGTGTTCGAAGACGAACTCGATTATAATTCATTCCAAACGTTTCATCATTGTTTATGGTCTCATTTCCGGATCCAAAATAATTAATGGTAAAATTAGGGCTTGTGAATTTTGATTCTAAATCCAAATCCCATTTGCCTAAAGCTTTAGGGAAAGAGCCGTTGTAAATGAGCTCATATCCATTGGTTGCAAAAAAATAATTGGCTTTAAGAACGTGTTTTTGAGTGTATGGATTCTGATTAAATTTATTTACGGTATAATTTGCGATGAAGCCTAATTTTACTCCGTCATCAGGATTATAACCGCCAAAAGGCAATCCTGAAAATGCGTTGTATTTGGGTTTTTTATAATCGTAAAGATTAGTTTCATAATCATCCGTCAAAACAGTTTTAGTTTTAGAATCTAAAGCATAAGTGTTTTCTCTTGATTTAAAATCATATATTTTTATTTTCTTTCCATTTTCTATAGTATAAGAATCAATGTTTTGTCCGCCAATCAATCGAATATTTATGTTCGCTTTTGCGTTGCCTTTGACTTCAAAAAAATCATCATCATCTAAACCATAAATCCAAATGTTTTTGGTTGTACCAGCTGTAAAATTTTTGGTGTAAACCAATTCTTTCTCATTCTTTTTGATGCGGTAAACGGCAATCTCAAGATTGTTTTTCGCTTTATGGGTAATTATAAATTTGTCTTTTTTATCAGTACCAACAATCAAAACTGTTTTTTGAAGTACTTTATAATATTCAGAAGCATAGCGTTGTAATTGGGTTTTCCTTACTTTTAATTTATGTTTAATACTTTCAATAGTTTCATCTTGGATTGTTTCCGGTAGAGTATTAAAAGCAGTATCTATATCAGCATCAGATAAATTTTCTTGAATAAATTTAGCTTGGTTAATCCAATCTTTTTCATTGGCTGTTTTTAATAAAGCAATATCTTGTGGATACGGTTCGCGGTTGAACCATTTCACGTTTCGAATTGCCTCCTTAAAAGTTTGCATATGGCGTAATGCGGGCATATTCATTAAGAGCGAAAGCAGCGCTCCGTCGTATTTAGAAAAAGCTTGATCTCTATCTCTTGGAATGGGTTTGTAAACTATTTTTTCACCGTCTTTATATTCTCCCCAACGCCATTGATCACTATGTCTGTCCCAATCACCAATAAGCATATCAAATAATCTAGCTTTGATATAACCAGTTTCATCCACAGTATATTTCTCGTCTTTGCGTAGATTTTTTAATAAATCATCCGTTCCAATAATTGCATTTGGCTTACCAAAGGTGGTCAAGTCTTTCTGATTATCAGTAGGACGCTCCTCCACCATATACAATTCATCTCCAAAATCAGTATTGAAACCTTTTAAAGCCTTGTGTTTTGGGATGTAATATAATATTGGATTGGTATGGGCAAGGCCAATTTTTTCTGCTAAATTCCCCACTGCAAATGGAGTATAAGGATGAGAAGTGGTATAAAAGTCAAACAAAAAATTCTCGGCATACGTATCTTCAAATTCATTTACTACAAATTGATCCTTGAACGCTACATTTTGTATAAAACGGGATGCACTTTTCTTTAGAGCCCGCATAACATACTCTTTTCCATTTTTATCAACTAATTGTAATGATTTAGATTGGTGTCCACCTCCTGCTCTTTTGGGTTTTAATCCACCAAAAAGAGTGTCAATTGTAGTGGTTTGAACCGTTATTGGAGTACTGTATTGTTTTCTATAATGTTGCCCAAAGAGAAACTTATAAAATCCATTTTTATGGGTTTGTTTTTCAGAGTAAATTGCAGCAGTAGTCATTTTGGGAAATGAAGAAGGGAATATCTGGTTGTAATTCTCTTTAGAATTTAAAACTGAATGTTCAAAAAGTAATTTTTCGGTATTTTTTTCATTGCCATAAAATAAGACTTTTGCAGATCCATTTTCATAAATATTTAATGTTGCGAAGCCATTACCGCCATAAGAGAAATCAGTAGGGAAAACAGCCTTTGCTGCTTCTGATTTTGATCCTGCACCGCTAATAATCTGCTTGATATTGTCCTTGTCAATATATTGTAAATTATGATCGTGTCCAGAAACTACAATAACATTATCCTGACTTTGAATTAATGTTTTTACTCTTTTTACAAAAAGGGTATATTGTTTGTTTTGAATGTCTTGTGGACTTATTCCCGACGTTTTTCGTATCAAATTAATTAAAGAACCAATAACTGGTAACGGGATTTTTTCTTCTAATGGGAAAAGTTGTTTTTCTAATGAAAATTGTCCACCATGAGTTCCATTACTTAACAACGGATGATGTAAAGCCAGTAACACTGTTTTGTCCTGATTTTTGTTCAGAATGTTTTCTAGTTCTACAAAAAAATCTTCCCTTGTTTTGATGTTACAGTCATCATTTATAGTTGGGCTTTTATCCCAATCTTCTAAGAACCATTGACTGTCTATAGTGATTAGTGTCAGGTTTTTATTTATTTCTAAATCATCAATTCCACATCCTTTTCTGGGTAAAAATGATTTTTTATCGTTGAGATAATCCGTTACAAATTTAGCTTGTCGGTCTAATCCTTTCATACCGCTGTACCAATCATGATTTCCTGGTATGAAAATGGTTTTCCCTTTGAATTTTTTAGTAAGTTTTAGTTGATTTGTTAGCTTGTTTTCTGCAATAATTCGGTCATTTGGATGGTCAGTATTGGGCAGTCCTTTAGGATAAATATTGTCGCCTAGAAATAATAGTGTAGAATTATCAGTTGCTTTTTTTAATTGATTAGCCAGTAAATCAATTGTTTGCAGTGATTTCTCTTCATTAGCGTTACCGGCATCGCCTACTAAAAAAAAAGTATGCACAATTTTTGAAGTATCAGAAGCGTTTTCAGTTACAGGATTTTTTATGTTTTTTCCAAATTGCGCATGATGTGTAGCACAAGATTGTAATACCAAGAATATAAGAATAAAACCGAAATTTATTTTATTCCTATTTATAAAACGATTATCCAAAAACAATTCCATAATTTAGTAGTATAATTATTTCTTATGAATCTTATAGAACAAGCCGAAGATTTTGTTGCAAAACAACTCAAAGATAAACTTTCTAATTCATATACTTACCATAATATTCATCACACACGTGAGATGGTTGCAGCAGTTTTAAAACTTGCTGACGGTATGAGCGTAAATCCTTCTGATAAAGAGATTTTGCTTATTGCAGCATGGTTTCATGATGTTGGGTATATTAATGGTTGTACAAATCACGAAGATTCCAGCAGTGCTATTGCGACCCAATTTTTGAAAGAAAAAGGTAAGACAGAAGAGTATATTGCAAAAATTGTCAGCTTAATAAAAGCTACTGCAAAGGAATATGTGCCTCAGACTCTTCTTGAAAAAATAATTAAAGACGCGGATTATTACCATCTTTTTAGTGATGATTATATGTCCAGTTGTGAGGTTTTGAGAAAAGAATGGGAAAACACAGAGGATAAAACGTATTCTGATAAAGATTGGGCTACTGAAAATTTGGATTTTTTAGTAAATAAACATCGGTTTTATACTGATTTTGCATTGAAAAATTGGCAACCTTTAAAGGAGAAAAATATTAAAAGGATTCAGAAAAAAATCAATGTAACTGAAGATGAAAAGGACAAAAAATTGAAAAAAGAAGATAAAAAGAAAGAAAAAGAGGAAAAACCGGAACGTGGTATTGATACAGTTTTCAGAGTCACATTAGGTAACCATACGCGTTTGAGTGGTATTGCGGATAGTAAGGCCAATATTCTACTTTCTGTAAATGCAATTATTATTTCAATTGCACTTTCTACTATTATTCCAAAACTTGATAGTCCGAAAAATGCCCATTTGGTGATTCCAACCTTTATTATGGTAATATCTAGTGTAATCACAATCATTTTTGCCATACTTTCTACACGACCAAAAGTAACAAGAGGCATTTTTACTAAGCAAGACATTGAAAATAAAAAAGTGAATTTACTTTTCTTTGGTAATTTCTATAAAATGCCCTTGCAAGACTATGAATGGGCCATGAATGAAATGATGAAAGACAGAGAGTATATTTATAATTCGATGATTAAAGATTTGTATTTCTTAGGAATAGTTTTAGAGAAAAAATACAGGCTATTGAGAATAGCCTATAATCTTTTTATGATTGGAATTGTTATTTCGGTTCTTGCTTTTGTTATAGCATTCAAAATGGTTGGTGCTTAATTTAGCTCGTCCAGTAAATCCTGATAGGAATAATTTTCAGTAATTTGTTCTTTATTGTAATTGATTACTTTTACTCTAATGGCTCTTAGACCGGAAACTCCTTGTAATTCTTCGACTTCAAATTGCTCGATTGTTGGCTCCAATATTTTTTTGAATTGTAAAAATTTTATATAATTCAAATATTCTGTTTCTTCCTGATTATGGGAATATACAATCGTGATTTTTTCTTTTTGGGTAATTCTTTCTTTGGTTCCTTTAATGTTAGCTTTGTCAATGCGTTTTTTTACAACTTCATAACGGGCATTGTAGGTTCCATCAACATCAAAACGTTTTTCATCCATTCTAAATCGAATAGTAATAGGAGAACTGAATACTAAAATTAACGAGGTTACATCTAGCTCATAAGGCAATGAAGATTTGAGCAAATGATGTTCTAATTCCATTTCACATAAAGTCTGCAATTGCCATAATCTTAAATTATGAAGATACATACTGTCAAAAACTTTAGTTGGGGCAATTGAAGCGCCTATATAAAGATTGTGTTCTACACCATCCGTTTTGAATCTTTCATAATAATGTGGGAAAATATTTTGAGCTTCAACTTGCTTTTTATCTAAAATGGAAGCTAATTTTTTATTGATAATTGACATTGCATTATCGAATTTCTTTCTGGAATGATAAAACATTCCTGTTTTTTCATCCAGTTTTTTAAAATAATTCTCAACTAAAATTTGGCACTCATTATCCATTTTAGAATTATTTAAAATAGGATGGATTTCAGTTTCAATATAACGTTGAATTTGTTGCTCTGTATCAGCTTTCAGAGGAGAATTTAATTCCGTAAAAAACGATTGTAATTCAAATTTTCGTTGCTCCAATAATACAAGATTCGTATTTGATTTTAGACTTTCAAAAATTTCAAGAAGTGTTTTAAGTTGCTTTCTCAAATCCTCTTTTACAGTCTCATTTCTATGTTCAGAGGAACCTTTAATGTCGATTTGACCATACAAAGGATACACTTCCTTAAATGCAATTTCTTTGAAAATATAATCTTTATTAGGATTGTTAGTTTGAAAATATTTCTGGGCTTCTCTTCTAAATTTCCAATAAATGCTTGGGTGAATTGTAGTATATTCCCTTTGAATGATAGCTTCTATTTGGTGTTGCATATCATTTTTGTAACGCTCCAATGTATCTACTAAATATGGTAAAATCAAATCTAGGTTATTTACATTTACGCTGTTAAGTTCTCTAGGTTTTGCCGAAACTAATTCTATGATACCTAAAAGTTTATCGTTTTTTATTACAGGAGCTAGAATACAGCTTTGAATATTTAGTCTTAAAAAATGTTCGCCTAGTTTTTCATTTCCTGGTGTTGTAGCAAATTTTTTAACGTTTGAAATTACAAAAGGTTTATTTTGTTCTAAAATATTTTCCAATGAGCAACCGAAAAGTGCATTTTTACAATCTACTTCTGGCATATCGTTAAGAATAAAACTGCCTATTTTTTTGTCATCATAAGGAGGTTTTATAAATTTTTCATCTTCTTCATTATAAATGATTAAACCAATTTTTAAATCTGATATTTTAAAAATAGAACGAAAAATGGTTTCAAAATTTTGGTTGTTATCGGCTTGCTCAGTTTCTGATTTTAAAAGGTTACTTTTTAAGTTAGAAATGGCACTTTCAATAGAAGCATCAAATAGTGATACAATACCAAAACCTTTTAAAATCCAACTTTTATTGGGGAATTTTTCTTTCCATAAATCAATATTATCATAATTATCCATCAATAAATCGATGTCATCTGGAGTTAATTTTATCGCTTTATCAGTAGGAATAATTTCCATAAAATCAGCATTATATAGAATTCTGTAATGTTTCATTATGCCATTTGCATCTGGAATATCGTAAAACAAAGGTTTGTTGAAATCAAAATGCTGATTATAGAATGTGTTCAAAATCAAAATGCAATTCATGATGTAGAATTGATTGCCATCAAAATCCCGGATAGCCATGTCAAAAGTTGCTCCAGCATTATGAAGTATTTTTTTGAATCTTTCGGTATAATTAAAAGTGAAATTTTGAAAAGGAATGGTAACCGCTTTAATTTCATTATTTGTCAAAGCAGTAGGGAATAGGTCAGCTAATAAATATTTTATCAGTGTTTCGTTATTATGAATTAAATTAAAATCCTCAATTCCAGTTCTGAATTCTGGGAAAGGTTCTATTTCTTCTAATAAAGCTTTGGCATAATTAGAGCGATAATCCACATTGGTTGATGCAATTTCCTCTAATGTTTCAATGAGTTTATGAAACGAAATCAAGGTTTTGAATGGGCTTTCTTTGAAAAAATGATAATCCATCGGATAGTTTATTTAGAATACAAAATTACAGATAAACGAAATTGGATAGACTAATTTTGGTTGATTTTTTTAATTAGTTTAATTGAATTTAATGTGGTGATTTTTTGGAGCCTAATTTTAGTATCCTTAAAGAGATTTACGACAATCGTGTAATGGAAATGCTATTGTACTTTAATAATTTTTTTGGTTATTTTTTTGTCTCAATATCATTAACGACTTTATTAATAGGAGGATTAGCATCTTTTCAAGGCTTTAGTAGGTTAGCAATAGGGGGTATTTAATTCTTGAAAGCTTTTATTTAATGAAATTGACTTTAATAAAAAGCTACTAATTTAGAGCTTCGAAATAAAATAATTTTGTTAAATGGAAATGGGTTTTAAACAGCATGAACCCTTTTTTTATAAAACCCAATCAATGTTTCGTTTATTTCTTTTAGTTCTGGAGTGAGAAATGTTTTCTGACCATTTTCATCGTTAGTTAATTCAAGATGACAAACAGTACATTTAAATTCTTTGAAATGATTTGTGACATTCCGGGTTGTAATAATTTTATGTCCAAACAATGAACACAAAATGTTTTTCTTCAGAAATTTTTCTTTGATTTCAATTGTGTTCATAATCTGGGTATTAAGATTTGGGGATTTAAACTTAATTAATAATCGTTTAAATATCAAATAAAATCGATTAAACGCATATTTTGTTAATAAAAACATAAAATTTCTTACAAGTAAAATAAATTGCAACTCTTTTTTTGCCTAGTAAAGTCAAAAAAAATCCCCAACTACTTTAGTAATTGAGGATTGAGTATTAATTGTATTTTTCTGAAATCTATGATTTCTCTTCTTTATTGAAATAAACTAAATAATAATACATTTGTTTTTCTTCGTCCCAACCTTTTTCTACAAATTTCTCTGCACTTTCAGGATTGATGAAATCCATTTTTATTTGGATATGTGTATCTAAATTAATTACATTTTTGATTGATTTTCTAGCGTCAGAAACTGCAGCATTGGCAATAGGGAAAGAAGTTACATCTTCAATGCTATATTTTTCTCCTTTGTCTATTTTGTAATTTTTGAATTCTGGAATCAAATCAGGGTTATCTAAAACTTCATTTAAGAAATTAGTTTCTTCGAACTGATCATTTTTGGCAAAATAATTCACGGAACGATTCATGAACATCACTTCTTCTTTCTTGTCTTCGGCAGGGAAAACAACATCTTTGGCGAAGTTCTGACAGAATTTCAAATATTTTTTGGTAATGAAATTTTCATCCTCAAAAGCATCTACTGAAAGAAAATGTTCCAGCCAATATCTTGCATCGTAACGGTTGCTGTCTACCGTTAGGATTTTATAACCTTCTTCTTTTTTATAATTAAAAATCAAACAGCCTTTGTCTAATTTGTTTAAGCTGACGCCTTGTTGTAAAATCATTTCCAAGTGCGTTTCTTTTTCCTCAAATTGTAAGAAGTCAGCTTGTATCTCGCTTTTGAAAATTCCTATTGCATCCACCACATTATTATCAATGCTTACATTTGTTAAATACGTAACATATACCTCTCCATTCTTGATGTGAGGATGGTTGGATTGCTCAAACAAGTGCTTCGTGATTTTTTTTGAAGCCTCATGAATTGTACTTGGATTTTCAAAAATTTCCGTTGCAAATTTGAACATATCATTATAATCCAAATCGATTTCATGTGCAAATTGAAAATAATTTTCTTCTTTTTCTCTAAAAGGTTTAAAGAAAAATTCTTTCATCAAGGGTACAATTTCATCATTTAAATGAAACGGTTGCTCTGATAAAAAAAGGGCTTCGTTTCTACTTTTATTACCAACTCTATGGATTGATAAGTTCTCGATATGGGTATTGTATAAGTTGATCATGTTTTATGTTTTTAGATAAAAGAACCAAGATGAAAGACAGTAAAAGGTCTTTTATCTTGGCTCTTGATTCTTAATTTTCTAATTTTTTAATTCCAATTCTCCTCAAACCCATAGTCTTCAAAACTATCATCTCCTTCAAACATGTCTAAATCATCTTCGTCCAGCCCATCTTCAAATTCATCATTATAGTCATCGGCATTATCTGATTCAAAGTTTTTCTCCATCGCTTCATCAGGCATTTCACCGTGAGAAAATATCGTTTCAGGATATAAATTTCCAAGAACTTGGTCTTCTACTGCGGCTAATTCTACAAGGAAAGTCCACATGTTGATGAAATCATATACGTAGATAATTTTGGTATTTTGCTTATCTAAAATATCCGATAATTGATAATCGCTCATTACTTTTTGTTCCCCTGGAATATCTCCGGTATCAAAAAGCGAAATTTCATCTTCCTGATTCCAAGTTTCATCACAAGTATAAAATGAAGCTACTTCCATTCCGTCAAAACCAAAGGAATTAAAAATAGCATTGTGTAAATCTTCTAAAGTATCGTCTTCAAGTATTGCAATGTCTCTAAAAACATCATCTTCTGCGTCTAGAATTACTCTAAATTTATAAACCATAATCTTTGTTTTTGTTGAAAGGTCAAAGGTAAAATTTAATTTTAGATTTTAGATTTCAGATTTCAGATTTGTTGATAAGATTTTTGCGTATGATTCTGTAAGTAGAGTATAGGATTGATTGCCTTTTTTCTAAAATAGTGATGTGTTTTAGAAATTAAGATAAACTGTTTCTAAATTTATTGGTAATTCGTTTTCGAATGATGTGATACTTTTTATGATTTGGATAACTTCTGTTCGCGGTCATGTTGTTGAAAATTAATGCTACAACTAAAAGAATAAGGACACCACTTAGAACTGGATACAATACATACCAATAGCCAAGACTTGTAATTTTAGTAGAACCAATTATTGCAATTAATGCAGTTGCTCCTCCTGGTGGATGCAGTGTTTTTGTCATTTGCATCAGCACAATTGAAAATGATACTGCAAGAGGCGCGGTTAACCATATAATATCAGGTACAAATTTAGCGACCGTAACGCCCACAATTGCTGAAACTAAATGTCCACCAACCAGATTTCTGGGTTGAGCCAATGGACTTTGAATGATTCCATACACCAAAACACTCGAAGCACCAAAAGAGCCTATCAAGTAAATAACATCAGACTGTAGTAATGTGGTAGATTGTATGTAAGCTATTAACCCAATTCCAATAAATGAACCTAGAAAAGCCCAAAAATGTTCTTTGAAATCAACTAGGGTTTCTTTGTAGAGAATGTATTTGGTTTTGCGATAATTCCTTTTTAATCCTTGAATTGGCATAAACTATTATTTTGATAAACTGGCAGAATAGGAGTAAACCGTAAATGGATAAATCATTTTTGCGGTGTATTTTGAAATCAGACAAACCACCAAAATAGGAAGGAATAAAGTATAATCATTTGTTAATCCGCAAACTAAGAAAATCGCGGTAAAAGGCGCGTGAATACTGGCACTCAAAACCGCAGCCATTCCAATAACCATAAAGTTCACAGGAATTACATTGGCATTCAGATACCGGTTTAAAAGCAAAGCAACCAGTAATCCCAAAAAGGCACCGATGAAAAGGCTTGGCGCAAAAACGCCTCCGTCACCTCCAGAAGCAAGTGTTGCCGACGTTACGATTGGTTTTAGAAGTATTATTCCAATAAATGTAAGGACCAATGAAAAGGATAGTGTCACATCATTCGAATGAACAAATATTCCCTTGATCGCGTGATATCCTTCGCCATAAAGTTGGGGGAAAAAGAATAGGGAAACACTCAGGATTAGCGAACCTATTAAAATCTTATAATAATGAATTTTTATTTTTGAAAATTGAGCTTTAAAAAGCAAAACACAGCGGGTGAGATAAACGGAATTGATTCCGGCTAAAATCCCCAAAAGTATAAAATAAGGAATCGCTTTTAAATGCCAAGTGGTAATAGTTACGGCAAACAAAGGTTTTTCATCCAATAAAAAAACAAGTCCAAAAGCGATTGCAACCGCAATCAAATTACTGATTAAAAATGCTCGGGTTACCTTTCGGGAAATGACTTCAATTGCAAAAAGAATTCCGGCAATAGGACTACTGAACAATGCGGTAACTCCGGCTGCAACCCCTGCGCAGATCAATTCGGTTTTGTATTGTCTGAATACGTTTTGTTTTCTTTGGGCTACAGAACCAATCGTGGCCGAAGCAACAACGGTCGAAACTTCAATCCCTGTGGATCCTCCAAAAACAACCGTCAATAATCCGTTGATGAAATGGGATGGAATCTTGTAATTGGGTAAGTTTTTGGATTTGGAATTCGTGCTTTCAAAAATTTCTTTCATCCCTTTGTTTTCTTTTTTTCTAAAAAGATACTCTCGAAGGAAATAAATAATGGATAGACCAAAAACCGGAAAAATAATAATAAATATAGGGTTTAACGAAGCTTGATAAAAAAATATTTCCTCGTAATATTCGGTTATTTTTTTTAATGAAATTCCTAAAAAAGCCGAAAGAAAACCAATTAGAACAGAAACAATAACTAATTTTTGAAATTTAATTAATTGGTAATTTTTTTTAATACGAGTGGTATTGTTCATCTAATAATTGTTTTATAAACGTTAAATTCCAGATAAAATAAATTGATTTATTTGAAAAAATAAAGTTTTTAAGAGGATTACAAATTTAAAGAAAGAATCTTATATTTCAATTTAAAAACCCATATAATCGCTATTTTTTATGATTCCTTTAGGAATAGTGCTTTTTTGGTAGGTTAAAAGGGGCCTATTTTTCATAAAATTCAATCGGAAGATTATCTGGATCTGCAATAAAAGTAAAACGTTTGTTTGTTGTTGGGTCTAATCGTATCGCTTCTGAAGCAATATTTTTTGAAGATAAAAAAGCAATGGTTTGATCTATGTCATTTACTTCGAATGCTAAATGGCGTAATCCAGTAGCTTCTGGTCCTGAAGTACGCTGCGGTGGATTTATAAAGGAGAAAAGTTCAAGGATGTAAACGCCATTTAAAGCCAAATCAAGTTTGTAGGATTCTCTTTCCTCACGGTAAATTTCCCGAATAATTGTTAAGCCCAAAACATCGGTATAGAACGTTTTAGATTTTTGATAATCGGAGCAAATAATAGCTATATGGTGTACTTTGTTGATTGAAATCATAGTTGTTTTTGTTTATATTAAATAAGTCATTTCAGGAAGATTCGCATTTGGATCTTGCGATAAAGCATCTGTATGAAGTTTGTGAATTAAGGCTTTTGTTTTGTTGAGGTTATCAATCCTAAAGAGGAATTGTACTTCGTTTTCATCATCGGCATTTTGCCAAAGGTATTCTAAATACATTCCTTGGGATGCATGAAACGCTTTGTCTTTTTCTAAAATAGCTTTGATAGTTTCTAAAGGGACATTTTTGAGTTTTGCTAGAACGTGTGGCATAAGTTTAATTTATTCGTTAAGTTTCCGAATCACTTTTGCTGGATTTCCTACCGCAAGCGAATTGTCAGGAATGTCTTTTGTGACAACAGAACCCGCACCAATTACACAACCGTTTCCTATTGTAATTCCTGGGCAAATAACTGAATTCCCACCAATCCAACAATCATCTCCGATAGTTATAGGTAATGCATTTTCCAGTGTCTTTCTCAGTTCAGCATCAAGCGGATGTGTTGCGGTGTATAGTTGAACTCCCGGTGCAAAAAAAACATTCGAGCCAATAGTTACTTTGGTGCAATCTAAAACAACACAATTTACATTAAAATATACATTTTCTCCGCAATGAATGTTATAACCATAATCACAAAAAAAAGGCGGTTCAATATAAAGATTTGCTCCTGCATTAGGGATAAGTTCTTTTATTATTTCTCTGGCTTTTTTAGTAATTCTATACTCGGTAACATTTAATCTGTGAAGAAGATTTTTTGATTTTCGTCTGTCTTTTACTAAAACAGGATCACCAGCCAAATAATATTCTCCATCTATCATTTTTTCTTTTTCTGTTTTCATAAAATGAAATATAGTTTAGGTAAATATAAAAGAAATTGAGGATGATTACAACTCATCCTATAATTTCAACAGTTCAGTTAATTATTATTTTATGATTTTAATTACCGAAATATATTTGCTTCATCAAAATCAAATATTATGAAGTTTATTTATACTCTTACCATTTTACTATTTTCTGTAACGCTATTTTCACAGACAACGCTTTCCGGAAAAGTAGTTGATGAAAAAGGAAATCCAATAGCTGGAGCCAACATTTTTATCGAAGGAACTTATGACGGTACTTCCAGTAATGAAACTGGGGATTTCACTTTTATGACTACTACAACTGGGAATCAAACTTTGGTGGTGAGTTTCTTAGTGTATGAAACAACAAAAATGGTGATCGCTGTTTCAAATTTTAAAAATAAAACGATAAAACTAAGAGATAATGTCAATGCATTAGATGCTGTTATAATTACCGCAGGAAATTTGGAAGCAGGTGATAAAGCAAGAGTTTCGGTGTTGAAACCGCTGGATATTGTTACAACTGCGGGTTCGGCAGGGAATATTATTGCCGCTTTGCAAACGTTACCGGGAACACAAAATGTAGGTGAGGACGGACGATTATTTGTTCGTGGTGGCGAGGCTAATGAAACACAAACTTTTGTAGATGGGATTCGCGTAGCGCAACCGTATGGCGCTTCTGCTCAAAATTTACCTACGCGTGGTCGATTTTCGCCATTTCTTTTTAATGGAATATCATTTTCTACAGGTGGTTATTCTGCTGAATATGGGGAGGCTTTATCAAGTGTTTTGTTATTGAATACGCAGGATGAACCTGACCAAAACAAAACCGAAATTTCGTTAATGACCGTTGGTTTGGGAGTTGGAAATACTCAAAAATGGAAAAAGAGTTCCTTGAGTGTGAATACCGCGTATATCAATTTGGCGCCATATCAAGTAGCAATCAAACAAAATGTAGATTGGAATAGCCCGTATCAATCTTTGTCCGGAGAAACGGTATATCGCTATAATTTCAATAATGGAATTTTGAAATTATATGCTGCTTTTGATTCTTCTAAATTCGACATCAATCAGGAAAATATCAATTCGGCACAGAAGATTAGAGTCGATTTAAACAATACTAATTTTTATTTTAATTCTTCCTATAAAGGCGGTTTTGGAAACAACTGGCAAATTACTTCGGGGTTGAGTTATGGTTATAGTAAAAATAAAATAAAACTGGATTCTGATGCTGTTGCAAATGATGAAAACGCGGCTCATTTGAAATTAAAATTAACACAACGTTTTTCTGAAAGAGTGAAATTGTCTTTTGGGGCGGATTATTTTATTACCAAATTCAATGAGGATTTCAAGGAGAATTTAGGAACTACAACTACGAATGGATATAATTCAGCTATCGGAGCAGTTTATACTGAAGTTGATGTTTTTTTCTCCAAAAAGTTTGCTGCAAAAGCAGGATTGAGAGCTTCGTACAATGATTTACTAAATGAAACTGCAATTTCTCCCAGAATTTCATTGGCTTACAAAATGGCTAAAAATAGTCAGCTTTCATTAGCTTATGGAGATTTTTCACAAACGCCAAATGTGGACTACATCAAATATTCTAAGTTCCATCAGTTTAAAAGTGAGAAAGCGTCACATTATATTTTGAATTATCAATACAATAAAAATGGAAAAACTTTCAGAGCGGAAGCCTATTACAAAGATTACAGTAATTTGGTGAAATATGATACGCCATCGATACAATATAATTCGGTGTTTAATAACAATGGTTCCGGTTATGCCAAAGGATTAGATTTGTTTTGGAGAGACGGGAAATCAATTAAAAACTTAGAATATTGGGTTTCGTATTCCTACATCGATACGGAGAGAGATTATAAAAACTTTAGCGCTCAGGTCACTCCAAACTTTGTTGCCGATCATAGTTTATCGATTGTTACTAAATATTGGATTAACGATTGGAAATCACAAATTGGATTCACAAATTCATACAGTTCAGGGCGACCGTATAACAATCCAAATGAAACGAAATTCATGAACGGAAAAACCAAATCATACAATAGTTTAAGTTTCAACTGGGCTTATTTATTGACGACACAAAAGATTTTGTATTTCTCCGTTTCTAATATTTTAGGAAGCCAAAATGTGTATGGTTACGATTATGCAAAAAATCCAAATGCAGCCGGAGTTTATAACAGGGCAGCAATTACACCAACTGCGGATCGTTTTTTCTTTCTTGGGTTCTTTTGGACTATAAGCAATGATAAAAAAGAGAACCAGTTGAAGAATTTGTAGAGACGTTGCATTGCAACGTCTCGGTATTGCAATGTCCCTACAATTCATCCATCAAAATCAACAGTTCAGTAAATATAAATTTCAAAAAAGATAGAACCAATGTAAATTTGGTAAACAATTAATCAAGAACTAAAAATTAAATATCATGACAAAAGTTATCACCGCAATCGCATTATTTGTATGTAGTTTATTATCCGCTCAAGGACAATTTGAGCAAGGAATGGGAAAAGCATTCGGACTTTGGAAAGAAGGAAAAAGCACTGAAGCTTCTGATTTATTCGAAAGAATTGCTGGAGCAGAAAAAACAAGTTGGTTGCCTAATTATTATGTTGCATTAGTAAATACAACCACTGCTTTTGGAACACAGGATAAAGATAAAATGAATTTATTGCTTACCAAAGCTCAAAATGCATTGGATACTGAAATGGGTAAAAATCCAAATAATGCAGAATTATTAGTGATGCAAGCCATGATTAATACTGCTTGGATTGTTTTTGACCCAATGACAAACGGAATGAAATTATCTGGAAAAACAATGGAATTGTATGCCAAAGCGGAAGCAATTGCACCAGAAAACCCAAGAGTAGTTTTTGGTAAAGCAGAGTTTCAAATAGGAGGGGCAAAATGGACAGGAATTGACACTAAACCTTTATGCGCACAAATTGAAAAATCAATCGGACTTTTTGCTACTTTTAAACCAGAAACTCCTTTTTCTCCAAAATGGGGATTGGATAGAGCAACTGAAGCATTGAAAAACTGTAAATAAAATTTACTAGAAAAAATATAAACTGAAAATGGAAAATCAAAGGATACATACCTACACAGAATTTAAAAAAGGAACAATTGTTTCCTTTAAAATTGCTCTGATTTTCACATTTGTTTTTTCTTTAATTCAAGGACGTTATGATTTAGAAACGGTATTGACCACTTTTTGGGTAAGTTCGTTGTATTCTTTTGGAATTGGTTTTGGTAACGGAGTAATCAACTCCCTTCTGAATAAGAAATGGGATTGGCTGGAACAAACTAATTTGAGAGTGTATTTTGGGATAATTGCTACGGTGTTGTATACCGTTCCGGTTGTTTTAGCAATTGATTATTTGACCTTTGTGGTTTTTCAAAAAATGAACCCTAGTGAGTTTTTTAATGATAGAATGATCTGGGTTCATTTATTTTATATCATACTTTCTTTAGGTGTTTCGACTTTCATGCATGCACGAAGTTTTATGGCTAATTGGAAACGAGCATCAAGAAAAGAAGTAACGGAACAAAAAATAATTGCAGGTACCGCTTCGGCGAAGTTCGAAAGTTTAAAAAATCAAATTGACCCCCATTTTCTTTTTAATAGTTTGAATGTTTTAAGTTCTTTAATTGAAGAAAATCCAGATAATGCCCAACGGTTTACGACTTCATTGTCAAAAATTTATCGGTATGTATTGGAACAAAAAGACAAAGAGTTAGTTTCAGTTGAAGAAGAATTGGCTTTCGCCAAAACCTATATGAACCTGCTTAAAATGCGTTTTGAAAATAGTTTGTTTTACGAATTACCAACAACAAATAGTAATCCGGAAGCCAAAGTTGTTCCACTTTCTTTACAGCTTTTATTGGAAAATACCGTAAAGCACAATGTGGTTAGTGAACAAAGGCCTTTGCACATTCGCATTACAATTGAAGGCGATTATCTTGCTGTTCAAAATGATTATCAAAAGAAGGAAGTTTTGCAGGATCGCCAGGGTGTAGGATTGCAAAATATCATCAATCGCTATGGAATTATTACCAATAGAAAAGTATTGATTGAGCAAAATGAAAAAACTTTTACGGTCAAAATACCCATTTTAACTAAACAAATTTCAATTATGGAAACTAGTACTAATTATAGCGAAAATAGCGCGTATTACAGAGCTAAAAAACGGGTTGAAGAACTCAAAGGCTTTTATGGAAACCTAATTTCTTATTGTTGTGTTATTCCGCTTTTGATATTTATTAATCTTACGTATTCTCCGCAATTTCAATGGTTTTGGTTTTCGGCTGCAGGTTGGGGTTTTGGATTAATTATGCATGCTTTGAAGGTTTTTGGTTACAGTTCTAAATGGGAAGAACGAAAAATCAAGGAGATTTTGCAAAGAGAGGACAGTAACAAATCTTGGAAATAGTTTTGAGTTTAAATTTTAAAATTGAAAAAAAATATTAGAAAAATAGTATGGAAAATAGATATCAAAACGAAGAGCGTTACTACAGGGCAAAAAAGCAAGTAGAAGAAATAAAAGGTTTTTATGGCAACTTAATTTCCTACATTGTAGTAAACATAGGATTAGTGATTCTGAATTTAAACACATCACCCGATCATTTATGGTTTTATTGGCCGTTGTTGTGGTGGGGAATTGGCGTTGTTTTTCACGGTCTCAAGGTTTTTAAATATATGCCTTTTATAACAAAAGACTGGGAAGAGAAAAAGATTAAGGAGTTTATGGAAAAAGAGAACAAGGAAACTTGGGAATAATTTAATATTTATAGAGATGGGAAGATTTAGAGATAGAAGGCTAAATGATTATAATACTGAAACGTATAATCCTGACGAACGCTACAATTTAGCTTACAAAAGAGTAAAAAGAATCAAAGGTTTTTATATACATCTATTGGTTTATATAGGTGTAAATGCATTCCTTATTATTGGGAGTAACAACGAGAGTATATCTAGTAATCATCTTTTTTGGAGCTGGGAAACTTTTTCAACAGCATTGTTTTGGGGAATTGGATTGACTGCTCATGGATTATCTGTTTTTGGAAGAAATATATTTTTTGGTGTAAACTGGGAAGAGAAAAAAATCCATGAATTAATGGAAAAAGAAAAAAGCGAGAAATGGGAGTGAAAATGAGTATTCAGTCGCAGTTTTTAGTTGTGACTCTTTAAACTTTAAACAAGAACTTAACTTTGAAAAAGTATCTACCGGTCATAACTATTTTAGCGCTTATTAAATTGTCTATTCACTTAATTGGAAACCGGAATTATGGATTTCATCGGGATGAATTATTACACTTATCAGTAAGCGAGCACTTAGATTGGGGTTATTTTGAATTTCCGCCTTTCATTGCTTTTGTTGGTAAAATAGCCCATTTTATGTTTGGGTATTCGCTATCTGGTGTTCGTGTTTTTTCTACGTTAGCGGGAGTTGGGATTCTTATAATTTGTTGTTTGATTGCTAAAGAATTAGGAGGAAAGATAAAAGCAATTCTGTTAGCTGGAGTTTCAGTACTGGCTTTTGTTCCTTTTTATCGGAATCATATGCTATTTCAGCCGGTAGCTTTCGATCAGTTATTTTGGACACTTGGATTTTATTTTTTGGTCAAATATTTCAACACCGGAAATGTAAAATTTCTTCTTTTTCTTGGTGTTTCTTCGGGTTTTGGTTTAATGAATAAGTACACTGTATTCGTTTGGGGATTAGGAGTTGTAGCGGGTTTGTTATTTTATAAAAAAGGAAAAATATTCAAGAATAAATGGTTCTACTTTTCAGGATTAGTGACTTTTTTAATGTTTTTGCCAAATTTGATTTGGCAATTGAATCATCATTTTCCAGTAGTATTGCATTTACAAAAGTTGAAAGAAAGCCAGTTGGATGAGAATGGTCCTTTTGATTTTGCAATAGAACAGTTGAAGCATCCTTTTTCTTTAATGATAAGCTTAATTGGACTTTTTGCTTATTTTTTTGACAAAGATTTAAAAAAGTATAAAACGTTTGGAATTGCCGCTTTGGTGATATTTTGCAGTATGTGGATCACGCAATCGAAAGCCTATTATTTCTTTGCAATTTACCCTATATTATTTGCGGCTGGAGCTGTGAAAATTGAAAAATTGCTGAAAAAGAAGCCAAAATGGAATTATGCAGTTGCTTCTGTTCTGTTTCTTCCAATAATTCCTTTTTTGCCGCAGGCAATCGCCATTCTTCCAATTGAAACCTATGTTAATTACTCTGATTTAGAGTTACAAAAAAACGGACGTATTAAGCTCACAGATGATTATGCGGATATGTTTGGTTGGGAAGAACAAGTGAAATTAGTAGATAGTGTGTATCAATCATTACCCGAAAAAGAAAACTGCGTTATTTGGGCTAAAAATTATGGTGAAGCCGGAGCTATAGAAATCCTTGGGAAAAAGTATTCATTGCCAAATCCAATTTGTAGTAATGGCAGTTTTTGGCTTTGGGGAACTGGAACTACAAGTGGGCAAGTTTGTATCAGTATTGGTAATGAAAAAGAAGTTGTAGAGCGAGTTTTTAAAGATTGTAAATTGCTGAAAATTATAAAACACAAATATGCAATCGAAGAAGAAAATAATATCCCGGTATATCTTTGTCGAAATCCAAAAATAAATATTCAACAAAAGTGGAAATCATTGGAGAAACGGGTGTTTGATTAGTAAGCAGCAAAATAAAACGATTCCCTTTTTTGAAACCTTAAACCTAAATTATGACTACAATAATAATAGAAGACGAAAAACCAGCTGCCAGATTACTGCAAAGAAAACTCGAAAAACTAAATATTCAAGTAGGAGTGATGTTGCATTCAGTGGAAGAATCTATTGCTTGGTTTTCTAAAAATGAGCATCCGGATTTGATCTTTTTGGACATTCAATTATCGGATGGATTGTCGTTTGAAATATTTGAAAAAGTAGCCGTAAAAAGCGCTATAATTTTCACAACGGCTTATGATGAATATGCGTTGCGTGCCTTCAAATTAAACAGTATTGATTATCTTTTGAAACCCATCGATGAGGACGATTTAGAAGTGGCAGTTTCTAAATTTAAAACGCGGTTGCCAAAACAAGAAATTGGCTCCCGAGACTTCGGGATGGATTTTGAGCAAATCAAAAGAATGTTGACAAATCCATTTGAAAAAAATTACAAAAAACGCTTTACGGTGAAAATCGGGCAACATTTAAAAGTTATTCCTATCGATGAAGTAGAATGTTTTTTTAGTGAAAATAAAGGAACGTACATTCATACTTTCGATAACAGAAATTATTTAATCGAAAATACTTTGGAAGTTTTGGAACAAGAATTAGATCCGAAGGACTTTTTTCGAATCAATAGAAAATTCATTATTCCGCTTAAAGCAATTAAAGAAATCGTGTTATACAGTAACTCTCGTTTGAAGGTTATTTTGCCTTCTTATAAAGCCGATGAGGTGATTGTAAGCAGAGAAAAAGTTTCCGAATTTAAAACCTGGATTGGGTAATTAAAGCACAAAAAAAGCGGTTTCAAAAACGGCAAACAAAATCCAAAAACGAAGAATATTCAACGAGGCTTCTGAAACAGTTTTAGTGATTTTTAAATCCTAAAATTATTCAAATAGGGATCTGATTTCTTTTTCTGTTTTGCCTAATTTTTGTTGCAATTTCCCCCAAGTCTCCTCTTCTTTTCCTTCTTCAAATAACACATCGTCGTCTGTTAATTCTGCAAATTTTTGTTTAAGTTTTCCTTTTAGTTCATTCCAGTTTCCCTTAATCTCTTTTGAATTCGGCATAATGTATAGTTTTAAATTGATTATTATTTCTTTTACAAATCTGGTGATTGAAAGAGGAAAAACTATTACAGAATTAAGACGGTTTGTTGTTTAATTTTTGGCAAATTGTTCAGAAGCTTGAATGCTATTTTAAGTATTTTAACAATAAAATTTGTTTAAATTAAAGAGTAAAGTAATTGTGATTAAGTTTATGGTGTTGAATGAAATAAAATTTACATATAGATTATATCTATGATGGTTTTATACCTTGAAAACTGTTTTTCTAATTCCAATTAATGCGAAAATAAACAAAGAGTAAACAATAAAAAATGGAATGATGTATTCGATTAAATTTAGAGGTAACATAACGGCAATAATTAGCAACTGAAACCCTAATCCGTAAATTGAAAGGAAAGTCATAAACCAATGTGGAAATGTTTTTACCTTGTATGCCTCTTTGTCAAGTGTGTGAATTACTTTGTCAAAAGTACCGTAGACGATGGTGTAAATCTGAAATAAAATATCAACTGATTTTTGACTTTCTCCAGGCAAAGCTTTAGGGGATTTGTATTCGAAAATCTTGCTAGTTGTATCTCCTCCAATAGATTTATTTCTTAAAATGACATAGTAATAATTGTAAAGTGTACCCTGTAATTGGATGCAAATAAAAGCCAAAAGAGTGATCCAAAAACTCGATTGTGAGACATAACAAATCGTCATTAAAAACAGAAAATTAAGTATAAGATCAAACACACTGTCAAGATATCTTCCGGTGTAAGAAGGCGTGTTTTTTATCCTTGCCAGTTCCCCATCGGCTGCATCAATTCCTGATTTTAGAATGATGAAAAAACTGGCTAAAAAGTAATGATTTTGTAAAATGGAGTAAATTGCTATAAGGCCTGAAAGCCCAAAAAGCAGCGTAACATGAATGGGAGTAAATCGGGTATTCTTTAATTGATTGGCTAAAAATTTTCCGAATGGCCTTCCGTAATCGGATAAATCTAAAAATTTATCTTGAGCAGCAAGTTTAGACATTTAAGTTTATAAACAAAGAAATGCGACAATATAGTCAGGTAAAAATAGTAAAAAAATTATTTTGATAATCGATGTAATGTAAAAGTCATGGCCGTCAATAAGAAAAATGCACTAACTTGATGTAAGAGTCCTAACCACAAAGGAACGCCATATAACAACGTTAAAACACCTAATCCAAACTGTACAAAAACCAGTAATAAAAGCAATTTAATTCCTTTGGTTTGGAGTGTGTCTAAAGTAAAATTAATGCTTTTGAAGTACAATAAAACAATCATACCTACTACAAAATAAGCCAATGTACGGTGTACAAATTGAACCCCGCTTTTTCCTTCTGTAAAACTCAAAAACAGGTTTTTTTGTTCCAGAAAAACACTGTCATGGATAAATTGTCCATCACTCATTAATGGCCAGTGATTGTGAATTAAACCGGCATTTAAACCGGCAACAAAGCCACCATATATAATTTGCAGTAATAAAAAGGCTAGTGCTACCCGGGCAATAGTTCGTAATGATTTTTCAATTTTTTTCTTTTCAGGATAGAGTAAATCCAACGCTACCCAAAGCGTATAGGCAAAGGTGATAAACGCAAAAGTTAAATGCAATGAAAGTCTAAAATGACTTACATCCGGATTATTTACCAGACCACTTTTTACCATAAACCAACCCAAAAATCCTTGAAAAGCACCCATTCCTAAAAGAATGCCACATTTTTTTAAGGTTTCGCGGTCAATTTTTTTCTTAATTAAAAAATAAACAAATGGGATGATGAAAACAAAACCAAGAATTCGTCCTATAAAACGGTGAAACCATTCCCAGAAATAAATGAATTTGTAATCAGAAAGAGTAAAATCGTTGTGGATATTGATTTTTTGATACTCTGGAAATTGCTTGTATTTTTCAAAAGCTTCCTGCCATTTTACTTCCGAAAGCGGGGGTAAAGTATCGGTAACCAAATGCCAGTCGGTCATGGAAAGTCCTGAATTGGTTAACCGTGTAATTCCGCCAACAACAACCATTAAAAATATTAAAAAGCATCCTGAAAGCAACCAAATAATAACTGACTTATTCTCCTTTTTCATTTTTGAAACTAATTTTTGCAAAGATATTTTAAAAACAATTAATCCTTAATTCAACAAGCGTTAATCTTTAATCCTATTTTTTCGGCTCTTTTTAACATAAAACCATAAGCAGCTTGATATTCATTCGGAATTTCTCCTTCTAATATGGCTTCCTTGATGGCTTCTTTGAGCATCCCAATTTCTTTGGATGGCTTTAAATTGAAGATTTTCATAATTTCTTCTCCCGTTATTGGAGGTTGAAAATTCCGAACATTATCGCGTTCTTCTACTTCCACAATTTTCTTTCGAACAATTTCAAAATTATTATGGTATTTCTTGAATTTGCCAGGGTTTTTGGTGGTAATATCTGCTTCACACAGCGTCATTAGATTTTCTACATCTTCACCGGCGTCAAAAACTAAACGGCGCACCGCAGAATCAGTAACTGTATCTTGTGATAAAACAATCGGTCGCGAACTCATCATGACCATTTTTTGCACAAATTTCATTTTTTGGTTCAAAGGCATATGCAAACGTTCAAAGATTTTCTTTGCCATTTTTCCGCCAAGAAACTCATGACCATGAAACGTCCATCCTTGTTTTTTATTGAACCGTTTGGTTGGAGCCTTACCAATATCATGCAACAAGGCAGCCCAACGTAGCCATACATCATCTGTATTTGGACAAATATTGTCAACAACTTCTAATGTGTGATAAAAATTATTTTTGTGTGTGTGACCTTCAATTTCTTCGACCTGATTCAAAGCAGTCAATTCTGGAAGAATGATGTCTAAAAGTCCTGTTTTGAATAATAGTAAAAATCCTGTAGAAGGTTTATCTGTCAAAAGGATTTTATTCAGTTCGTCAACAATACGTTCCCCGGAAATAATTTTGATTCGTTCTGCATTTTTTGTAATAGAGTTCAAAGAGTTTTCTTCGATTTCAAAACCCAATTGGTTTGCAAAACGAATCCCTCTCAACATTCGCAACGGATCATCCGAAAAAGTGATATCCGGATCCAAAGGTGTTTTGATTGTTTTGTTTTTTAAATCTTCCAGCCCATTAAATGGGTCGGATAATTCGCCAAAATTTGAAGTGTTTAATGATAAAGCCAAAGCGTTTATCGTAAAATCACGACGGTTTTGATCGTCTTCAAGGGTTCCGTTCTCTACAATAGGATTGCGACTGTCTAGATTATAGGATTCCTTTCGGGCACCTACAAATTCAATCTCGGTATCTTCAAAACGCAACATTGCAGTTCCGTAGGTTTTGAAAACCTGAACTTTTGGGTTTTTTGGAAGTAAGTGTGACACTTTCAAAGCCAATTCGATTCCGCTGCCCACAGCAACAATATCAATGTCTTTTTTGAAATCTCTGTTCAAAAGCAAATCTCTCACGAAACCACCAATTACATAACTTTCAATATTAAGTTCTTGGGAAGCTTGAGAAATGACTTCAAAAATTTTATTGTTTAAGGCTTCTTTGTATGAAGTTTTGATGCTCATTTTAAAAAGGTTTAAAGTCTATAGTCCAAAGTTGCTAAACTGAAAACTAAAAACTGAATACTGCAAACTATTTACGAATCACTTTTACCTGTGAATCATTCGTAAGTTTAATTATTGTTGACGGTTTTCCGGCAATTTTTTCGCGATGCAAATTTACAACATAGTCGACGCCTTTTATAATTTCGGGGCTGATTTCTTTGAAACTTTTTGGAGTAGGTTGTCCAGAAATATTTGCTGATGTAGAAACCAATGGTTTTTTCATCTTTTCCATTAATTTGAAGCAAAAAGGTTCTTTCACGATTCGGATTCCTAAAGTGTTATCTGGGGCAATTAAATTAGGAGCCACATTTCTTGGTTTGTCCAAGACTAATGTCGTTGGGTTTTCTGATAAATCCATGATTTGCCAGGCAACTTCAGGGATATCCTTAAATACATTGTACATCATTTTTTCACCATTCATCAAAACAATCATGCTTTGGGTTTCGGCTCTTTGTTTGAGTTTGTATATTTTGGCAACAGCCTCAGGATTTGTGGCATCACAACCAATTCCCCAAACCGTGTCAGTAGGATATAGGATTATTCCTCCTTGTTTTATTACTTCGTAGGCATTGTGTACTTCTTGATTCATTATAATTTTAGGTATTTAAATATAACTTTCTATTTTTGCTAGAAATGATAATTTTACAAAGATAGCAATAATGATAAAAATTAAACGAATAGCAATAATAACTACGCATTCATTTGGTTATATTGACTTTTTAGTTGAAAAGCTTACTGCAGCGCAGAATGTTGATTTGACTTATGTTAATATTGATGCTATTCCATTTTCTTATAAAAATATTTTCTCTAGATTTATTAATTTTTTTTTGAAATTGATCAGCTTTCCTAGTTTAAAAGAAAAAAACAAGACAAATTATATAAAAAAAGTAATTCAAAATGGAGATTTATTTGATCAGATTTTAATTATTAGACCTGATAAATTGGAGCGTAAAGCGTTATTGTTGTTAAGAGATAATGCAATTCAAATGAGTTGTTTTTTGTTTGATGGTATTGAAAATTTTAAAGACCAAAAAAAGACATTATCTTTTTTTGATACGGTTTATAGTTATGACAAAAAAGATGTTGAGAAATATAATTTTCAATTTTTGACTAATTATATTTACGATGATCAAATTGAAACTAAAAAAATAACTAATCTAGTATTTAATATATCTTCATTTGATGGCAGATTTCCGTTTTTAGAAAAGCTTGCTAATTATTTTTCGCAGGAGCGAATTTCTTTTCGTTTTATAGTAAAGAAAGATAGGTTTTTTAAACATAAGAGTATTGAAATTTCGGACAGATATCTGCTAATAAGTGAAGTTAAAAATATAATTGCAAGCAGTTTAGTGTTAGTAGATATCCAGCAGAAGAATCAGGATGGGTTAACCTTTCGTATTTTTGAGGCCTTAGGTTATAAGAAAAAAATAATCACTAATAATCAGGATATTATTACTTATGATTTTTATAATCCTAATAATATTTTTGTCATTTCAGAAAGTAATTATGAAGTACCTTCTAGTTTTTTTGAAACAGATTTTGTAGAAATTGATAACGATATTCTTAGTAAATACAAATTAGACAATTGGATTTTTGAAGTTTTTAAAGTCAATATCGTGGAGAATAATTAAATGTTTAATTTTTAAGCTCTTTTTAAGTACTTTTTTTATTTTTGTATTTAATATTAAGACTATTTTTACTGATAAAATAATCATTAATGAAAATAATACATTTTACTACGTCTAATGTTTGGCGAGGTCATGAGCAAATGATTGTTGATTTATATGAATCATTCAGGGATAATAACTTTGTCGAGAATCAATTAATTATATGTCCTGTTAATTCTGAATTGTATAAAGTTGCCATAGAAAGAAATTTGCAGGTTCAAAATTTTGATTTTAAATCAGAATATGATTTAAAATTCGCAAAGAAATTTAAAAAAATTGTGGGCTCATATAATGCAAATGTTGTAATTATTCATAATAGTAAAGCGCATACGATAAGTGTTCTGTCATCTGTTTTTTTTGGTTTAAAAATTCCTTTAGTTTTATGTAGAACTTTAATTAAAAATATTGGAACTAATTTTTTCAGGAAATACAAATACAATTACAAAGGAATTAAAAAAATTGTATGTGTATCTGATGCCGTAGTTGAAATCCTTAAACCTTCTATAAAAAATCATGATTCTATGACTGTTATAGGAAGTGTTGTTGATACGGATAGGTTTATTAATAATAAAAAAAATGGATTCCTGCATAGAGAATTTAATATTCCATCAGACTATAAAATTATTGGTAATGTTTCTGCTTTTTGTAAAGTAAAAGATCATCACACTTGGATTGATACGGTAGAAGAGTTGTATAAAAGAGGGTTGAAAGCAAAATATATTTTAATAGGAGAAGGATCTTTAGAAGCGGAGATTAAGACTTATGTTAAATCCAAAGGATTAGAGAATGAAGTTATTTTTGCAGGATTTAGAGTAGATGTACATAAATGCCTTCCAGAATTAGACTTATTTTTGTTCACATCAAAATGTGAAGCTACAGGAGGAGTTGTACTCGAAAGTTATGCATGTAGAGTTCCTGTAGTTGCTGCAAAAGCTGGTGGAATCCCTACGGTCTTAATAGATAATGAGACTGGTTTATTAGCAGAAGCGGGAAATCCAATTGATTTTGCTAATAAAGTCGAAATTTTAATTAACAACAATGCTATGCGAAATAAATTTATAAACAATGGCTTTGATTTTTTGATGATGACATCTACACGTTTTATAATTGGCGAAAAATTTTTAGATGTTTTAAATGAAGTAATTAATAATAATTTGATTTAATTAAGTTTAAAAATTTATACCATGATTTATTTAATAATTATATTGTTTTCAATTTTATTTATTTTTTTGATTGTTCTGAATATTCAATTTAAATTGTTTTATTTTCCTTCAAAAAAAATTAGAATTTTAGAATATCACTCCATCTCTATAAATGGTTTTGAAGATCAAATAACCATTAGTAAAGAGAAAATAATTGAACAATTTGAATATTTAAAAAATAACAATTATACGACTCTTTGGATGTCAGAAATTGATGAATTAACAAACAAGAAACAGGATTTGCCTGCAAAAACTGTTGTTCTTACGTTTGACGATGGTTTTTTAGATAATTATACGGAGTTATACCCTTTGCTGCAACAATATAACTTTAAAGCAGTTTGCTTTATGGTTTTAGGTAGAATAGGACAAGATGTTGATTGGAACGGAAAATATGTCAATGAGAATATGAAGTTGATGAATAAACAACAATTATTGGAAATAGGGTCTCATATTGAGTTAGGATATCATACTTTTAAACATGATAATTATGCAAATTTAACTTTAGATGAGATAGAAAAAGATCTGCAATTATGTCAAGAAATTATTAAAAAAGAAGAGTTAAATGTTTTTCCTGCTTTGGCATATACTTTTGGGGGGTATTATCGTAAAAAAGGAGTTAATCAGAAGCTGTTTTTTGATTTATTGAAAAAGTATGGTATTAAATACGGGCTTCGAATAGGCAATAGAGTCAACATTTTTCCTTTGAAAAATATTTATGAAATACAACGTATTGATATTAGAGGTACTGATTCAATGAAAGATTTTAAAAAGAAAGTGATTTTTGGAAGAAAAAAAATATTTTAAAATATTAATCAGCAAAAATGTTTCAACGTTACTTTTGAATAGATTTTATTTTTTTGTGGAATAAAGTTTTTAGAAAAGACACTTCTCATAGACTTTTAAATAATCTGCTGCCGCTACTTTCCAATTAAAACTTGCGGCTCTTTCTTTCATAAATGATTCCATCATATTTTGATTGTTGTAGAAATGATTTAAACCTTCAAATAGTATGGTTTTCATGTATTCAGGGTCAAAATTATCCCAATAATAAGAATGTTCTCCGCCTATTTCTGGTAAGGAGGTTTTATTGGATAAGAAAATGGGTTTGCCAAAATGCATCGCTTCTATTGGCGGAAGCCCAAAACCCTCGCGAATTGAAGGAAAAAGAAAAGCATGACATTTTGATAAATAATATTGTTTTGCAATATCGTCCACTTTTCCAGTAAGAAAAACGCGATTTTGTAGGTTGTTTTCCGTGATGAATTTTGCTATTTCGATTCCATACGATTTATGGTTATTTCCGGATATAATCAAATTGAAATCAGGAATATGAATCATCATTTTTACTATAGATAAGAAATTTTTTCGTTCTAAAAAATCACCTATAGAGTATAAAAAAGGCTTCTCTAAAGGGATTTTAGAAATAAATTCAGAAGTGTCTAAAATGGTCGTAATAGGATTTCCATTGTAAATTACATATTCAGGAACATTGGGAACATTAAAATATTGATGGGTTTGTTTTTTTGCAAATTCTGAGATATAAGTAATCGCTGTAGCTTTTTCTAATTTTGCGAGAAAGAGTTTGTTTGCTTTATGATTCATGTCAGATGAAATTTCTTCCACAAAATTAACATCATGAACCGTTAATAAATATTTGTTTACGTGAAAAGGTTCTACTTTTGTGTTTTGATTAATGGAATGCCATAAATCATTTTTTTTTCTAGTTCGGAAGACTTTAAGTCTTGACAACTCACAGTATTTATGATAGTTAAACTTGTTTCCAAATTCGGCTTCAAGTACTTTAGGTTTTTTGGTATTTAATGTCAATTTTAAATGGTTGAAATCTAATTGCGAAAACCCTTTTATTAATTCATAATTGAATGTACCTAAGCCAGTTGCTTTATTTTTTAGATTGTGAGATTCGATAAAGACAAGCTTTGACATTTACGATTTTTTTTGATAACATTAAAAAACAGTGTTTATCTAGTTTAGTAATATCAATTATATATAATTAGACAATAAAAAGGATGAAAGGTTTAATCTGTTTTTTAATTTTATTTAAAGGAACACTGTTTTTTTCTAAAACTAAAAAGACATTTAACTATTTTTGTTAATTAAATTTATTCCAGACACTCTATGAGTTCAATAATTATTCATAAAAATTTTATTTCTAAAGAAAAGGAGATTAAAAAAAGCATTAGTGATTTTAATTCAAATGGAGTTCTTTTTGGTGATGGAAACCGAAATAAAATAAAACTATTTGATTTAGAAGAAAAAACGATTAATATCAAATCGTTCAAAATTCCTCACGTCATTAATCAAATAGCGTATAAATATTTTAGAAAATCTAAAGCCAGACGTTCATATGAATTTGCCAATAGATTACTGGAAAATGGAATTGGAACGCCACAACCTATTGCTTATGCTGAAAATTTTAAATTTTCAGGATTAGAAAATAGTTATTATATCAGTGAGCACCTTGAAGCGGAGTTAACTTTTAGAGAATTAGTGCTAGATCCAGATTATCCAGATCACGAAAATATATTGAGACAGTTTACTCAGTTTACTTTCGATTTGCATGAAAAAGGAATCGAATTTCTAGATCACTCACCAGGAAATACTTTGATTAAAAAGGGACTTCAAAATCAATATGAATTTTTCTTGGTAGATTTGAACCGCATGAATTTTCATGATATTATGGATTTTGATGCTCGCATGAAAAATTTTCATAGGCTTACGCCAAAAATTGAAATGTTGGCTGTAATGAGTGAAGAGTATGCAAGACTTTATAATAAGGACTACGAAGAAGTTTTTAGTAAAATGTGTTTTTATACCAATGATTTTCAAATGAAATTTCATAGAAAAATTGCCCGAAAAAAGAAACTGCTATTTTGGCGATAAGGGGTGTTTTTTATTCCAAAGCTGATTTAGTTCATTGTATCTAATATGAATGCAATACGCGTTCAGATAACAAATAATCACTCCTTTCTTTCCATCCAGAAAACCCAAACGGACAAAATAATTATATAAGAAATTATAGATTGGATGCAGAAGGTGAAGTAAATAATGCGATTTTTGTTTTTTAATAAACTTCTCTTGCGCCTTAAACTTTCCGTAACGGATTATTTTTGATTTATAGGAGTCATAATTAGCATAGGAATAATGGATGAGTTTGTTTTTAAGGATACCAATTTTTCCTTCTACTTTTAATTTTTCATGAATCAGTCTTTCAGAAGTATATTCTGCATGATTTTTATGGAAAAGCCTAAATATTTTATCACTTTGATTTCCGCTGAAATACAATATTTCGTTTTCAAACATAAAAGTTCTCGGGAATAGAAAAGCAGCGTATGATAGGTTGTTTTTTACAGTAATTAAAATTTCATTTTTTAATTCAGTAGTCAATCGTTCGTCAGCATCCAGAAATAAAACCCAATCATTTTTTGCTTGTGAAATCGCAAAGTTTCTTTGAGAAGAATAATTTTCAAATCTATTCTGAATGAATTTTACGTTTTCGAATGATTTACAAATAACCTCTGTATTATCTGTACTGAATGAATCTATAACAATAATTTCGTCAGCAAAATCCAAATCAGCCAAAAGGGCTTTCATTTGATTTTCCTCGTTTAATGTAATTATTAAAACTGAAATTTTAGTGTTGTGATTGTATTTCATTAATTTTTAGCTCATTTACAAAAATATAGCATTATTTCAAATGTGTTTCTAAAAAAGCATTTAATGCAGGGAAAATCAACCCAGGAGTAAATTCCTTATAGAATAAAACAGTTTCTTTTTTTATTATTTTAGCCGTTTTACCTTCAAATAAATTTGGTTTGAACTCTCTTAAATGTAGCGAAACATGATTAATTCCATCTTCAAAAGTAGCCCATCCTTTTTTATCAATCCAAGGAGAAAAAATAATGAATGAAGGTTTTTCTAATGCTTTTGCCATATTTATTGCCCCGCCATCATTACCAATTATCATATCACAATGATTCATTATGGCAATAAACTCTCGGATATTTTTTCCTAAAACAGAGAAATAAATCTTCTTTTTAGTGCTTTCTTTACAACTATTGTAGATTTTTTTTGCATCTTCAATTTGCTTTGGAAAATAATTAAAAAGAATATTTACATCACCTTTATCTGCAATGAAATCTACTAATTGCGACATGTATTCCAGCGGATAGGTTTTATCATCACTGCTGCCAATTATGCTGAGCATAATCGTTTTTTTGGATTGGTCTATTCCATGAGATTCAAAAAGTGTAGCAGCAACATCATTCTCTTCTTTTTTGACATAAATTCTGGGAAATGTTTCTAATTCAATATCCAGATGTAAAGGATTTAGTAATGCTAATCGTTGCTCAATTATTAGACCTAAATTGGTATAGGATGTTTTTTGTCTTTTTACAGTATCTGTATAAAGAAAGTCCCTTCCTTTTTTCCAATACGAAATTTTTTGTTTGGCACCCGAAAATAATACAACAAGCCAGCTTTCTAATTTGGAGTAGGCATCAATAACAATGTCATATTTTTCGGCTCGAATGGATTTCAATAATTTAGAATAGTCCCATTTGCTTTTTTGATGTTTTTCCTCAAAAAGAATGAGATTGTCGAAACTGGTGTTTCCTTGTAAAACTGCAAGTGTAGATTCGTAAACCATATAATCAATTTGCGCTTTTGGATAGGCTTTACGCAAATTGTCGCATAATATGGAGCTTACTAAAACATCTCCAATCATTTTTTGTTGAATTACCAGTATTTTCATTCGAAGTAAATTTGAAAAAATTATGATTTTGTTTTCAAGTAATTCATGGCACGAGGACTAATCCAGGTTTGCTGTTGTATAGCATTCAAATAATAAATGGATAGATTTTTAAGCATCAACCGATTCACTTTTAATTTTGGAATAAAAAATAAAAAGAGGCTTAAAAACGACAAAATTAATTTCTCACTAAGTACTCCTAAAATCAATACACTATGCAAATAGAGTTGTATTCCTGTTGAAAATTGATTGCTAATGTACACATGTTTAGAAATAATCACTTCCGTTTTTGTGAGTGCTTTTGTCTTGACATTTAATCGGGAGGCACCACCGTGTTGATGAAAAATAGTAGCTTTTCTCGTTACGGCAACTTTTCCTTTAGTATCAGAAATCTTTTTACAAAGATCAACATCTTCAAAATACAACCAGTAATCTTCATTCCAGCCTTTAATTTTGTTAAACCATTCCCTGCTTATAAAAATGACCGCTCCGGTAACCCAATCTGGGTAAAATAAATCATCCGTATTGTTAAAACGTTCTTCCAGTTTTGCTTTATTCAGCTTTCTAAAAAGAGATCTTGAAATTCCGAAAAAGTGTCCTAAAGCCGGAAATAAATTCTTCTGTTTGTAAAAAATATTGTTTTCATTTATTTGCAAACAGGATAAAATTCCAATTTCAGGGTTTGAAATAGCTGTTTCTAAAAGGGTCTCTAAGGCTTCAAGAGTAAGTTTTGTATCTGGATTTAAAAAAAGGAAATGGTTTCCCGTAGCAATACTTGCACCAAAGTTGCAACCATTTGAGAAACCATTATTACCAGTATTTTCTATAAATGTAAACTTGGAATATTTTTGTTTAAAAACAGGAAATTGTCCGTCATTAGAAAAATTATCAACGATGATGACTTCGAAAGAAAATGTCTCCGAAATAATTACATCAATAGATTCTAAACATTCGTCTAAGGCTTTCCAACCACGGTAATTGACAATAATTATTGAAATATCCAATAGGTCTTTTTATAAAATTTTTAAACGAAAACGGATTATACCGCTACGTCATATTCGCGTAAAGCATTGTTCAATGATGTTTTCAAATCAGTTGAAGCTTTGCGGGTTCCAATGATTAAAGCACAAGGAACTTGGAACTCACCAGCAGCGAATTTTTTAGTATAACTTCCAGGAATTACTACGGAACGAGCAGGAACATATCCTTTCATTTCTACTGGAGTATCTCCTGTAACATCAATGATTTTCGTAGAGGCTGTCAAACAAACATTGGCACCAAGAACGGCTTCTTTCCCAACGTGAACGCCTTCAACAACAATACAACGTGAACCAATAAAAGCTCCGTCTTCAATAATTACCGGAGCAGCTTGCAAAGGTTCCAATACGCCACCGATTCCAACACCACCACTTAAGTGTACGTTTTTACCAATTTGAGCACAGCTTCCTACGGTAGCCCATGTGTCAACCATAGTACCTTCGTCTACATAAGCACCAATGTTTACATAACTTGGCATCAAGATTACGCCACTTGAAATATAAGCACCGTAACGTGCAACTGCATTAGGAACTACACGAATTCCTTTTTCGGCGAAGTCTTTTTTTAGCAACATTTTGTCATGATATTCGAAAATACCAGAATGTAACGTTTCCATTTTTTGAATAGGGAAGTACATCACTACCGCTTTCTTAACCCATTCGTTTACTTGCCATCCCTCACCAACTGGCTCGGCAACACGTAATTTTCCGGTGTCTAATAATTCAATGACTTCTCTGATAGCGTCAGTTGTTGTTGTTTCTTGTAACAAAGCGCGGTTTTCCCAAGCTAGTTCTATAATAGTCTGTAATGGATTCATTTTAGTTAAATTTTTTGACAAAGATATGTTTTTTAGCTAAATGCCAAAAGGCAAATTGAGTTGAAAATGTTACAGATTTAACTTGCTTTGTGTTTAATGTTTTTTAAATGTTGTAAATTTGATGAATAAATGAAAATCTTTAGAATATGAAAGATAATTTCTCCAAACAAGCTGCTGAATATTCAAAATTTAGACCGCAATATCCAGACGAATTGATTGATTATTTGGTTTCATTTGTCAAAAGCAAGTCGGTCGCGCTCGATATTGCAACCGGAAATGGGCAAGTGGCACAACAACTTGCACGGTTTTTTGAAACCGTTTATGCGATTGATATTAGTCAGAATCAATTGGATAATGCGATTCCTTCGGATAATATAATTTATAAAGTAGCCGCTGCTGAAAACACCTTTTTTAAAAATCAGGAATTTGATTTGATAACGGTTGCGCAAGCGGTTCATTGGTTTGATTTTGATTTGTTTTATAAAGAAATTTATCGAATTTTAAAGCCAGACGGACTCTTTGCGGTATTAGGATATGGATTATTTTCGACCAATGAAGATTCGGATAAAATACTACGAAATTTTTATTACAATATAATAGGACCGTATTGGGATGCCGAGCGAAAATACTTGGATGAAAATTATAAAACGATTCCATTTCCATTTGATGAGATTGTTACGGAACCGTTCGTAAATCATTTTACTTGGAGCTTTGAAGAACTCATTGGATATCTGGAAACATGGTCGGCCACACAACATTATTTTTCGAAAAACAATAAAAATCCTTTGGACTTGATTTATGATGAGTTGAAAATTTCCTGGCAAAAAAATAATAAGAAAGTGCTATTTCCATTACTGCTAAGAATCGGAAAATTAAAATAGGTATGTTGCTGATATTTATATTGTAAGAATTTTGTAATGCTACATTAAAAAACATTGAATTCTGAAATTTTGTATATTTGTAATATCAATGCAATTATCATGGAAACAATTAGATTAGAATTTCAACCAAAAATAAAAGCCAAAATTCTGGAGTTATTGAGTTCATTCTCTTCGGATGAATTGAAAATAGTTCAGGAGGATCCTGATTTCGAAGAAAATAAACGAAAATTAGATGTTTCTTTGGCTAAGATTAAAAATGGAACAGCAAAATTTTATACTTTTGAAGAGGTAGATACTGTACTTGAAGAAACAATTTCTAAGCATGAGAATTAAGTTTCAGGATGAATTTTTATTTGAATTAAATGATCAGGTTTATTATATTTCGAAAGATAAATCCGTCGCAGCTAGAAAGTTTAAAAATGATTTATTGCGAAAAATTCGAAAAGATTTAAAAGAACCTTTCCTTTTTAAGAAATCTATATATTATAACGACGAAAATATAAGAGATTATGTTTTTAAAGTGTATACTGTTGTTTATTATATTGATAAGGTAGAAAACTCCGTATTTGTCTTCGGTTTTATTAAACACAAACACTCCTTATAAAATGCCAAGAATACTCTCCATAGACTACGGTCAAAAACGTACAGGAATCGCCGTTACCGATGAAATGCAAATCATAGCTTCGGGTTTAACTACCATTCCATCTGCAACAGCCATTGCTTTTTTGAAGGATTATTTTGCAAAAGAAAAAGTAGAAGCAGTGCTTATTGGCGAACCCAAACAAATGAATGGCGAACCTTCAGAAAGCGCTTCCATCATTAAAGGATTTGTTACTCATTTTACAAATCATTTCCCCGATATGAAAGTAATCAGGGTAGATGAACGATTTACTTCTAAAATAGCTTTCCAAACCATGATTGATAGTGGTTTAAGTAAAAAGAAAAGACAAAACAAAGGATTGATTGACGAAATTTCGGCAACAATAATGCTTCAAGATTATTTGACGCGAAAATTATTTTAAAATTGTTATTTCTAAGACGTTAAAAAGGCTGCGATATTTTCGTGATTTCCTACTTTTTAATAATAATTTGTTATAATTTTTATGGTTATATAAAGTATCTTTGCGCTTTAAAATTTTGTTATGCCTGATACAACCATTCGTTCAAATAGTGAAGTAGTTCTTATAGGAGCTGGAATAATGAGCGCCACACTTGGCTTAATCCTAAAAGAATTACAACCAGATATAAAAATTGAAATTTACGAAAGATTAGATATTGCTGCTGCTGAAAGTTCTGATGCATGGAATAATGCAGGAACTGGACATTCTGCTTTTTGTGAACTTAACTATACTCCCGAAAGTGCTGATGGTACTATTGATCCCAAAAAAGCAATTAGTATAGCAGAATCTTTTGAAGTATCCAGACAATTTTGGGCTTATTTAGTTCAACAGAAAAAAGTTTCATCTCCTGAAAATTTTATAAAAAGTATTCCCCACATGAGTTTTGTTTGGGGTGAAAAAAATGTAGCGTATCTTAAAAAAAGATATGAAGCATTACATGTAAATCCACTTTTTAAAGAAATGCTTTTTAGTACTGATTTTTCTCAGTTAAAGGAATGGATGCCTTTGGTTATGGAAGGTAGAAAGGATGCAGATCAAGTTGCTGCAACTTCAATGGCAATTGGGACGGATGTAAATTTTGGAGAATTAACCAGAAATATGTTTGATTATTTAACTCAATTGGACGGTGTTACTATGCATTTTCATCACGAAGTTCAAAAATTGAAACAACGTGAAGATAAATCGTGGAGAATAAAAATTACAGATTTGGCTACTGGCCAAAAAAGAAAAGCATATACTAAATTTGTTTTTATAGGAGCTGGTGGTGGTTCATTACCATTGTTAGAAAAAGCTGATATTCCTGAAGGAAAAGGTTTTGGAGGTTTTCCAGTGAGCGGACAATGGCTGAAATGTACAAATCCTGAGGTGATTGCAAAACATCAGGCTAAAGTATATGGTAAAGCCAGTGTTGGTGCGCCGCCTATGTCTGTGCCACATATTGATTCCCGAATGATAAATGGCGAAAAAGCATTGCTTTTTGGACCTTTTGCAGGTTTTTCTACACGGTTTTTAAAAAATGGATCGTATTCAGATTTGCCATTGTCTATAAAGCCAGACAATATTTTTCCTATGATTGCTGCTGGGATTAAAAATATTACACTTACAAAATATTTGATTGAGCAAGTGCGTCAATCACCAAAAGATAGAATTAATGCGTTAAGAGAATACGTTCCTGGAGCAAGATCTAAAGACTGGAAATTAGAACGAGCTGGACAACGCGTACAGGTTATAAAGAAAGATGAAAAAGAAGGTGGGATATTAGAATTTGGGACTGAAGTAATCACAACGGCCGATGGTTCGTTATCCGTTTTACTGGGTGCATCTCCTGGGGCTTCAACTGCAGTTTCAATTATGATAGATTTAATTGGAAGATGTTTTAAAGAAGAAATTGAAACACCGGAATGGCAGGAAAAATTAAAAAAAATGATTCCGTCTTATGGTCAGGCTTTGAATGATAATCCAACTTTATTGACCGAAATTAGAAAAGATACTGCTGAAATTCTAAAACTGAATAATTAGATTTTAAAATAATAAAAAGCGCTGGTTTTTAGAGTTTAATCTAATTCCAGCGCTTTTTTATTTTAAGATTGCATTAATTCTTTTGTGGTCTTTACTATGTTTTCGGATAAATTAGTCAACCAAATTAATTGTTCTATAACTAATTGAGCTTCTTGCATTTTCAATTGAAATGCTTCTTCATCAATAGGAATTCCTGCCTTTAATTCTTTTTCTCTAATGTTTTTTAACTCCGTAAAACGCATGGCTAAATCTTCTTTAGGAAGGCCTTCTTTTATATCTGAATCATTTTTCAAAAGAGAAATAGCGTTATCCAAATTTTTAATTACAGTATCAACCACCACATTAAATGCCTCAGAAGCGGATGTCGTTTTGTGCGATTGAATATAAGTTCCCAAGGAAGCTGAAGAGGAAAGTAAGGAATGGTTGAGTATGGCCAGTTTATATACTTGTGGCAGTTGTTTTTGTTTTGATTTGGGTTCTTGAATCATTCTTTGAAAAGAGGCCATTAAATTGCCTATTTCGATAAAAGCATTCTTTCGGGCTAATCGGTAGGAGGTAGAAATGGTTCCCTTCTTGTTATATAAAATTGAGATTTCCTTCAGGTAATTTTCATTTGCTTTTATGGATTTTTCCAAATAAATGGGAATATTTAAAATCTCCCATGAAGGCCATAAAAAGTGATTGGCAAGAAAAGCCAGAGCAGCGCCAACAATGGTGTCCAAAATTCTATATTGAATTACATCACTAATATTAGGAGTCAATATTCCATAAATAAAAACAATATACATCGTCACAAATGTTGCGCTGACTTTATAATTTGTTTGTGTAAAGGAGAATCCCAAAAGCATGCAAAGGATAGAAAATATACTGATTACAATGCTGTTGTGTGTGAATGTAAGAACTCCAAATGCAATTAAACCTCCTAAAATGGTACCGAAAATTCGATGGAAAGAACGTTGTTTGGTTAAGCCATATCCAGGTCGCATGATTACGATGATAGTCAACAAAATCCAATATACGTTGTGAAATGGCAGCACATTACCAATGATAAAACCTATTAAAATAGTTATAGTTAGTCGCAGTGAATGCCTAAAAATAGTAGAAGAGAAACTGAGATTTTCAATCAGAGTGCTCAAAGGATAATATTGCGGTGTTAGAAATTTTTCTAAATCTTTATCCTTTCCTTTAAAATCCAATGAATTGATAGCCAGGGTGAATGCGCGTTCTACAATTTTTATTTTTTCGACTTGTTTTTCAGCATATTGAAGCATAGTTGTCAGCATAAAAACACCTTCGGAAGCGGTAACTTTTCCTAAGTCATTTTCGTATTCTGTGATTGCAAGTTGTAAAGCATTTAAATCGCCAAGTAAATTATGTTTAGAAACATATTTAGTTCGGTTTTGTACACTTTTATATACTTGTTTTAAACTTGCTGCAAGATTGTAGGCCAAGCTTTGATATGTTAGTAACACGTTTGGATGATCGTCAAATTTTTGATGTAGCTTATCATGGTCGAAAGAAGTGGATAAGGCAAGTTCCAAAATTTCTATCAATGAAATAAAAACAATAAGCATTTTGCGGTTTTGATTTGAAGAACCGGAAGTAGTATGACTACTGATTAGTACTTCTCTAATGTTTTGTCGAATGGTATTCAATTCTACCTGAAGGTGTAATTGTTTTTCAATAATTGCTTTTTTATCAGCATTTATGGTCCATAAATCGCCTCTTAATTTTAAATATTTAGCCGTCAGTTTAATGCATTCAGCAATTTCTAATTCGATATAACGATGAGGACTCAAATAATGGAAAATAAGTGAGATTAGAAGGTAAAATAAGCCACCTACAAGAATTAATCCTGAATATTCAATCATTTCCCAACCGGTATGCAAATGTGCAAATGCCAATGAAACGGCAAGTAGCGCCGAGAAAGAAACCGCTGTGGCTCTTTTTTCATATACAGAAAGCATGGATATCAAGAAAATCAACACCGCTAAAAATGGATAAAAAATCCAAGAATAGGGATGCATAATATTCACTAACAAATTGAGACCGGCAACGAGAAAAGCAGTAACCAAAACACCATTGATTTTATGTTTTAAACTACTTGGAATATCGCTTGGATACGTAAAAAAAGCTCCCAGTGCTATAGTAAATCCCATTTCAAAATTACCAAGAAAAGAAAACAATAAAACAGGAATGACTGCCGCTATTGTTACCTTTAAGGCATTATTGAAATAAGTGCTGTCTGTAAATTTTCGGATTCTGTAAATCATATAATTGGATTACTAACAAAGGTAAGAATTGTACGAATTATTCAAAGGATAAAGAGATGTGTTTTGATCTTAATTGTAAAAAAACACTAATTATCAATGGAGGATTATTCATTGTCTATTTTTTTACTATTTTTGCAGACTGAATTAAATGGAGACATATTCAGATTTACAGTAGATAATACTTAATACAACAATAATGATTTTACCAATTATAGGATATGGTGATCCTGTTTTAAGAAAAGTAGGAGAAGTTCTTACACCGGAACATCCAAACTTGAAAGAAACGATTGCCAATATGTACGAGACGATGTATAACGCCTATGGTGTGGGACTTGCTGCACCGCAATTAGGATTGGCAGTTCGCTTATTTGTAATCGATACGACTCCTTTTAGTGATGATGAGGATTTAGAGGATGCTAAACAACAGGAATTGAAAGGATTCAAAAAAACTTTCATCAATGCAAAAATGATAAAAGAAGAAGGTACGGAATGGAGCTTTAATGAAGGATGTTTAAGTATTCCTGATGTTCGTGAAGATGTGTATCGAAATCCAACCATAACTATTGAATACTGTGAAGAGGATTTTGTAATGAAAACAGAAGTTTTCGACGGATTAATCGCCAGAGTAATCCAACATGAATACGATCATATTGAAGGGATTTTGTTTACGGATAAAATTTCGTCTTTGAAAAAACGTTTGATTCAAAAGAAGCTTAAAAACATCTTAGAAGGTAAAACTTTCCAAGAGTATCGAATGAAATTTTTTGGTAAAAAAGGAAGATAAATTCCCATTTATAGCCTTATCTTGGTATGATTTTTGGTTTTAAATGAAAAAAAATAAGTCAAATTCTTAATAAATAATTACAAAAAAAACATGAATTTAGAAAAAATATTAGCCATTTCTGGGAAACCGGGCTTATACGTATTAAGAGTACAAACGCGTACTGGGTTTGTTGCGGAATCATTATTAGACGGAAAAAAAATTACAGTCAATTTAAAAAGCAATGTGAGTTTATTGTCGGAGATTTCTATTTATACGTATGAAGGCGAAAAACCGTTAGCTGAAATCATGCAAAAAATTGCTGATAAAGAGAACAAAGGTCAAGCAATTTCACATAAAGAAGAGAATGCTGTTTTATTAGCTTATTTTAAAGAAATCTTGCCAGATTATGATGAAGAAAGGGTATATCCTTCTGATGTAAAGAAAATCTTGAATTGGTATAATATGCTTCAAGCAAAAGGGTTAGTTACTGATGAAACACCAGCTGCTGCAGTTGCAGAAGAAGTTGAGGTTATAGCAGAAACACCAGTAGCAGAAGTTGAAGCTCCTGTAAAAAAAGCAAAAGCTAAAAAAGAGTAATTTCAATTTTTAAATAATATTTAATCCTGTTCAGTCATTTTCTGGACAGGATTTTTTTATTTTTACAAAAAACCATTTCAATATGAATTCAAGAAAAGACCAGGTGCAAGCTTTCGAAAGATTATTAGATATTATGGATGATTTGCGGGAAAAATGTCCTTGGGACAAAAAGCAAACTATGCAAACTTTACGTCATCTTACTATTGAAGAGACTTACGAATTAGGAGATGCTATTTTAGATAATGATTTAAACGAAGTCAAAAAGGAGTTAGGTGATTTGTTATTGCATATTGTTTTTTATGCCAAAATAGGAAGTGAAACGAATGATTTTGACATGACCGATGTCTGCAATGAAATTTGCGAAAAGTTAATTCATCGTCATCCTCATATTTATAGTGATGTAGTGGTGAAAGATGAAGAAGAAGTAAAGCAAAACTGGGAAAAATTGAAACTGAAAGAAGGTAAAAAGTCCGTTCTTGAAGGTGTTCCAAAAAGTTTGCCTGCATTAGTAAAAGCCAGTCGAATTCAAGATAAAGTTAAAGGAGTAGGGTTTGATTGGGAAGAATCGCATCAGGTTTGGGACAAAGTTCAAGAGGAATTGGAAGAATTGCAAGTTGAGGTTGAAGCTGGGGATCAAGATAAAATTGAGGCCGAATTTGGAGATGTTTTATTTTCGATGATCAATTATGCCCGATTTCTTAATGTAAATCCCGAAGATGCTTTGGAACGAACGAATAAAAAATTTATTAAACGCTTTCAATATTTAGAGAGTAAAGCAGGAGAATTGGGAAAACCATTAATGGATATGACCCTTGCTGAAATGGATGTTTTTTGGGAAGAAGCGAAGCGTCTTCCTAATAAATAGGAATTGGAAATCTATGATTTCCAAATAACTCAATTTTGGGAAGAAGCGAAGCGTCTTCCTAATAAATAGGAATTGGAAATCTATGATTTCCAAATAACTCAATTTTGGGAAGAAGCGAAAAAAATTAGTGTTCAGTTTTTAGTGTTCAGTATTCAGTATTAAATAATTAAAATTACCCAATGCCAGAAAATAAAACCGAGTTAAAACGTTCTTTAGGATTAATTGATGCCACTAGTTTAGTTGCAGGTTCCATGATAGGCTCAGGGATTTTTATTGTTACGTCAGCAATGGCAAGAGATATTGGTTCTGCTGCTTGGTTATTAGTTATATGGTTAGTTACGGGTATTATAACAGTTGCTGCAGCATTGAGTTATGGTGAATTAGCTGGAATGATGCCTAATGCTGGAGGGCAATTTGTTTATATTCAACGCGCCTATGGAAGATTAGTCTCCTTTCTCTACGGCTGGACAGTTTTTACGGTAATTCAAACGGGAGTTATTGCAGCCATTGCAGTTACTTTTGCTAATTATGCCGCTATTTTTTTTCCTGTTTTAGACCATACACTTTTTAAAATAGGAGCTAGTTTTATTTTTTCGTACCAAAAAGTATTGGCAATTTCAAGTATACTATTGCTTACGTTTATCAATACGAAAGGAGTAGAAAGTGGAAAAACGGTTCAATTGGTTCTTACCTCCGCTAAATTAATAGCGCTATTCGCATTGATTATTTTGGGATTGTATGTTGGTTTACAAACGGATGTTTTATCCAATAATTTCACAAACATGTGGGAAGCCAGTAAAACAGTTGTAAATCCTGACGGAACAATTACGGTCACAAAATTAGCGGGAATGGCACTTTTAGGCGCCGCAGGAGCCACGATAATCAATTCGTTATTTTCTAGTGATGCATGGAATAATGTCACTTTTATTGCAGGAGAAATCAAAGAACCCAAAAAGAATATTCCGCGAAGTTTGTTTCTTGGAACATTGCTTGTTACCGTTATTTATGTTTTGGCAAATCTGGCTTATCTAGCTTTGTTACCGATGCATGGAACTCCAAATGCAACCGATATTGCCAGTAACGGAATCATGTTTGCCAGTAATGATAGAGTTGGGGCAGCAGCAGCAAGTATGATTATGGGAAATGTTAGCGTTTTTGTGATGGCTGCGCTAATCATGGTATCCACTTTTGGATGCAATAGTGGCTTGATTCTTTCAGGAGGAAGATTGTTTTTTGCAATGGCAAAAGACGGATTATTTTTTAAACAGGCAACGGAATTAAATAAAAATCAAGTTCCTGCCAAAGCATTATGGGTACAATGTATTTGGGCTTGCGTGCTTTGTATTTCGGGAAAATTTGGTGACTTGTTAACGTATGCGACTTTTGCATCGTTACTGTTTTATATATTGACGATTTTAGGTGTTTTTATCCTTAGAAAAAAAGAACCAGATGCAGATAGACCTTATAAAGCGTTTGGTTATCCATTTGTACCGGCACTTTATATTGTGGTGACTGTGGGGATTTGTCTCACCTTGTTGATTTATGATACGTTCAATACGGGATTGGGACTCTGTATTGTAGCGTTAGGAATTCCAGTTTATTATTTTGTAATGGACAAGAAGGATTAAGTTATTCGGCTAGTTTTTTTAGTTTGTTGATTTCTTTCAAAACTATCTTTTTTCCTGATAATTCAATTATTCCAAGTTTATTAAAATCAGATAATAATCGAATACAGCTTTCGGTAGCAGTACCAATCATACTGGCCAATTCGTCTCTTGAAAGTTGGATTTTTAAAGAATTATCTTCATTTTTTCCAAAGGTGTCATGTAAATAAATAAGCGTTTCCGCTAATCTTTCCTTGACTGTTTTTTGGGCTAAATTGACCATGAGATCATCGGCTTCTTTCAAATCTCCACAAATGGTTTTCATCACATTCATTGAAAACTGATTGTTTTTATCAAAGTATCCCATTACTTCCGACTTTGGAATAAAACAAACTTCCATGTCTTCAAGAGCGATGGCACTTAGATTTACAGGTTCGTCACTAATCATGGAACGTTGCCCTAATAATTCTCCTTTAGTTACCAATTTTACGATATGATCCTTACCATTTGGACTCAGTTTTGTGAGCTTGCAAATACCATCCTTAACACAATAGATACCATTGACGTTTTCACCTTCTTCAAAAATCACTTCTCCTTTTTTAATAGTGTGAGATGTTTTGCAGTCAGAAAGTTGTAGTAATTCGTCTTTAGTAAGTGCTTTTAAAGAGCTAAATTCTCTAACGATACATTGTTCGCATTTGCTCATAATTGGAAGGTATTTTAAATCTATTACAAATTTAGACATTTATATGACATATATCATATTTTTAACTCATTCAATTTGTCACCTTTGTTTCAGGTAAAATGAGCAAATTTATGGACACACAAAACTGTTTCCATTGTGGATTAGATATTATAAAAGAAGATGAAATTATTTTTGATGCCAAAAAATTTTGTTGCAAAGGTTGTAAAACCGTGTACGAGATTTTTAGCCTCAATGATTTGATATGCTATTATGATTTTGAAAAATCCCCAGGAGCAACCCCGCAAGAAATTAATGATAAATATGATTTTTTAGATAATGAGAGTATTGTATCCAAACTTTTGGAATTTGAAGAAAATTCAACCGCTATTATTTCACTTAGTATTCCTCACATACATTGTAGCTCGTGTATTTGGATTTTGGAAAATCTACAGCGTCTTCAAAAAGGAATAAACACTTCTCAGGTTAATTTTCATGAAAAAAGAGTCCGAATCACTTTCAATCCCGAAGTTGTTTCTATTAAAACTATTGTTTATTTATTGAGTTCCATTGGATATGAACCTTACATAAGTCTTGAAAACTATGAAACGGGGACTAATAATGTCGATAGAAGTTTGACCTATAAATTAGGGGTAGCCTTCTTTTGTTTTGGAAACATCATGTTGCTTTCATTTCCAGAATATTTTGAAGTTAAGGAATTTTGGCTGGACCAATTCCGAGACTTTTTTAGAGGAGCCATTTTTATATTATCATTACCCAGTTTTTTTTATTCAGCCAGTGGCTATTATGTTTCGGCGTATAAAAGTATCAAATCGAGAATGCTCAATATCGATATTCCTATTGCTTTGGGAATTATAGTGATGTTTGTGCGAAGCACGTTTGACATCTTTATGAATTACGGATCTGGATTCTTCGATAGCTTAACAGGATTGATTTTCTTTATGCTTTTGGGCAAAATGTTCCAAATCAAAACCTATAGTTTTTTGAGTTTCGAAAGAGATTTTAAATCTTATTTTCCAATAGCAATTACCAAGATTAATACCGATACTTCTGAAGAAAGTGTTGCTATTTATGAAGTTCAAAAAGGCGACCGATTACTCATTAGAAACCAAGAATTAATTCCTGTTGATGGGATTTTAATTTCTGAAAAAGCAGAAATCGATTATAGTTTTGTTACCGGAGAAGCGGTTCCTATTACCAAACAATCAGGTGATAAAGTATTTGCAGGTGGTAAAGAAATAGGTAAAGTAATAGAAATGGAGGTTTTACATTCCGTTTCACAAAGTTATTTGACACAATTGTGGAGTAATGATGTGTTCCAAAAAAATGTAGAACAAAAACACAAAACCATAACGGATAGCATTTCTCGTTATTTTACGCCCATACTTTTATTAATTGCGTTTGTTGGATTTGGATATTGGATTTCTATTGACGCTAACGTAGCTTTTAATGTGTTTACAGCGGTATTGATTGTTGCTTGCCCATGTGCATTGGCATTGACGGCACCATTTACTTTTGGAAACGTATTGCGAATTTTAGGAAAACAAAAATTCTACCTCAAAAACGCTTTAGTTATTGAACAATTAGCTAAAGTTGACACTATAGTTTTTGATAAAACAGGAACTATTACGACTAATAAAAAATCGAATATTTCCTATGAATCCTCCCCGAACCCCTCCGAAGGAGGGGAGCAAAAAACAGTAGAGACAGATGCAAATTTAATATTGATAAAAAACGCACTTCGTGGATCAAATCATCCATTGAGTAGAATGCTGTATGACTTTTTACCTGAAATGAAAAGATTAAAAATAGATGATTTTGAAGAGATTACAGGGAAAGGAATTAAAGTAAAAATAGAAGGGAATATAATTCAAATTGGTTCAGAAGAATTTTGTATACCTCCTTTATCTGTTTCGTCTCCCTCCCCTTCGGGGAGGGTTGGGGAGGGGAATACTTCTGTCCATATAAAAATTAACGGTATTTATTATGGGAAATTTATTTTCAACAATCAATATAGAGAAGGGTTAGAGGAACTTTTTAAAAATCTAAGCTGTAAGTATCAAATTAAGGTTTTGTCTGGCGATAATGAAGGGGAAAGGTCAACATTAGAAAACCTTTTGCCAAAAGGCACGGAATTAATTTTTAATCAAAAACCGGAAGAAAAATTAGAATTCATTAAAAAATTACAAGAAGAAGGTAAAAATGTGATGATGGTTGGTGATGGATTGAATGATGCCGGAGCTTTGGCGCAAAGCAATGTTGGAATCTCTATTTCTGAAAATGTGAATGTTTTTTCACCGGCCTGTGATGCTATTCTGGATGCCAGTGAATTTCAAAAATTAAGCTATTTCTTGAGGCTATCTAAAAATGCGATAACAACTATAAAGATGAGTTTTACGCTTTCACTTTTATACAATGTGGTTGGATTATCATTTGCTATTACAGGTAATTTATTGCCTTTGGTTGCAGCTATTATCATGCCGTTGAGTACCATAACCATAGTGAGTTTTGTAACGGTAATGAGTAGTTATTACGCAAATAAAAAATAGAATTGTATAAGTTTTGAGCTGCGATTTCACATAAATTTAACATATATCGATAAGTATGACAAATGTCATATTTTACTCCAAAACGTCAAAGTAACTTTGTTAACACAAATTAAGGTATGAGTGTCATTTATTTATTAATCTCCATCAGTATAATAGTCGCGATTGGTTTCTTTATTGCTTTTATACGAGCAGTAAAAACAGGTCAATATGATGATGATTATACGCCATCAGTCAGAATGCTTTTTGACGATGAGCTTTTGAAATCGACCCAAAAAGAAGTGAGACCAGAAAAACAAGATGAGAAGTAATTGTATCTGAAAACTTCAATAACTTTTAGCCTTAAACATTAAACTTTTAAATTAAAACATATTTAATTATGGAAATGCAGCAGTTTTATTATGACAACAAAATTGTAAAAAAATTCATTTACGCAACCATCGTCTTTGGAGTTGTAGGGATGTTAGTGGGGCTTACATTGGCCTTTATGTTCCTTTTTCCAAATGTAACCGATGGAATTTCGTGGTTGAGTTATGGTCGATTAAGACCTTTACACACGAATGCAGTTATCTTTGCTTTTGTAGGAAATGCAATGTTTGCAGGGATTTATTACTCTTTGCAACGATTGTTGAAAGCCAGGATGTTCAATGATTTTTTGAGTAATCTTCATTTTTGGGGATGGCAATTGATTATTGTTGCTGCAGCCATATCATTGCCTCTTGGGTATAGTTCTTCAAAAGAATATGCCGAATTAGAATGGCCAATTGATATAGCGATTGCATTAATTTGGGTTGTTTTTGGTATCAATATGATTGGAACCATTTTAAAACGTAGAGAGCGCCATTTGTATGTTGCGATTTGGTTTTACTTGGCAACTTTTGTTACTGTAGCAGTTTTACATATTTTCAACAGTTTAGAATTGCCGGTTTCACCCATGAAAAGTTATTCTGTTTATGCAGGAGTTCAAGATGCGTTAGTGCAATGGTGGTATGGACATAATGCAGTTGCGTTTTTCTTGACAACACCTTTCTTAGGGTTAATGTATTATTACGTTCCAAAAGCGGCGAACCGTCCTGTATATTCTTATAGATTATCTATTGTTCACTTCTGGTCATTGATTTTTATTTATATCTGGGCCGGTCCTCACCACTTATTGTATTCAGCGTTGCCTAATTGGGCACAAAATTTAGGAGTAGCTTTTTCTATCATGTTGATTGCACCATCTTGGGGTGGAATGATAAACGGACTTTTAACTTTGAGAGGTGTTTGGGATAAAGTGCGAGTAGATCCAGTTTTGAAATTCTTTGTTGTGGCCATTACCGGTTATGGAATGGCAACTTTTGAAGGTCCAATGTTATCGCTGAAAAATGTAAATGCTATTGCGCATTACACGGATTGGATTATTGCTCACGTTCACGTAGGGGCGTTAGCTTGGAATGGATTTATGGCTTTTGGTATGATATATTGGTTGATTCCCAGAATGACTAAAAGTACTTTGTATTCTCTTAAATTAGCTAATTTTCACTTTTGGATTGGTACTTTAGGGATCATTTTATATACAATTCCAATGTATGTTGCTGGGTTTTTACAAGCTTCTATGTGGAAACAGTTTAATCCAGATGGAACTTTAACTTATGGTAACTTCCTTGAAACTGTAACTCAAATTATGCCAATGTATTGGATGAGAGCTATAGGTGGAACTCTTTATTTAATTGGGATGTTTTCCTTAGTGTATAATGTTATTCAAACCGTTAGATTAGGTTCTAAAATCGAAGATGAATTGGCTGCTGCACCTGAATTAATAAAAATTAGCTCAGGAAGAGTTAAAGGAGAGAAATTTCATCCTTGGTTAGAAAGAAAACCTATTCAATTGACAATCTTAGCAACAATAGCTATTTTAATAGGTGGTGTTATTCAAATTGTACCTACGATTATGGTCAAATCGAATATCCCAACAATCGCCAGTGTGAAACCTTATTCTCCTCTGGAATTAGAAGGACGTGATTTATACATTCGTGAGGGTTGTGTAGGGTGTCACTCTCAATCTGTTCGTCCTTTCCGTAGTGAAGTGGAACGTTATGGACCACAATCTAAAGCGGGAGAATTTGTATACGATCATCCATTCCTTTGGGGGTCAAAACGTACAGGTCCTGATTTATTGAGAGTAGGAGGGAAATACAATGATAACTGGCATTTCAACCACTTTTGGAGCCCTCAAAGTATATCTGCGGGTTCAATTATGCCAGGTTATAAATGGCTGTTTGATAATAAACCGATGGATATTTCTCTAACTCAAAGCAAGATGAAAGCCATGGTTACACTTGGTGTTCCTTATACTGATGCTCAAGTTGCAAATGGGTTGAATGATTTAAGAGCGCAAGCAATTAAAATTGAAGAAAGCTTGAAAAACGATCCTGACTTTGTAAAAAGTTATAATGATAGCAAGAAAAAAGCAGAAGCAAGAGGAGAAAAATTCATTCCAATGAATGAAAGAGAAATCGTTGCAATGATTGCTTACATACAAAGACTTGGAACGGATATTAAAGTAAAAGATATAGCTAAAAAATAAAAGTCATGTTCGAACAAATTAAACACAATATGGAAACTATCGAAGGAGTTGCGATATATCCAATCGTATCTTTATTGATCTTCTTCGTCTTTTTCATTGGACTTGGAATTTGGGTTTTCTCTTATAAAAAGGATAAGATTACTGAATTAAGCCAAATCCCTTTGAACGACAATTAAATAGTATAATTTTTTAAAATTTAGAAAATGAAAAAATTAATTCCAGCATATGTAAGAGTTCCGGTTGTTTTCTTTGCTGTATTTGGAGCAATGGAGTATTTTATTGACTCAGGTGACAGACCGGCTTTTATAAAATTCCCAATGGTTGCTGTCTTTTTGTTTGTATTTCTATTCCTTTTAATAGCGATAGAAATTACAATGAAAGCAGTTGATAACATTAGCTATCAATTGATGACGGAAGAACAGAAACAAAAATTAGAAAATGTTATTTCGATTAGCTTTAAAGAAAAAGCATGGTTCATAAATTTGATGAAAAGCTTAACCAAGTCAGTACCATTAGAAAATGAAAATCAATTATTATTAGAGCATGACTATGACGGAATCAAAGAGCTAGATAACAATTTGCCGCCATGGTGGGTGTATTTATTCTACGCTTGTATACTTTTTGGGGTTGTTTATATGGTTCGATATGAGGTTTTAGGAGCCGATAATCAAGAGATGGAACTTAAAAAAGAAGTGGCTCAAGCCAAAATTGAGATTGCTGAATATATGAAAACTGCTCCAGATTTGATGGATGAAAAAACAGTTGTCTTATTGACAGAGCCTGCGGATCTAGTGGCTGGGAAAGAAATTTTTACAACGAATTGTGTGGCTTGTCACAGAGCTGATGCCGGAGGACAAATAGGACCAAACTTAACGGATAACCATTGGATTTTGGGTGGTGGAATCAAGAATTTGTTTCACACTATTACAAATGGAGGCCGCGATGGAAAAGGGATGATTGCTTGGAAAGGTACTTTGAAACCAAAAGATATTCAGCATGTTGCCAGTTATGTATTGTCTTTACAAGGGAGTAATCCAAAAGATCCCAAAGCACCTGATGGTGAAATTTGGGTTGATGAGAATGCTCCAAAAACCGATGCTACTGTTACTTTAAAAACAGATAGTACTCCAATTAAAAAATAAAAAAATGTCAAAATTACCAGACGAAGCTTTTAGAGATACTATCGGAACGATTGACGAAGAAGGAAATCGAAAATTTATTTTCCCTAAAAAACCTTCCGGTAAATTTTATGATTATAGAAAGTGGGTCAGTTACTTTTTGTTGATTGTTCTGGTTGCCAATCCTTTTATAAAGATTAATAGCAATCAATTCATGATGTTTAATGTGTTGGAAAGAAGATTTAATATTTTCGGATTTCCATTCTGGCCACAAGATTTTTATCTTTTCGTTCTTTTTATGATTGTAGGCGTCGTTTTCGTGATTCTTTTTACGGTGATTTTTGGACGAATATTTTGCGGATGGATTTGTCCGCAGACTATTTTTTTAGAAATGGTTTTCCGCAGAATTGAATATTGGATTGAAGGAGATCGTGGTGCTCAGATTCGTTTGGAAAAGCAAGAATGGAACGCTGAAAAAATCAGAAAAAAAGGACTTAAATGGACTATGTTTCTAATCATTTCCTTTTTTATTGCCAATGTATTTCTGGCGTATCTTATCAGTAGTGATAAGTTGTTTTTAATGATTGAAGAAGGACCTGAAAACCATGTGAGCACTTTGGTTTCACTGTTGATTTTTACTGGTGTATTCTATTTTATTTTTGCTTGGTTTAGAGAACAAGTTTGTATTATTGCTTGTCCTTACGGAAGATTACAAGGTGTTTTGTTAGATGATAAATCGATAAATGTTGCGTATGATTTTGTCCGTGGTGAGAAAGAATTAGGAAAAGCTAAATTCAACAAACAAGAAGATAGGGCTGTCACTGGGAAAGGAGATTGTATTGATTGCAAACAATGTGTGAATGTTTGTCCAACAGGAATTGATATCCGAAACGGTGTTCAATTAGAATGTATCAATTGTACAGCTTGTATTGATGAATGTGATACTATTATGGACAGCGTTGGATTACCAAAAGGCTTAATTCGTTACGCATCAGAAGATGAAATTGAGAAAAAAATCAAGTTCAAATTCACTCCAAGAATGAAAGGCTATTCTGCTGTATTGTTTATTTTGACAGGAATTTTAATAGGATTATTGTTTTTACGTACAGATGTTGAAGCTAGTATTTTGAGATTGCCGGGGCAATTGTTTCAACATAAAGGGGATAACATCAGTAATGTCTACACTTTTAAAATTATCAATAAAACCAACGATGATTTCAATGATATTCATTTCAAATTAGTTGGAATAAAAGGAACCTTAAAAGTAGTAGGAAAACAAGATTTCAAAATTCCTAAACAAGGTATGAATGGAGGAACTCTATTTGTGGAAATCAATCAAAATTTATTAGACAGCGATAAAACAAAATTAAAAATTGATGTCTATAACGGTACTGAAAAAATTGAAACAAGTACAACTAGTTTTTTAAGTCCGCGAAGTTTTGATTAGGAAATTAGTTTAGGATTAAAATATATAAATAAAATATCATGAAATTTAATTGGGGAACAGGAATCGTCATTGCATTTGGTCTGTTTATGACCTTCATTTTATATTTTGTTTTCAAAGTACAATCAGATTCAAAATATGATAATGAGTTGGTTGTAGAAGAATATTACAAACATGATGTTCATTTTGGGGATGAGATGATACGAATTCAAAACGCACATGATTTGGCTCAAAGACCAATAATAAAGACTACTTCAGATGGGGTTACAATTGTATTTCCGGATGTATTTGTTCCAAAAGACATTAAAGGAAAAGTGTCCCTTTACAGACCGTCTACTAAAAAATTAGATTTTGAAATTCCAATTTCGCTATCTAATCCTACTTTGCTCATACCTAAAAAAAGTTTGGCAGGCGGTCGTTGGGACATTAATATGGAATGGCAATATGAAGGTAAATCCTATTTGACTAAAGAAACAATTTACATCAATTAGACTTAAACAATGCTTTACACGGCTTTCATTTTCGGTTTAATAAGTAGTTTTCACTGCATAGGAATGTGTGGGCCTATTGCTATGATGTTACCTGTAGATAGAACAAATCAGGCAAAGAAAGTAACCCAAATTATCACGTATCATTTAGGGAGATTAACGGCGTATGCCACTATTGGGTTTGTTTTTGGTTTGGTTGGTAAAGGTTTTTTTATGGCCGGTCTGCAACAGAAATTATCGATATTCATTGGTGTAGCGATGATTATTATTGTCCTAACGCCAGATAAATTATTTGCTAAATATAATTTTTCGAAACCAGTTTTTAAAGTAATCTCTAAAATAAAAACAGCTTTAGGAAGTCAGTTCAAAAACAAAAGTTACAAATCATTATTCACTATTGGTTTACTTAATGGATTCTTACCTTGCGGAATGGTTTATGTTGCCTTGTTTGGTGCCATTGCGATGCAAAGTGAAAGTCTTGGAGTTTTGTATATGATCTTATTCGGATTTGGAACAGTTCCTATGATGAGTGGTGTAGTCTATATTAATTCATTTTTGACCATTCCTATTCGAAACAGCATCCAAAAAGCAATTCCTTATGTTGCTGTAGTTATTGGCGTATTATTTATCTTGAGAGGATTGGGATTAGGAATTCCTTATATTTCGCCATCCAATATGAGTTTGTTTGTACAGGCAAATCCTAATTGTCATTAATTTTTAATTCATAGTATATAAATAAAAGCACGCCATTAAGCGTGCTTTTATATTTTTTAAAGAGTAACAATCGCTAAATTGTCATCGAAAATAATTCGGTTTCCGGAGCTTTCCTTTTTAAACGCAAGTCAAATGCCATACAAATATTGCGAACATAAGGTTTTCCTATTTCGGTAACCTGAATTGTATTGTCATTTATAATTACTAATCCATCGTGTTCCATTTCCTTTAATTGAATTAAGACTTCAGGAATTTCATCAAAATATCCTTCGTTTTTCTGCCAGGAAGTTTCAAATTGACACATTAAATTCAAGATGTGTTTTCGTATGATAAGATCTTCATTGGTCAATAAATGACCTCTAAAAATAGGTAGTTTGTCCCATTCTAATATTTGATAATAGTCCTCCAGATTCTTTACATTTTGAGTAAAACTAAACCAACTGTCACTAATAGATGAAACACCCAATCCAATCATTAATTGGGTTTTTGAGGAACTGTATCCCATAAAATTGCGATGCAATTTCCCGTTTTGAAAAGCGTCATACAAACTGTCCGTTTTCAAAGCAAAATGATCCATTCCTATTTCATAATAGCCATTTTCATATAATAACTTTTTGCCAGTTTCGTACAACATTCGTTTTTTATCATCTTTTGGAATATCTTCATCATTGAAACCGCGTTGCCCATTTCCTTTAATCCAGGGAACGTGGGCGTAACTATAAAACGCCAATCTATCGGGCTGTAAAGATTTTGTTTTCTCAATGGTATCGATTACATCTTCAATTTCCTGAAATGGCAATCCAAAAATGATATCATGACCTATTGAAGTATAGCCTATTTCCCTTGCCCAAAAAGTAACTTTTGCCACATTATGAAAAGGTTGTTCCCTATGAATTGCTTTTTGAACTTTTTCAGAATAATCCTGAACACCAAAACTGACTCTACGAAAACCTAATTCATAGAGTTTTTGCAAATGCTCATGCGTAGTATTGTTTGGATGCCCTTCAAAACTAAATTCATAGTCTTTGGCTTTGTTAGCATGCGAGAAGATTCCGTTTATTAAATCCTCCAGATTTTTTGTAGAGAAAAATGTAGGAGTTCCACCTCCCAAATGAATTTCTTTTATAGTTGGTTTTTCCCCAAGGATAGTACAATAGATAGTCCATTCTTTTAAAAGTGCTTCAATATAAGGATGCTCAACACTATGATTTTTTGTAATACGCTTGTTACAACCACAAAAAGTACATAAGCTTTCGCAAAAAGGCAGATGGATATACAAACTGATTCCTTCAGCACTATTACTGGTTGTAAATGATTTTTTTAAACTTTCAACCCAAGTTTTTTCCGAAAAATCAGTTTCATCCCAATAAGGAACCGTTGGATAACTTGTATATCTAGGTCCAGGAACATTGTATTTTTGAATTAGCGAGTTTTTCATGATGAAGTCATTTTGCATAATCAAAAGTACCATTACTCCTAAAAATTTAAAATGATAATTATCATATTAAAAATAGCATTTATAAAAAAAGAGACTGTCTTTTTGAACAGCCCCTTTTAGCGAATAATAATTAATAGTTTAGGAAATACAATCTGTAATAATTTTTGTCCATTTTTGTGCCAATACATGGTCTTCGTATAAACATTCTTGGTCTATTATTTCGTTTTCAATAGTGTAGAATTGAACTAATTCTTTTTTATGGGCTTCTTTGTATCCAAATTCAAATTCTATTTTTATGATTTTGGCCGAATTCTTTTCAGTCGTCGCAACCAGTTTGCAAGAATCAATATCATTTAAATTAACAAAAGAGACTATTTCTTCCGGAGCGTTAAAATCCATTAAAAGAAAGCCTTTTTTTTTTTGGTCTAAAGCCAATACTTTTTTGTTTTGGGTTTCAGTTAATTCAAAATTGAAATGATTATTTTGATCGTATTTTTTCTTTATCTCCCTGATTTTATTCTTGTTAATGACATTTGAGCGAAATACAAAGAATAGCGGAATGCCTATTAAGATTGTTATTATAAGGCCTATTATAGTTACGGATGTATCCATTTTTTTTATTTTTTTTGAGTTATTTGTAAAGCATGATAAATTCGATTGAAAACCAAATGGAATTCATTCGAAAAAGAAAGATAAGTGTATCTTCTAATTACGGAATCAGGGCTTTAAATCACCAAAAATAATGGAAAGGAAAGAGTAGGAGCGAAACCATTTCACATCGATTGATGTCTTGTTTCGCATAACGAGAAAAGAATTTTAGGACTTTAAAATCTGGAATTGCAACTTGAAAATTTTCAAGATATTTTGCAATTGTATAATCGGTAGTTTTATAATGGAATCCAACTATATTGTTAGCATGTGGTTGTATAAAAACCGAAGAATGAATGCCGTCAGGAGAAAAGGAAGAACTGGTTTTTTCTATTTTAATTTTTTCAATAGGAGATTGGTTTGCATTAAAAGCAAATAATAAAACTATTGAAAGTCCAATAAAAACAACTGTTTTCTTAATCCAATTCATTTTGCAAATTTAAAATTAACAGCCGACTTTAGGTGGTTTTTTCTGATAAATGAAAGTTAAATTTTTAAATAAAGAAACTCTTTTGCATAAAAAAAAACCTCGCACTATTTAAGAGCGAGGTTTGTTATTTTAAAAAATATTGAAAATTATTCTATTTTCAAATTTCTCAATTGTTTTAGTTTTTCTTTCCAAACATCAAGACTTTCTTTGTGAATGGCAATATTTTTACGAACTTCTAATACAATGGAATTTTCTTTTTTTGCATTTCTGGTATTGGTGAAAAATTGAATGTTATTCTCCAGTTGGAAAATTTCATTTTGTACTTCCTCAATTTTACGCATTAGGAATATCTTTTCGTTATCCAGTTTGCGCGTATCATTACTCTCTGATAAATTGTCCATTCTATTGGAAAAACGGATCATGTCAGTGTCTTTTTTACTCAAACTCAATTTTTCAAAAAGAGCATCCAGAATTTTATTGAATTTTCCTTCAATATGTCTTCTTGGGAAAGGGACTTTTCCAAAGTTTTTCCATGTTTCAATATGTAATTTTATAGCATCTAAATCAGTTTTGTGATCACCAGTTAATTGGTATTCTCTTAACGTTTCTAAATAGGCTTTTTTATTATCAAAAGCTTCTACTTCTTCGCCGTTTTCTTCATTTTTTTGCTCTTTTAATTTGTCAAAATAATGATTACAGGCATCTTTAAACTCTTTCCAGATTTTATCCGAATATTTTCTAGGTACATGTCCTATTTGTTTCCACTCATCCTGAATTTGCTTCATGATGGGAGTAGTCGCAGCAAAATCAGTACTTTCTTGTAGTTCTTTGGCTTTAGCAACAAGCGCAGTTTTTTTGCTTAAATTATCGTTTTGATCTTTCTTAATGTCTTTGTAAAATGAATTTTTGAAAGAATTAAAATTTCTAACGGCAGTTTTAAAACTGGCCCAAGTTTCCTCATTTACATCCGATGGTACTTTTCCGGCTGAAAAGAAAGCAGCTCTTAAAGCTTCTACTTTTTCTATTTGTGCCAGCCATTGTGAATGTGCATTTACTTTCTCAGTAGCTAAAACTTCAATTTTAGCGATAATTTCTTTTTTCTTTTCTAGATTTTCAAGTTCCGTTCCTCTTTGATTTTCAAATAAAACTTCACGTTTATCATGCATTTGCTTAGTCAAATCACTAAACTTATTCCAGATTTCATCACGATGTTCTCTAGAAACCGGTCCAATGTCTTCTTTCCAGATTCTATGTAAATCCTGTAATTCTCGAAACGCTTTATTGACATCGGCTTCTTTTACCAATTCTTCAACACGAGCTACAATTTTTTGTTTTTGTTCTAGATTATGTTTGAAATCCAAGTCTCTCGCTTCTCGGTCAAGATGTAAATAGTCATAGAAATTTTCCACATGAAAATGGAAATTATTCCAAACGTGATTGTATTTATCTTTCGGAATTGGTCCCGCATTTTTCCATCGTTCTCTTAAATCATTAAAATGTTTTAAGGTGTCTTTGATGTTTTCCTGTGGATTGATTAATTCTTTCAATTCCTCAACAATAGCCAAACGATTTTCTAAATTGGTTTTTAGATTGGTTTGTAAACTCTTGAAATGTGTGTTTTTAGTATCTCTGAAAAGAGAATAATATTTGTCAAATTGGGTTTTTAATGGAGAATGGTATTGGAATTCTTCATTTGAATCTTGATTTTCAGCAAGAAATTCTTCTTTTTTCTCTTCAAGAAGATGGTTGTATTTAGCTAAGAATGCTTTTTTTATTTCTTCGATATGATCCTTTACAGACATCACTTTTTCATTGGTAACTAAATTTTTCAGTTCTTCTACCAGTTCTTCAAGAGATAATGTATCGTAATCCTGCATCGGGATATCATGGCGTTCTTTCAACGTGTCATCTTCGCTTTCTTCAGCATTAGCCTCCGTAATTGCGTTTAATACCGATTGGTTTTCAGTTTCTATAGTAGGTTCATCATTTGCCAATTCTTCCCCAGATAGGGTAACAACATTTTCGTCAATAGAATGAACAGCTACGCTATCGTTACTTTCGTCAATTGTTTCAGTTTCCATAATAGTATCTGATTGATTTAATTCAAGTGAATTATTCTCTAAACTTCCATCTGCTTCCAGCAGGTTATCATTCTTTTCTTCTAACATTTTTTCAATGTGTAAGGTTTTTATTTTTTGTATCGAACACGAAAGATAGTGAAGGAGCATGAAATTACAAAATAAATCCTTTATTTAGAGTCGTTTTATGTTAAAATTTTCTTTTTTTTGAAGCAATTTCCTGCTATTCGCTGTATCTTTTTTATCCGCCGAAAAAGCGAATAAAAAAGGATGCCGCTACCATCAGGGCTAGGGTTTTGGGAATTGATCAGGATTTTTTTATTTATTGCAGTTTAATATTTTAAACAAAAAGCCACTCTTCTTAAATGGCTTTTTTACTTACATAAGTGCGTGTACGAAAAATTAGGTTTTTCTATTATTTATTCCAAATTTTCCACGCTTTTTCAGCCTGAAAAATAAGCATGTCTAGACCATTTTTTATTTGGGCTCCTTGTGCTGCGGCTCTTTTAAGAAATTGAGTTTCAGCAGGATTGTAAATCAAGTCAAACGCAATGTGCTTATCGGTGAAAAACTCATACGGAATTAATGGAAATGCATCCACATTAGGGCTCGTTCCTACTGGAGTGGAATTTATTATGATTTGGTAATTATCGAATGTTGTTGTATTAATTCGGTCATAATCAATAGTGTCTCCCTTGGCTTCTCTGGAAACAAAAGTGTATAGAATACCTAACTCATCCAAAGCAAAAGCCACTCCTTTAGAAGCTCCTCCTGTTCCTAAAATCAATGCTTTTTTATGGTGTGGCTGCAATAAAGGCTCTAATGATTTTTTGAAACCATAATAGTCTGTATTGTAGCCTTTTAATTTTCCTTTTTTGGTAATTTTAATGGTATTTACCGCACCAATTTGTGCTGCGTTTTTAGATAATTTATCAAGAAATGGAATTACCGTTTCCTTGTATGGAATGGTAACATTCAGTCCTTTTAAATCCGAAGTGTTTTTAATTATCTCCGGAAAAGAGGATATTTCAGGAATATCGAAATTCTCATAAGTGCAACCTGTGAAGTTTTCGTTGTTAAATTTATCGGTAAAATATCCTTTTGAAAATGAATAATTAATGTTGCGTCCTAATAAACCAAAGCGTTTTCTAACTATGTCAACCATTATAATTTTTTATGTTTTGCAATATAATTTTGCACCATTTTCTTTGTCCAAACAACAGGAAATAAGTCTTCTAAAAGAATATAGTTGTCAAAATTCAATCGCAAAGCATTACTTAAATGGAACTTTGCTTTAGTGTTTTGTCCAATCATAAAATACAATCCTGCTAGACGATATTCTACTTCGTTCTCTTCCGGAAAATATTCCGAAGCTTGTAATAAAGTTTGAATAGCACTTTCAAATTCGCCTAAAAATTGTAGAATATCCACCCAAAATAACCAAGTATCCAATCCGTAATCACCAAATTCTACTGCTTTTCTATATCCAAACTCAGCTTCTTCAAAGAAGTTCATTTGTTTGTTAATAGTTGCATATCGTTTCCAATACAAGCGATTTTGATTATCAATAGCTAACGCTTTGTTGACAAAAAATAACGCTTTTTGGTAATTTTTTTGACGTACGTAAAAGTCAGTTATGGCAATCCATCCTTTGTCTAAAAGGGGATCTTCATGAACGGTTTGATTGAAATATTTCAATGCTAAAACTTTGTTTCCTAGTTTTTCATAGCATTTTCCCATACGGAGTAAAGCATACGAAGTAGCATCATCTAATTCGATGGTTCTACTGTAACTTTCGATGGCTTCTGCGTATTTTTTTAAACGTTCGTAAGCTTTGGCTTTTTCCATGAAAGCGCCAAGGAATTCGTCATCGATTAGAGTAGCATAATCAAAGGCGCGAATTGCATTTTCATATTCTTTTACGCCATAATACAAACGACCTAGTTGATGCCAGGCGATTTCGCTGTACGGATTTTTGTCAATGTATTTATTCAAATAGGCGATAGCCTCTTGATTTTGATCTAAAAATTCAAAACAATACACTACGTTGTATAATGCTGATTGGTCTTCCAGATCTTCTTCCAGACACTTGATAAAGCTTTCTTTCGCCATTTCAAGATTATCCATAAAAAGATATTCCATGCCTATTAAATTATAGACATCGGCATAATCATCAGTGTATTGTAGTGCTATTTTCAACATTTCAACGGCCTTCTCATGCTGGTCTCTTTTAGAACAGATATTGGCTTTTTGAATGTAAATTTCTTCATTGGTTGGTTCAATGGCGTACAACTCATTCAATAGCTTTTCGGCTAATTCGAGTTTGTCATCATAAACAAGCATTTCCACTTGGACTAATTTTAGTCCGGTAGATTTTGGATGTTGTTCCAATGCCAGTTTGAGTGCTTTTTTTGCCAAAGCGGCCTTACCCATATCGAGATAATGAAGAATAATTTCTTCAAATTCTTCGGAGTCAAAAAAGAGAACTTTGTTGGTTTTCAACATGGACTCAAATTTAGACAATGATAAGTTATAGTCTTCTTCTTCGTTGCTTAATTGCATACTGTGTGTTTTTAATTTGGCCTAAATAAATTTAGGAAATCGTGCGTGTACTGTGAGGGAAAGTTAGAATTGTTGTGAACAATTTAATTAACAAAAAAAGGGTTGGTTTAAACTGATGCCATAGCCCCGATAGAAGTGAAAATCCTTTCCTTACCTGAACTTGTTTTCAGGTTCCTGAAAACAAGTTCAGGTAAGGAAAGATTGCAACGGATAGCGGGAAATAGCTCCCCATTGTGATATTTTTAAATAATTAATTCTTGTTCAAAATTTCATCCATTACTTCAAGTATGATGCTGCAACCTTCTCGTATTTCTTCTTCAGAAATGGTTAGAGGAGGTGTTATTCTAATGGCGCATCCTTCAAATAATAACCAAAATAAAATTAGCCCTTTGTCTTGACATTTGAGAATCACTTCGTTTGTAATATCGGCACTTTCTGTCATTGCGGCCAGCATTAATCCTTTTCCTCTTATTTCTACTATCAAAGGATGTACCAAAAGTGTTCTGAATAGCTTTTCTTTCTCCATTGCTTCGGCCATGAGGTTGGTCTCAGTAATTTCCTGCAAAGTCGCCAAACAGGCTGACGCAATGACAGGGTGACCTCCAAAAGTCGTGATATGTCCTAGTTTTGGATTATCACTCAACAAATCCATCATGGCAGATGAAGCCGTAAAAGCACCTACAGGCATGCCGCCACCCATTCCTTTTCCCATTACCACAATATCAGGAACGACATTGTAATTTTGAAATCCAAAGAGTTTTCCGGTTCTTCCAAAACCCGGTTGGATTTCGTCGAGAATCATAATCGCACCCACTTCAGTGCAGCGTTGCCGCACTTTTTTAAGGAAATCATTGTGTGGCTGAATAAATCCGGCGCCACCTTGAATGGTTTCCAGAATAATTCCTGCGGTTTTGGTCGTTATTTTTTGTAAATCGTCTTCGTTATTGAACGTGATAAAATCGACATCAGGAATCAACGGGCGAAAAATTCTTTTACGCTCTTCAAATCCCATCACGCTCATCGAGCCCATGGTATTTCCGTGATAGGCATTATGGCACGAAATCAATTGGCTTCTTCCGGTGGTTCTTCTGGCGAGTTTTAAGGCGCCTTCGATGGCCTCTGTCCCTGAATTGACCAAATAGGTTTTGTCTAAAGGCGCTGGTAGGAGTGAGGCTAATAGTTTGCAATACTGAACTGCGGGACTTTGGGAATATTCCCCATAGACCATTACGTGTGAATATTTGTCTAATTGATCTTTGATGGCTTGATTGACTCTCGGGTGTTGATGCCCCAATGCACAAGCGGAAACTCCCGCCACAAAATCCAAGTATTTTTTATTATTGGAATCGTAAATATACGTACCTACGGCATGTGAAACTTCCATGCCCAATGGATACGGTGATGTCTGTGCTTGATATTTTAGGAAATCGGTATTCACGGTTATTTATTTAAATATTTATTCGTTTCTGGGAACTATTACTGAGCAACTGCGGCTGAAACCTGAATACTGCGACTGATCACTATTTTTTACCCTTTTTCTTATCATAGTTCAATGTTTCCTTTCGGATTTTCATTGGAACATCTTTCTTTGCTTCTTCGGCTTTAGTTGCTTTGGCTATTTTATCGTTGTCTTCATTTTCTTCAGGTGGAAAAATATCGTCTTTGGATTTTATTCTTTCATCGCCACGCCAGACTAAACCCCGAAGTTTTCGTGCGTTTTCAGGTAAATCTTTTTCGGGATAAATATCGCCATCCACTTGTTGGAAAAAGGTGATAGTTTCTATCGTTTTTTTATCAAAAATAATATTGATTTTACTACTCACATTTTTGTTGATTCCAATGAGTTCTTTCGCGTCGTTCCGCATATAATAAATAACTTCCGTGTTTTTTATGATATCTACATCATGCAATTTTCCTTCCTCAAATTTTCCAAATAGATTTTGTCCTTTTACCTGATTATAGCCTGTTCCCAGTGTATCTTTCGAGACCAGAAAAGTATTATTCAGGACTTTAAGTGAATCAAGCGCTTTAGTGTTATTATTTCCAATTAGATGCATGATGTCACCTGTAATCTGGTTTTCACCATTCCAAAGTATTGGATTTCCTATCAGTTTTGTTAAAGCTGTTTTTGAACTCGAATGTATCGAATCACATTTACCGCTCATATCCGTTTTGTAAAAGCGAACATTGTTGAAAGCCCGAATAATCCGATTTCCTTCTTTTCCGGTAACCATTAATTTTTTTCCATGAATGTAAACCGAATCATTTTCGACAAAGTTTACCGCCACGGCTCTTTTGGTGACAAACATAGAATCCTGATTTTTATATATTTCGGCGTAATTTCCTTTAACAATTCCGCGATTGATGGAATCCGTTATTTTTACATTCCGAGTTGCCGATGCAAATTCCCTGTTTCTGTCATAATACAAACTGTCTCCTTTTATAACCCGATCATCGTATCGTATATAGGATTTGTTGAGAAAATGCGCCAGATTTTTCTTGGTGTCATAAAACCCTTTTTCGGTATAAATGTAATTGGCTTTACTGGTAATTGTTGAAGGTCCTAAAAGATAGGAATGCCCTGAATTGCTGAAATAATCCAAATGATTTGTTTTTATCACATACTGTGGATTGGTAATGGTTACTGCCGTAAGAAATTGGAATTTTTTTTCAGCGACATAGTATTTTCCTGATTTACTTTTTAAAGTATTATCCTTATTTACGATTGTTCCCGGGGAATTATAAAATACTTCTTGTGTGTTTCTGTCAAAGTTGATGGTGTCTGTAGCCAATGTTGCATCCGGAGAACTCATCACTGCACTTCCAGTAGCATATGCTTTTTTTACATTTCCATTGTATTCAGCATATTTACTGTTTAAAAATAATGTATCTCCTTGAACTAATTGTACATTTCCAAAAGCTTTAATGTAATTTTCATTTTGAAAGTAATAGGCTTTATTGCAGGTTAAAACTACTCCATCATGGTTGACACGAACATTTCCGGTTAGTAAAACAGCATCGGGTATTTCAACTTGATTAACATCAAAATAATCAGAATGTTCTACAACAATTTTTTTGGGTGCTTGTGCCAAAACCAAATTAGTACAAAGTAAGAGTAAACAACAACGAATGAAAAATAGCAGTTTCTTCAATGGATTTATTTTTTGTCAAATTTATGAAAAAGGAGACAATCCTAATCCATATTAGGATTTATTTATAATTCCATAAAATTAGACATAAAACTATTGCTGCTTATTTTTAAAGTTATCAACAAATAGTGGTACTCTTTCGTTGTAGTGTCCGTTTTTAAAAACGATTCTTTTTAATTTCAAACGATAGCAGCTTCTTTACTCTAAAATATATTAAATTTAAAAATTGATTTATAAATTATAAAAAAAGAATGAAATCAACATAAATAATTTTGTATGATGAAAAAAATAACTATTGTTGCAGGAATAAGTTTGGTGTTTTTGACAACGGCTTGTAAAACGAAAGATTTAAAAATGAACACAGTACAGAAAGAGACCGTCTCAAATAAAAAAGAAGTTGTATATCAGGTTTTTACGCGATTGTTCGGCAACAAAAATACCAATAATAAACCTTGGGGAACTATTGAAGAAAATGGAGTAGGAAAATTTAACGATTTTACAGATACTGCATTACAGGAGATAAAGGATTTAGGAGTTACTTATATTTGGTACACCGGAGTTCCGCATCATGCCTTGATACACGATTACACAGCAATCGGAATTTCTAATGATGATCCTGAAGTTGTGAAAGGAAGAGCAGGTTCTCCTTATGCCGTAAAAGATTATTACAATGTAAATCCAGATTTGGCAATGAATCCAAGCAATCGTTTGCAAGAATTTGAGGCTTTGATTGCAAGAACCCACAAAGCGGGATTAAAAGTAATTATTGATATAGTTCCCAATCATATTGCGCGAAAATATGAAGGGAAGAACAATCCTAAAGGAGTAAGAGATTTTGGTGCTGATGATGATATAACTGTTGAATATAAAAGGGATAATAACTTTTATTATATTCCAAATAAACACTTTGAAGTACCCGATACAGATAAACCATTAAATGGAGAAAAGAATCCTCTTATTGACGGTAAATTTGAAGAATATCCTGCAAAATGGACTGGAAACGGGTCTCGTCTCGCAAAACCAGATCGTAATGATTGGTATGAAACGGTAAAAGTAAATTACGGAATTCGTCCTGATGGTTCGAAAGATTTTCCAGAACTTCCTGCCGGTTTTGATACAAAATCATACAAAGAGCATTTCGATTTTTGGAAAGGAAAGGATGTTCCAGATTCTTGGAAAAAATTCAGAGATATTGCCTTGTATTGGACTTCTAAAGGGGTTGATGGCTTTCGATACGATATGGCCGAAATGGTGCCTTATGAGTTCTGGAGCTATATGAATTCAGCTATTAAAGTTAAAAATCCAGATGCTTTTTTATTGGCAGAAGTCTATAATCCGAATGAGTATAGAAATTACATTCGTTTGGGTAAAATGGACTATTTATACGACAAGGTAGAAATCTATGATAAATTAAAAGATGTAATACGAGGCAAGTCATTGCCAGATGGATTATCGGACATACAAAACGGTATGGCTGATATTGAGCATCATATGTTGCATTTTCTAGATAATCATGATGAACAACGTTTAGCAAGTCCAGAATTTGCGGGAACGCCAGAAAAAGGAAAGCCCTTAATGGTAGTTTCTACCACAATTAGTACTTCGCCAACTATGATTTATTTTGGTCAGGAAGTAGGAGAAGCAGGAAATGAAAACGGAGGTTTTGGTACGCATTCCAGAACTTCAATCTTTGATTATGTAGGTGTTCCAAATCATCAGCGCTGGATGAACGCAGGGAAATTTGACGGAGGTCAATTATCACAAAATGAAAAAGACTTGCGTAATTTTTACAAAAAATTGCTGAATTTTTCTCTTAAAAGCTCCGCTCTAATGGGGAAATACCAAGAAATTCAAACGGTTAATCGCAATGAAACTCAGGGGTACGATTCAGGGATTTATGCTTTTGCCCGTTGGTCAGACAGTCAAAAATTAATAGTAGTCACTAATTTTTCTTGGCTTACCACAAGTAATTTCGAATTAAAAATCCCTAAAGATATTATCCAAAAATGGAATTTGAAAGATGGAAATTATACGGTAACGGATCAATTGTATAATAAAAGTGCCATTCAATTGCAGGTTATAAATGGGGAAGGAAAAGCCCATATTACAATTGCTCCATCCGAATCGTTTATTTATCAATTATAGAAAACAAAATAGCCAAATCATAGTTAGTTTATTATGATTTTCAAATGCCGAGAATGTTTTTAAAACAAAAAGAGGCTGTCCGAAAAGTAATTTTCGGGCAGTTTTTTTTGTTTATTACTTTGATTCTTCGTATTTTTAAGTACCAAAATCAGCGATTATGCAGCCAGTTTTTAAACCTC
>NZ_JBLNKT010000015.1:0-79668 GCF_048158525.1 Flavobacterium algoris
CGATACGGAAGTCCTAGAATAACATTAGAACTTAGGAGTATTGGTTATAAAATTTCAAGACCCGAGAGCTTTGCTCGAACAGGCGAAGCAATTAGTGTAGCAAAATATATGAAACAGTTAGGCTTACGAAGTAAATTAGGCAAGAAATTCAAAGTAACAACCAACTCAAATCATAATTATTTAATCGTCGAAAACATATTAAACAGAGAGTTTATTGTAAAAATGCCGTCAAAAGCTTGGGTTTCTGATATCACCTATATTCAAACCAAAGAGGGATTTGTATACCTGACAACTATTATGGATTTGTGCGACCGAAAAATTATAGGTTGGAGTTTGAGCGATGGAATGAGTACAGATGAAACTACACTTGGAGCTTGGAAAATGGCAGTTAAAAACCGAAATATTGAGGAAGGTTTGATTTTTTATTCCGACAGAGGTGTTCAATATGCAAGCAAAAAGTTTGTAAATGTTCTTGATTCCTATAAAAAAATAACCCGCAGTATGAGTCGCAAAGGAAATTGTTGGGATAATGCAGTAGCGGAAAGCTTTTTTAAATCCTTGAAAACGGAATTGATTTATGGAAACAAACTGATTTCAAAAGAACAAATGAAACTGGAAATCTTTGAATACATTGAAATTTGGTACAACAGAAAAAGGAGACATTCTGCTTTAAATTATGCAACTATTGAAGAATTTAACAATCAATTTAATTACAAAAATGTAGCTTAACTTAATGTGCAGTTTTTATTTGCATATCCAAGTTTAAAAAGGATGAGAACTTAGAAGACATAGAAAAGAAGTTTTCAATCGTTGTTTTTGTTGTGTATTCAGAGGCAGATTTATTTGATTTTGTTGAAGTGTATAAAATGGGAGTTCAAATCTTAGTATGTACTTATAATAAAGAAATATTGAACAAAATGAAAAATGTAAGTAATATAATTTTGTTTGATATCTCAATAACAAAATTAGAAATGGTAAAGGAATTGCGTCATTTTTTTACCGAACAACATCTCAATATAAACAACATCAAAATAGTAAAAACATAAATAACTTAAAACAATTAATTTAAAAACGGGAAAATTTGTAATTACCAAAAGAACAAACGGGCAATTAAACGATAATGATTTTAAAAATTAGAAAAGCCTGTAAATCTTAAATTTATAGGCTTTTTGTTTAAATGGAGCCAGTATTGATTTCTTGTCTTCTGGAAGTAATTGTTGATCCGGCAGAAGCTATTACCACAAACAGTACAGCCAAAACTTCATTAAAAGTAAGGTATTCTTGTAAAAATATAAGCGCACAAATTGATGCTGCAGCAGGTTCTAAACTCATTAAAATACTGAATGTACGGGCAGGAAGTTGACCTAGTGCTTTCATTTCCAGTGTAAAAGGAATCGCACTTGACAAAAGAGCGAGCGCAATGCCTAAGGAGAAAAGCTTTGGTGTGAGGCTGTTTAACCCATTTCCTAGAATTCCAAAGGGCACAATTAGTATTGCAGCAAAGAGCATGCCTGTTGCTACTGCCTCTCCGCCTTTCATTATTTTTGAAATTTTCCCTCCCAATACGATATAAGCGGCCCATAGTGCACCCGCTAAAAGCGCAAACAGTACCCCTAAGAGGTCTATACCATTATTGGACCATGGTGCTATCAAAACAATACCTGTGGCTGCCAGCAAGACCCAGAAAAAATCAATCATCCGTTTTGAACCTAAAACGGCTACCAATAATGGACCTATAAATTCTAATGTAACAGCCAGTCCAATTGGAATCCTCTCTATTGCAAGGTAAAAAACCAAATTCATCGCACCCAAAGACAAACCGTAAGGAATCACTAATTTCCATTGGTTGGTAGTAATTTTTTTTAGGTTTGGCCTGTAAACTGCCAGTAATAGCAATGCTGAAATACCAATTCTCAAAGAAGCGGTTCCAGCAGCACCTATAACAGGAAAAAGACCTTTAGCAATAGCTGCTCCTGATTGCACACTTATTATTGCGAAGAGTACTGCAGGTATAGGAGGAATGTTGATTAATTTATTTTTCATGTAAAGATTCAAATATAGGGAGTAAAACTACAAAATTTATAATTTAAATAGATGTAGGTTAATAATAGAAAAAACTCAGTTTGGAACCCATTTATTATGGTTCTCAAACTGAGTTTTGTTATTTGAATTTACGGTTTTTTTTTAATAATCAAAACGTTTAAAAGCTTCAATAGCTTCATATTCAGCAAGACCTAAATCGTCATAAATCTTTGCGGTATTTTTGTTGCGATCTTCGGCTCTAACCCAAAATTCTCTAGAGTCGTTTCCTTGAAACATTACCCTATCTTTTTGGGATTGGTGGTACAAAATAGCATGTCGTTTTAGCAAAACTTCATCAGGACTTAAGGGAACGGCCATATCTATTTCATGGATATCCCATTCATGCCAAGCACCTCTGTATAACCATAACCAACAATCACTCATGTAAGGTTTTGATTTGAGTTGTTTCATGGCCGCAAATATGGCATTCAAGCAAACTTCATGAGTACCATGCGGATCTGCTAAATCTCCTGCTGCAAAAACCTGATGCGGTTTTATTTGTGCAATAATGGCTGCAACGATGGCTATATCTTCAGGACCCAATGGGTTTTTCTTAACTCGACCCGTTTCATAAAAAGGAAGGTCTAGAAAGTGTGTGTTTTCATCCTTTAACCCAATGTATCTTGTTGCTGCATAGGATTCACGACGTCTGATTAAGCCTTTTAATTTTCGAACTTCAAGAGAATCAATTTGATTCTCGGTTTTGTTGTTAATGAAATTGATTACCGCAGGAAAATCAAGATTGCAATCGGTTTCTCCAATAAAATCATTGCAAACTTCAGCAAATTTCAATGCTTCATCATCTGTAACAGCAATATTTCCAGAAGTTTGATAAACCACATGAACATCATGGCCTTGTTTTATCAATTTAGAAAAAGTGCCTCCCATAGAAATCACGTCATCATCCGGATGCGGACTAAAAAGAATAATTCTTTTTTTAGCAGGATTGGCTCTTTCGGGTCTGTGAGAATCATCCGTATTGGGTTTTCCTCCCGGCCATCCTGTTATGGTATGCTGCAATACATTGAACATATTAATATTCAAATCATATGCAGAACCTTCTTGCGCCAAAAGATCCGACATTCCGTTATTGTTGTAATCCCTGTCGGTCAGTTTTAATATCGATTGTTTAGTTTCTTGGCAAAGCCAAACAATGGCTTTGTTTTTTAATTCTGTTGTCCAAATGCATTCTCCTACCAGCCAAGGGGTTTCAAATCGGGTTAACTCAGAAGCTGCCGATTGGTCTAAAACAAAAGTAGCGTTGGTATGATTTTGCAAAAAAGTAGCGGGAACCTCAGAGCTTATTTCTCCTTGAATGGTTCTCTTTATGATGGACGTTTTATTTTGGCCCCAAGCCATTAATACAATTCTTTTGGATCTCAAAATGGTAGAAACTCCCATCGTAATCGCTCTTTTAGGAACGTTATCAATACCATTAAAATCGGAAGATGCATCTATTCTTGTGATATGATCCAAAGTAATGATTCGGGTTCCTGAATTGATGTGGGATCCCGGTTCATTGAACCCTACGTGTCCCGTACGTCCGATTCCCAATAATTGGAAATCAAGTCCTCCGGCATTTTTAATTTTCATTTCGTAATCAATACAATATTGATTCAGTTCATCAATCGCTACCGTTCCGTCGGGAACATTTATATTTTCCAGTTTAATATCGATATGATTAAAAAGATGCTGATGCATGAAATAATGATAGCTTTGGTTGTTTTCTTTTGTCATTGGATAGTATTCATCCAAATTGAAGCTCACTACATTACTAAAGCTTAAGCCTTCTTCTTTATACATTCGTACCAATTCTTCATAGACTTTTATAGGAGAAGAACCGGTAGCCAAACCAAGTACACAAGGTTTATTTTCGACTTGTTTGGATCTAATTAATGCCGCTATTTCTTGTGCTACAATTACAGAGGCTTCTGTTGAGTTTTTGAAAATTTCGTTATGAATTTTTTCAAATCTCGTTTCTTCAAATTTACCGGCACTTTTATAGCTTATGTCAGGTTTAATTTCTAAAACACTTTTCATTTTAATTTTTATTTGAGTTAGTTGTGTAGTTGTTTTTTTAATATTGATTGTTTAAATTGGATTATAGTTTACGGTTTCTATTCTTGACATATTATCATTGAAAGTGACAAAACTTGCCGGGAATCCCGGTTTTATTTTTCCCAATTGATGTTCCATCTTAATAGCATTTGCAACTCGGCAAGTCGCCATTTTAATTGCTTCATCAGCCGATATGTTCAAATGATTGAATGCATTCTGAACCGCTTCTTTCATCGAAATACTGGCCCCGGCTAGATTACCTTCTTCATTTCTGTAAAAGCCATTATCAAGATGAGCATCAAAATTCTCCCATTTGAAACTGGAAACTTTGCGTCCTAAAAAAGCAGCGTCACTAATTAGAAAGAATTTATCTTTCTTTAGTTTATAAGCTAATCTTGCAGCGGCATAATCACAATGCGCACCATCTAAAATAACAGGAGCATAAACAGATTCATTTTCGAATGTTGCACCAACTAAACCGGGTTCCCGATGCCCAAATTGAGTCATCGCATTAAACAAATGGGTAACCAGCTTAATTCCTTTAGAAAAGTAATATTGTGCTTCTTTGTAGGTCATGGTAGAATGCCCCGCAGAAATGACGATGTCGCTTTCTAACAGCATATCCAATTGCTCGTCTGTAAAACATTCCGGTGCAATTGTGATTACTTTTATCACATCTTTACCGTAACGGATAATTTCTTCCAATTCGGCATTAGTAGGTTTACGAACCTGATTAATACTATGTGCACCACGTTTTAAAGGATTCAAAAAAGGACCTTCCAGATGCATTCCCAGTACTCCGTTATTGTATTTTGCTTTATAATTGCGAATGGCTTCAATTCCTTGAAGAATGGTTTCTTTGGAAGACGATATCAGACATGGAAGTACATGAGTGGTACCATATTTCAAACTGGTTTCATAAATATCATGAATGGCATCTTCTGTTGGAGTTTGGCTGAAATAAAGTTGCTCTCCACCATTTATTTGGATGTCTATGAAACCAGCAGAAATGTGTTCTCCTTTTAAATCAATTATAGGAATAGTATTGGGAATTTCTTTTTGAACAGAAATAATTATTCCATTTTCTATAATAATGACATCATTATTTATTTCATCGCCAGTATGTACAATTCCGTTAACAATGGCTTGTTTCATTTTTTATAATTTAAATGTGTTTAACTTATTCCTGTTTAAAAAATACAATCCAACAGGCTTATTTTTTTATTATTTTTTTATTGATTGTTGTTTTTGAGTCGCTTACCTGCAAAATATAAATACCTTGAGCTTGATCTCCCAGAGAAAATAGTGTCTCTAGGTCAGTATTATCTATTGTAGTCTTGCGAATTATTGTACCTGTTAAATTAAATATTTTAACAGTAACTGGTTCTTTTGTATTACTAACTTTAACCTTTAATAGATCATTGGTTGGATTGGGTTCTAAAGTGATACTTAGTTCCTTACCTGTTATTGAATTTTTATCTGAGAGAATTGAACTGCCAGAACGCTTTGCGGTTTGAGATGAAGAAAAAGATGTATTGGGAACAAATGTATCTGCTCCATTTGTTAACCAATTTAAGCTGAATCGGGCAAAATACATTTGATAAGTTGAACTTTCACCGTTTTCATAATAGATTCCTAATGTTCCATCAGGCAAAACTGTTAGACTAGAATATGCCGATGCTCCAGGAAAAATTGTTTTTCTGATTGGCCAAGTTGCTCCTTCATCGGTACTCATTAACACAGAAACATTGGTTCTATTTGCTGCAAAAGGAATCGTATGCAGCAAACGGTTTTTATCAAATCCATCTAAAGTTGAGGTATAGCGAATAAAATCACCATCGCAATTAGGATCGGTAATATTAGCCTGATTGTAGGCTGTACCCCAAGAAATACCTTTGTTGGTTGATACATTAAATCTGCGTGTTCCGGAATTACGGATGCTCATCATCAGATTTCCATTATTCAATTCGACAATTTTGGCTTCATCGCCCCCTGTTTCAGCAATTCCTGTTGATGGAGTCCAAGTAATACCACCATCAGTACTTGAAATCATGTAATTGTTGATTCCTCCACTTGATTCTCTAACACAAATGGCAGCAACGATACGACCATCTCTTAATTGATGTGCCCTTCCAGACGCTACAAATACGCCTAACCAATTTTGAGTGATGGCATTACTACATCCAGCGCCATAAATTTGATTCGTTATATCTACTGGTGCGCCCCAAGTGATTCCATTATCAGTACTTCTGCAATATTTTATTTTAATTGGATTTGTTGGTGTTGAAGCAAAAAAACCTAAATCGGCAGCAAGTAAACAAATTAAATTTCCAGTTGCTTTATCCATAACCAATGCCGCATCTCCGGCTCCTGTAGGTGCACCAAAATTGGCAATAGTCACAGGCTCCGACCATGTTTTTCCATTATCTGTGCTGCGGCGGGCTACCGGGTCGATTTTTGCTGCTAAATCTCCTGCACCATTCCATCTTTTGTCAGTCACGGTCACCAATGAACCATCGGCCGCAGTTATGATTGCTGGTATGCGATAGTTTGAGGATCCTGCGTCCCCAGGAGTAAATAAAAGGGTATTAGCTAATAGGATAACGCGGTTACCAGCAACTGTGTTGGCAACGGTATTATAAGTTATAGTATTTGTAACTATCGATTCACAACTAGCATCCAATAGATTTCCTTCAGTTGCTCCAGAAGTTACATCATAAGTAATCCAAAAATAATTATCTCCGGACACTAATGCTTGGCTTCCATTCACGGTTAAGTTACCGGCTGCAGGTGCTATATTTCCAAATAACGTAGCAGTAGCCGCATTAAAAACGGAATCGGTTCCACTTGAATATATTTTAATATTGGAGACATCAGCACTATTTGTCGTACCGTTCATAGTAAATTTAAGTGCGCTTACAGTAAGTGGATTGATTGTTCCGTTGGTAGCGACTTTTACAGCAATAATACGTTGATTAATATCTCCCATACCCGTTGGAAGTTCAGTTTGAATTACGGATACTGTATTGATTTGCATGGTATTTGTTTGAGCGATTGCTGATGCTCCGCCGTTTAGCGTACCGGGATGACTATGGCCAGAAATATCTGGAACAGTAACTCCGCTAACATTTTCAAAATCCCATGCTGCTAATAAATTAGCTTCGGTACCGGTTAGAATTGCTGTTTTATCTGTAAATACTTCTGAAGCTGTCATTGCTTTGCTCCAAAAACGGATATCGTCAATTTGAATATTCATAAAGGATGCAAAATTGCTTAGCGTTCCAAATAATAAATTACCCGTATTAGAAACAGTATTTATACCACCAATATTTGAGGTCGTTTTGGTTTGCTGCAAAACACCATCCACATAAATTTTACAACTCGTAGAGGTCACATCAATAACCATAGCCAGATGATGCCAGATATTATTAGATACATTTGATGTACCATAAGGTGGTCCAGCAGCACCTCCACTTGTTGTTAGATTAACTCCAAATTGCCCGCCACCAGCTGATGAATTATTGATGAATTCATAACCAATACCCGCACCGCTTGGTCGCTTACTCAAGATTCGTTTAGAGAAATCAGCTGTTTTAATTCTACAGGTAACAGTTAAACTTTGTCCTGTTGCCAAATTAAAATCGGCATGATTTGCAACTGACATATAATCATTTACCCCATCCAAAGATAAAATCATCGGAAAAGCATTTGAAACTGTTGGAGAGCCAAAAAGAGTTCCTGCATGATTATTACCGGAAACATCAGGAACAGTGCTGCCACTTATATTTTCAAAATCCCAAGCAGCGAGTAGGTTAGTAGTTGGTCCATTTACTACTGCAGTCATGTCTGCCATTAATTCTGTTGGAGTCATTGCTTTGTCCCAAACTCGTATAGCATCAATTTGTCCAGCCCATTTGTAACTGTTATTTGTGTCAGATGTAGCCCCAACAACAAAGTTCAACGTATTGGAAAAATCCGAAGTAATGGATGTAAAAGTCTTTCCTGTATTTGCTAAAACACCGTCTACATAACCATATACTGTTCTGTTACTGGAAGCATCTAATACCAATGCTATATGGTGCCAAGTCCCATCAGCAATTGAATTTGCAGAATAACCTGCTGTACTAATGTTATTTGGTGTACCTGTACCTTGCATATTTATGGCAAACTTGCCGGCATTTGAACCATTACTGGTCCAAAACTCATATCCATTACCTGATGAACCATTTCTTTTAGCAAAAATACGTGGGGTACCAGTTGTAGTGGTAGTTTTTATCCAACAGGTAATTGTTTTATTTTGGCTTATGCCAAAGTTTAAATCGGCATGATCAGCAACCGTCATGTAAGTACTAGTTCCGTTAAGGTTTAAGATCTTACCACTTTGTGCTTTTAGGCGATTACCGTATAAACACATAAAAAACAAACAAAAAGAAAGTAATAAATTTTTCATATTTTTTAATATTTGGTTAAAATTGGTTAGTAAAGCATAAGATTGTAATCAAGAACGGTTTTGTTAAACTAGCTGACAGCGATAGCTGAAATCAAACTTAACTGTCTTTTAAATACTCATTGAGTAGTTGCAAACAATACCATTCCTGTCTTGGCAAATGAAAAGGGCCTTTGAACATATTTCCTTTAGCTGTTTGGGCAATGGTTCCATCTTTATGTAAATACCCAAACCATTCTCCGTTTTCATTGTCATGAAATTTACTGTACGCATAATCATGCACCATTTTGTGCCAAGTTGCATATTTTTCATCACCTGTCATGGTATAAGCCAGCAGCGTTGCAATGATTACTTCGTTATGTGGCCACCAAAACTTCATATCCTGCCAGTATTCCTGAACGGGTTTATCATATACATCACGATAATATAGAATACCGCCGTGCTCCTTATCCCATCCGCGTTCCCACATATAATCCAGCATTTTGCAACCTAATGCAATCAGGTGTGGATCATTGTTACGGTATTTGGCTTCATGCAAAATAAACCAAGCTCCTTCAATAGCATGACCGGGATTCAGCGTGCGCCCATCAATATGATCGATGATAGAACCATCTGGTGCTACTTGTTCCATCACACATTTAATATCGTCTTTTATAAAATCGGTTTCAATTTCAGTAATCCATTTATGAATCCATTCATCACAACGCGGGTCACCAATATTTTCCCGTAACTGTTGTGCTGTGTTTATCATAATCATAGGAGTTCCAATTCCTTTTGACGGTCTGGTAGCGGTGAATTTAGGTTCTAATAAACCAGATGAAGTTGAATATTCGATGCATTTTCCGAATAAAAAACGTGCTTTCTCAGCAACAGCTTCATCACCGCTTGCTTTTGCATAAGCTGACATCGCAATAACCGCAAAGGTTTCCGAAAAGTAATACCGGCGTTTGCGTATGGGGTGTCCGTCGCGTGTTACGTGAAAAAACATTCGTCCATCGGTATCAAAGCAGTGGTTGTTTAAAAAATAGATGCCTGTCTTAGAACCTTCTAACCATTCTTGTTTTGGTTCGATTGTATTGTAAAGTGTAGCCAATAACCAAGCGGCACGCCCTTGTATCCATACTGCTTTGTCATCATCAATCAAACTTCCATCTTGATCACGCATTAATAAATAACCTCCAAACTCGGTATCAATTGAACGTGGAAACCAAAAGGGCACGGTATCATTTAATAATTGATTTTGATAAAAATCTTTTAAGCTGAGAAGATCTGTTTTTGAATAGCTCATTTTTTGATATATGTTTTGTAACTAGTATTTTTTATGTTGTACTAGATGTTATTTTTTTGTCTCGTTTAGTAAGTAAATAAAGGATTTGACTTTTTTTAGTTTTCAGTAGCAGGATTCAATTCTAGTTTGAAAGTTGAACATGGAAGTCCTGCTTCATTCAATAAATTGGCTGTAGTAAACGGTTTCCAGGCATATAAAACCGTTCTTATTTTTTCTCCTTTTGGGAATGTAATAAGGACTTGATTTTTTATGATAGTTGCTTTATTTTGAAGGTGAATTCCCTTGTCAGTTACCAATTCAAAACCTATTAGTTCTTTCTTATCCGAAGTTGCTAATTGTTTTGCAAAAGCAAATGAAACTATAATATTATCGCCTTTTTGTATGGCTTTCAAAGCGGAAGGACCATTTGCCATTACAGCTTTTCCATAGGTGTAGTGCAAGGCCAAAAGCGCCAAACGATCAGCCACTTCTTTTTTCTTAATGGGGTGCACATTTAAAGTATCTCCATAATCCATACTAACCGCCATACCGCTATTTGGAATCTTATTTTGCAATCTATTTTGCATATCTCTGAATGCCGGCCACGTTGGTCGATCAATACTTGATAATTGTACATAATAGAAAGGCAGATTAGAAGCCCAAGCTTTGCGCCAGCTTTCTACTAATTTTGGCATTAGATGTTCATATAAATCAACATTATGGGCATTACTTTCACCTTGGTACCAAATCACGCCTTTTATTGGGAATTTAGTAAAAGCTTCGACGCCAGCTTCAAAATTATAAGATGGATCATAGGGATGACGTTGCTTTGGATTTGTTGCATTTTTCAAATTTAAATTGGCACGTTCTCTGACCCAAGGCATGATGAAATCCGATTTACGCCAGTTGGTTAATACATCAACTACTTTATCGTCGTGCTCCAATGTGTATCTGTCAATCCATGATTCTATCGGTGATCCGCCAACGGCAACTTGAATTAAACCCACAGGTACATTTTCTTCGTGGGCGATATTTTTACCAAAGTAATAGGCAATGGCAGAGAAATCTTTGGCACTTATCGAATCACATACTGACCAACTTCCGGAAAAGAATTGCAGCTGATTGGTTTTAACTAATGTTATAGAATCCCAAGCCGATTCATCAGTATCACGGATCGCTTTGGCATTGAATAACCGAATTGTAGTATTTGCGATTGCTTTTTTTACTTCTGCCGAACCATTTTCTGAGCTTTGAAGTTGAAATGCCATATTTGACTGTCCGGAACAAAACCAAACATCTCCAACCAGAATGTTCTTTAAAACAATTTTTGTATCCTTAGATTGAATAGTCATTTCGTAAGGTCCAACTTGTGTCATAGCAGGAAAAGTAATTTTCCATTTTCCATATTCGTCGGCAATGACGTTCTTTTTTTGTTGCTTAAAAGTCACTTCAATTTGGTCTCCACCGTTAGCGGTTCCATAAACCGGAACGGGTTTATTGCGTTGCAAAACCATATTGTCTGTAAAAACAGTAGCTAATTTTAATCCACCAAAATCTTGAGTGATGTTACCATAAACGGTTTTTGCCAGAATAGTTGCTCCTTCTTTCGTTGGATGTAAAGCATCAGGAAAAAGATCGGGACGATGGTATAACTTTTCATGTAAATCAATTACACCCACTTGATTTGCTTTTGCAATGTTGGGTATATGAGATTGAATTTGCCAAAACCAATCTCTGGTTCCCGATTTAAAACGGGGATGCTCATTAAATATGGGCGTTAATCTACAGATGTAAATTTTAACTGCCGGATTTTGTTTTTTTAAAGTGTCTATTAACCAAGCGTAATCGGCATCAAATTCCGCATTGTAATTCGGCCAATTTCTAGGATCTGTATCATTTAAGCCCAAATGAATAATGGCTATATCAGGTCTGTAGGCAATGGCATCATCACATTCCTTAGTTTTAAAGTAGGGTGTACTACCTTTTTTCAAAAGTGTTGCTCCGCTATGCCCGAAATTCTTTATCTCATATTGTCCGCCCATCAAGATTTGAAGCTGTGAAGGATAGGATTCATTTGCAGCATCAGATAAGAGATAACCCGCTGTAACGGAATCTCCAATGCAGGCCACTTTGAGGGTTGATTTTTGCGCAACTGATTCAAAATGAAAGGCTATTGAAATGAAAAAGACTACTAAAAATAGATTCCTTTTTATCGTATTCATGTTTTTATTTTTTCAGAAATTATTACAAATAGGCGTAAATTATCCCCAAGGCGGAACACAAGGCTCCGCCTTAAAAGATAAAAAACAAACCCAACTTAAAACAATTATTTGAACTTAGTAAATGATACTAATGGATTTTAAGCATCGACAAAATCATTCACTTTTGGACGCAGAAAACTGATTTGGACTACTAATGCAATTATGACAACCCCCGCCATTAAAGCAAATCCGGAGCCTAAAGTTCCGCTATCCGAGGATTTGCCTAAAAGGGAAGTTACTAATGCACCACAACCAACTCCGGTCATATTTAGGACACCATAGGCGGTCGCCCGGTGTTTTGAAGAAACAAACTGACATATAATTGGCATGTTATTGGCATCAAACATTCCGTAACCGATACCGAAACAAAGCGCGGCACCGACCACATTGAATAATGAATGTCCAAAACCGATTAACAATAAAGCAGGAATCGTTAAACTCAGGCCAATCGCACTGGTATAAACCCTGCCTTTTATATTTTTTTGTACCCATTTATCAGACAGAATACCACCAAAAATTACACCTAATAAGGATGAAAAGGAGATGGCGATAGTGGCTAAAGGACCTGCTTCTTCCATAGGAATTCCTAAGTTTTCTGAAAACAGGGTAGGCAACCAGTTTTTTGTAGCCCAGCCCGGTAAACTTATTATGGCAAAATAAAATAAGATAACCCAAAAAGAGATGTTTGTGAATAACAAAGCCATGCCTTTGAAGAGTGAACTTTTTTCCTTTATTGGCATCAAATCGGAATCAATATTTTTTATTTCGGCAACTTTTTTCTCTCTTAAAAAGAAAACTAAAACGAAAGCATAAAAAACTCCAACTATCCCAAAATAATGAAAAGTAGTATGCCAAGAATAGGCGGCGGCAATAGTAGCTCCAAAACCTCCTAATGCGGAACCCACATAAAGTCCCGTCATATGAATTCCGATAGCAAGTGATCTTGTTTTTTGCTGATGGTAATCGGCTATTAGTGATAGACCGGCAGGAATATATAAAGCTTCACTTACTCCCATTAGGGCTCTTAACCAATACACCTGATTGTAAGTTGTTGCATATCCCATAGCATACGTTACGGCTGACCAAACAAATAAACTCCCTACAATCAGCCATTTTCGGTTTAATTTGTCCGCTATAATTCCGGATATAGGACTCATTAAAGCATAAATCCAAAGAAAAATAGCCATCAAACGTCCAAAGTTCTCACCGGATACTAATTCAGGAATATCGGTTTCCATTGAAGGACGCATCGTTGCCAGCATTTGTCGGTCCATATAGTTTAGCAAGGCTACAAGCCATAACAAGCCTACTACTACCCAAGGATAATACTTTGTGTTTTTCATATTTTGATATGCTTTAAAATTTCATTTGTGATTTTACCTTCATTTTTCGACATGAAAAAATGGGGGTTAAAACCTATTTTGAGTGTAATTACTTTATAGTTCCTAACATGACATCAGGGGTACGAATACCTGGTTTTATTTCCCCATTAGACAAAACAATTTTATCATTCCACATAGTAGCTGTAGTCGTCACATGGGCAAGAAAGGGCAGTTCGCCAATGGTAGACCAAGTATTGGTATCAGTATCGTATAATAAGATTCCTTTATAAAAACCGTCATGATTCGTGTTCAATAGATTCTTCTCAGCAGCTAGTTTAGCCTTTTTCTCAACAGAATTGGATTGTGCAATTTGGGATAAATACGTTTCGATTTTATGAAAAACGATACCATTATCACCACCAACGATTAAAATGGAATGGTTCCCCACAGCTACACCTGCACCCGCTGAAAAGTTGATTGTATTTTTTCCATCGGAAATGTTAGCACGACTTTCCCAAATTTGTTTTTTTATATTAAAAGCAAAAGTAGTATTGTGTAAATCACTTATTCCTGAAGCTTTTTTGGTTCTCCCACCAATCACATAAATACTGGTTTCATCCTCGTCTTTCTGAACCACCACAACCGAATTTGCCAAAGCGATGGGTAATTTTGGTAATGTTTTCCACTCCGGATTAGAACTGTTTAAATCAAGACTTAAAAATAAATCAGAAGATTTTGTGGCTTCATCACCGCCAATGGCGTACACTACGTTGCCATTATGTGTAAGACCAATATTTGTAATAGCTACCGGAAAATTTGGTAGCGGTTTTGTTTCCACCTCATTTTTGGATAAATTCCATTTTAAGATAAAAGCTTTATTTGACAGTCCATTTTCATTTTCACCACCCACATATACCACTCCAAAATCAGTGGAAGTCGAACCACAATAGGCGATAGGTTCCGGTAAGGTGCTGTGTACATTTTTATTCCAACTATAGGTATCGTTGCATTTCTGCAATACATGAATTTCTTTTGAATACTGTTTTTTTCCACCTTCCCAAGGCATTTTATCTTGAAAATTAGCTCCTCCGGTAACTATTAAAACATCGTTACTTATACCATTAATCGGACCTGCAAAACCTAATGATGTACTTCCATCAGTATTTTGTAGTTGCGCTGCTATTTTCCATTCAATATGGGTTACAGCTTTTTTTTGAGAAAGGGCGTCAGTTGTCGGCATAATAAATAAGGAAAGAATTAGAGGAAAAATATATTTGTTCATAGTGTTTGTTTTTTAAATAAAACGAACGAAGCTATTTTGATTTGAAATCTTCAAAATTTAGACTTTCTACATCTTTTTTGAACAATTCAAATTGGTCAGCACTCATGTTTTTGACAGGCAATCTAAATTCACCTAAATCCAATCCTACCATTTTCATATAGGCTTTTCCTACTGAAATTCCGCCGTATTTACCCAATAAACGAATCATGTTGATTGATTTTTGCTGTAAAGCACGCGCTGTAACTAAATCATTGGCATTAAAAGCCGCAATCAAATCATAATACAATGGAGCAGCATAATTGAAAGTACTTCCTACAGCACCTTTGGCACCCAATACTAATGCTGATAACATATTCTCGTCACGTCCCCAAAGCATGTCGAATTTACCATTTTCATAACTCATACAACTTTGGAAATCCATGAAATCTTCGTGTGTATATTTCACTCCTGCAAAATTAGGAAGCTTTCCGTCTATGGCTTGTACTAAATCAAACATTGGTAAGTTCACACCTGTCAATACAGGAATATGGTAGTAATAGAAAGGCATGTTAGGAACACTTTTGCCAACTTCGATACAAGATTGGGCTAACATATCAACATTGGCTGGCTTGAAATAAAATGGAGCAGTCATAGAAACAGCATACAATCCTATTTGATAAGCATGTTTTGCTAAGTCAATGCAATCGGCAAGGCAAGTTCCACCTAAGAATACCATTACTTTAAAATCAGCATCGTGATTGGAACAATCTGCCCAAGCTTGAGCAACTGCTTTTTTCTCTTCTAATGTTATAGAAACACCTTCTCCTGTAGAGCCATTAATAAAAGCACCAGTTATTCCGTTTTGTTTTAGAAAAGTATAGTAAGCCGGAATTAGGCTAACATCTAATTTTCCATTGCTATTAAAGGGTGTAAAAGGAGCTGAGATAAGCCCTTGTAAATGTTCAATTTTCATGAGGTATTTTTTTAAATTGTCTTTTATTTATGTTGTTTAAATAGACCGGGAACTTAAATATTCCCGGCTTATTATTTAAACTATACTTCTTAAATCCAGTTTTTTACTATGGATTCTGAGTGATTTTAGGATTAAAGTTAATAGTATTTTGAGATATTGGAAACAATATCTTTTTACCGGCCATAGAGGGCACAAGATTCGTTTTGTTGAAACGAACTAAATCCCACCATGCTTTCCCTTCAAAAGCTAATTCTTTCAAACGTTCATTTAAAATAACATCGTCATTAGCTGCTTGAGAGCCATTTGTAAATGAGGAAGAGGGATCGGCTCTTTGCATTACTTGATTCATTTCTGAAGTTGCATCCTGACCTAGAGCATTTTTAATTTCTGCTTTCATTAACAAGATGTCAGCCCAACGGTAAATAATGATATCGCTCACAAATCTTCTGGTAGCACCATCAACTGTTCCATTGTATTTTACTAAACCTGTTACTACCGGAGTAGTTCCATTGTATAAAGTTAAATAAGTAGCTGTTTTTCGGGTATCTGTACTGCTAAAGTTGAAATGTGTAATATCTGGTTGTACTCTTGAAATACCTGCATTTCCTGTACCAACTCCCAAAGTTCCAAAAGTTGCTGTTGCTGTCGCTGCTGTTAGGGGTGCAAAGTCACTTGGTCCAACAAACATGAAAGAATTCCAATTGTCAGATAGCGCAGACGGTACATCCGCCAAAGAATATCTAACCGCAAAAAGTACTTCAGTATTTCCTTTATTGGTGTAACCAAATACGTCTTTGAAATTTGGTAATAAAGATGGTGCAGTAGGAATAGCATTAATGGCAGCCAAAGCCGTGTTTAAATCAGTATTACCGCCACCTAATTGTTTCGCTGTCCATAAATTCACATCTGCTTTTAAAGCATAAGTCGATGACAAGGATAATTGTGTTTTATTGTTTGTCGCATCAGGATAATTAGCAATAGCTGATTCAATATCAGACTTAATGAATGCAAAAGTTTCTTCAATTGTATTACGCGGAACAATATATTCGGATTGATTGGTGTTTTCTGTTGGCGTAGTTACTATTGGTACACCGCCCCAAGAACGAGCCATGATAAAATATGCCAAAGCACGCATAGAATACGCTTGCGCGATATATCTCTTTTGCTCATTTACAGTTGTTGGACTAAATTGAATAGTCGGAACATATTTTAAAACCAAATTTGCCTGATGAATTACGGTGTACAAACCAGCCCAGTCCACATCAATATTCTGTGCAGTCAGGTTGTTATTATAATAATTAGCCAAGCTTAGCGGAGATTGAACTCCATTAGTAATTTCTGCACTTCTTGCTCCTCCCAATAAATAGTAATTTTGTTGGGTTTGAGTTCTAAAATTGAAGTACATACCATTTACACCTGCCTTTGCATCGTCTTCTGTTTTCCAAAAACTGGCAGAAGTAATTACGCTTTCAGACGTAAGGTTTAAGTCATCCTGACACGAGTTCAATAATGAAAAACCGGTAAAAAGTATAGAATATAAAAGAATTTTCTTTTTCATAATATTTAATATTAAAATTTACAAACCAATGTTTAAACCAAGGATAAAGTTTTTTGGAACAGGATAAGTACCTGTCGATCCAGCTGAATTTAATCCTAAACTGGAACCACCATCAATCCCTTGAACTTCTGGGCTTAAACCACTGTATTTAGTGAAATAGTATAAGTTACTTCCTGTTACATACACACGTACTGATGCTAATCTAGCTTTTTCAACTATCGATTTTGGAACGGTATAACTAAATGTAACTTCTCTTATACATAAGTAATCTCCACTTTCGTAGTAACGGCTATTTCCTTGGAACATATTGGTATTGTATGCAGCTCCACTTGCTTCAGAACGGAATAAGTTATTTTGGTTCGTTTGATCAGCCCAACGGTAACGTGGGACATTAGTAATATCACCTTCTTTTTGCCAAGACTGTAAACTTTCGGCTAATAATCCGTAATTTCCTTGAAATTGACCCACAAAACGCGCTCTGGCTTCATTGTAAATAGTAGCTCCTAAAGAGTAATCTGTTCTTACGGTTAATGAGAATCCTTTATAGTCCGCATTAAAATTAAAACCACCCACAAATTTAGGGAACATATTACCCATAAAAGTTCTGTCTTTACTATCAATAATGCCGTTTGCATCAGTATCTTCAAATACTGCATCTCCAGCAAATTTCTTACCAGTTGGATTACCACCGGCTGCAGCTGTTTTAGTTACATAAGTATCATGTGTAGTTGCGTTATAAGCATCTGCTTGTGCTTGTGTAGAAAGAATATATAATTGTTTGTGAGCATAAAAATCACCAATTTTTTGACCTTCCTGCAAACCACCTACGTATTTATAAGAACTGCTTGCTGCATCCCAAATTTCAGTTCCGCCAATTCTATTGTTTGCATTTCCATTGAAAGGAAGTTTCTCAATTACGTTAGTATTGTGTGAAACATTAGCACCCACATTAATTTTCCAATCATTTTGATTGTACACATTGGCATTCAATTCTAATTCAAAACCTTTACTTCTTAATCCTCCTAAGTTTGTTAGAACAGTAGAGAAACCACTATTGGAAGGAAGTGTTAGATTCGTTAATAAATCAGAAGTTAGTTTGTTATAAAAATCTCCAATTACTCTAACTTTATCATGATTAAACCCTAAATCAAAACCTCCATTTATAGTTTGTGATTGCTCCCATTTCAAGCCTGGATTTGCAATTTGTGAATTTACAATTGCAGATTGACCGTTGTAGCTATTAGCAAATCCGTTTGTTGTACCTGAATATAATCCACCGGATTGAAAATCTCCCAAAGTACCTAAGTTACCGTTTACCCCATAACTTCCACGTAGTTTTAAAGAAGAAACAACTTCTGGCATTACTTTCCAAAATTTCTCTTCATGTGCATTCCAACCTACAGATAATCCTGGAAAAAAACCATATTTATTATCCGGACCTAAACTGGAAGAACCATCATAACGGAAAGATGCTGTTGCAAAATACCTGCTTTTGTAATCATAATTCACACGACCAAAAACACTGTTCAACACTAATCTTGTATTATTGCTGTATACAGAAACCGGTATTGGTGATGAATCTAAAGTTTGTGCAAGATCAGAAGGACTTCCTTTCCCAGAAGCATTAAATGCTTTTATGGTTCTGTCGAATTTAGACGCTCCCAATTTTGCCTGAAAATCACCTACATTATCCAAAGATTTAGCATATGTGAATACTCCTTCGTATTGTAATTGAGCGATTTGATTGCTTAATCTGGTAGCGGTACGTGTATTATCAACTAAACCATTGCTACCACTTAAAAATGCCTGTTGAAAAGTATTATCATTTTCACTTTCGTTATAAAGTGACAATGAAGGTGTAAAAGTTAAGTCTTTAGTAAGTTTTAAATCACCATCAACACCCATCTGCAATTTATTGTTTTCATTAATTCCTTTTACTTTACCCATTTGGTATAATGGATTTCCGTTGATGTTATTTTGGCCTGGAGCCAAAGTACCATCTTCCAAATATAATTTTGTAGTAGGGGAGTTTCCTAAATATCTGTTGAAAACAACACTATTGGCAACAACTTGATTGTTGCTTGATTTTGAGTATAATACTCTACCATTTATAGTAAAGTTATCCGCTAATTTCAAAGATGCATTTAACTTACTTGTAAAACGTTGGTATCCAGTAAATATAGTAACACCATCTCCTTTTAGATACCCTAAGCTTAAATCAAAAGTACCGGCATCTCCACCACCGCTAAAACCTAAAGTATGATTTTGGGTGATCGCATTTTGAAATAAAATGTCATTCCAATTCGTACTTTTATACATAATAGTATTGTTAGCATTTAGAGGATCTGCCATTTCTTGCCAACCTTTAGCTTGTAAACCTTGGATAGTGGGTGCGTCTAAATTTGATTTCAATAATGTAGCAAAAGGGGTGTTATTCAATAAATTATTTCCGGTACCGGCAGGAGTAGCCCCTGTTAATTGTCCTAATCGTGCAATACCGGTTGTTGTTGAAAGTCCGGCGATTTCGGCAGCATTATACAAACCCAAACGTTGCAGTCTAATAAAGTCTCCTCCGTCTAAGAAATCATATTTCTTGCCTACTCGGCTATTTTGAGTAGAAACATTATAAGTGATTTTAGTTTTACCTGCTTTTCCGGTAGAAGTTGTAATAATAATTACACCATTAGAAGCACGGGCTCCGTAGATTGATGTTGCAGCGGCATCTTTTAATACTTGTAATGAGGCTATGTCAGCAGAGTTAATATCATCAATTTGAGTACGAATAACTCCGTCAACAATATACATAGGAGTTGCACCTGCCGGATTATCAATAGATGTACCTCCACGCACTAAAATGTTAGATGCCTTACCGGGTTGTCCTGATGCGGTACGTACCACTAAACCAGTTACGTTTCCTTGTAATGCTTGTGTCACGTTTGAGTAAGGAACATTTTCTAACACTTTTTTGTCTAATTTAGATACTGAAGTACTTAAGGTTCTTCTGTTTTGCGAACCATAACCTACAACAATAACTTCATTCATTTGCTGTCCTACTTCTTTTAGAATTATAGTAAGAGGCGCATTTCCAATAGTCACTTCCTGCTCTTGAAGACCTATATAAGAAACTACTAATGTGGTAACATTATCCGGTACTTCAAATGTAAAATTTCCGTCAAAATCGGTCTGTGTTGAAATAGTAGTGCCTTTGGCAATAATATTTACTCCAGGTAAAGATTCTCCTTTTTCATTCGTTACCTTTCCTGTAATTTTCTTTTGGATTAGGGCTAATTTGATTGTTTCTTTTGCTACGGGAACATTTTTTTCTAAAAAAAGAACCGTCGGTGTCGATACTGCAGCTGATGCTTGTACGGTAAAAGCTACTAGAAATAAGGATGTTAATTTCATAGCTTTCCCGAAGTTAGGGGTCAGCCAATAATTTTTCGGCTTGCTTTTTGGTAATAAATACATACTTTTGTAATGGTTAGTTAATAATAATTCTTCCTTCTTGGTTTATTTATTTGTTTTCCAACCATAGTTCTTTTACGAAGAACCAGCCAGCAATGTTTACAGCATGTGCTGGCTTTTTTTATGGATAACAAATCAATATTTTATAAAAAAGGGCATTCCCAATTTTGTTATTTTTTTATGTTAGTAATCTAAAATCGTCACTTGTATTTTAGAATTTGAATCCTTGTTTTAGTTTTTATGGGCAATCTTTACCATTAGAAAAAAATAATTTCAATTGAAAATAGCACAGTCAAAATAGGTGTAGCGATTAGTACTCTAAAAAGATAAAATCTCTTTCTGTAATAAGTAATTGTGTGCGGATTTTTCTCTTGAACTAAAGTTTTTTTATTGATTCCTTGTAGGAGAGAAAGTAAAAAATAGAGTAAAAAACGATTTTAAATATATTTTTTCCGCGTTATTTATTATCACGTTGTAAATATATAAATAAATTTAATAAATACAATATACTTATTAAATTATTTTAATAATTAAAATTTATAAGTAATTTTAGTTATTGATTAATGGGGATAACATCTTTTCTTTTATAACACAACAAGCCCCAATAACACCAGCGCGACGACCTAAAGTCGATTTTTTAAGTTTCATGTCCCGGTTAACCAAACCTAATGAATATTTTTTTAATGCAGACTGAATAGGTAATAGCGTATAATCGCCTAATTGTGCGAAATCACCACCAATCACTAATAAATCAGGATTAAAGATGTTGAGTAGAATAGACAAATAGCGTCCCATTTTTTCACTCTGCTTGGTTACCAAATCAACACATAAAGTATCCTCTAGATTAAAAGCTCCGGCAATAATGGTATGGTGTTGCAAAGCAGGAGAATTTTCATCAAGAACTACTTTGGATTCTTTTCCCTCTTTTAGAGCCGCTTTGAATTGGTTTACTAAGGACCAACCTGAAATTTCAGTCTCCAGACATCCAAGTTTACCACACTGGCACATAATTCCATTATCGAAGATCGTACTGTGGCCAAATTCCCCAGAGTAACCCGATTTTCCATAATACAGTTTACCGTCAGTGATCATTCCTATAGCGACACCCCAACTGTAATTAAGAAATATTATATTCTGTTCGTCATCAACAACACCTTCACTATATTCACCAAATGTCATTGCTCTGGTGTCATTTTCTAAATGAACCGGCATGTCCAATTGTTCTGAAATAATTTCTGTTAAAGGTCTATTTTCGCTAAAGAAATAATTATAGCTAAATCCTTCCATCGAATTGATACGTCCTGAAAAGTTGATGCAAACACCCACAATCATCTTTTTTTCGACAGAACTATCTTCTATAAATGAATTTATCAGATTACAAAATTCCAAAAGTGACTCTTGTGTATTTTCTAAAATAAAGGAAGTTCCTAATTCAATACTGACAAATTCGTTTTTAATGTTTTGTAAGCCAATAGACATATTAGCAATACTCACTTCGACCCCTAAAAAGTAAGCGCAAGTTGGATTGATACTATATAATGAAGGTCGCCTTCCACCGCTATTGGTAATTTTTCCCAAATCGACCACATAGCCTTCCGGTAATAATTCGTTAACGGCTTTAGTTACCGTTGGAACACTAGATTGTAGTTCAGAGCTTAATTCTGCTATTGTAGCATTACCGGCAGACAATAATCGTTTTACGATTGCTTGTCTTAGCATATGCCATTTTTGTCCAGAAAGGCTTTTGTCTTTACTACTGTCTAATAAATCTTTTAAACTCATTATTGTTACTTTTTAAAAAAATGCAATGGGATTGATTTACAAACTTACTATAATTTTTTTTACACAATGGTTTAAATCTTATTTCAGCATTAAATTTGATTATTTGTTCACTATGATTGTTCCCAATGGGTTATATTTTATTAGCATTTATGCGATCAATATTTTTGAGAATAATTTTCTTATCAGATACTGATTTGGCCATGCTTAATGCTGTTTGAAAATTTTGCAGCGCCTTTTTATTGTCATAGTCAGTATAGAGATTGCCCAATAGAGAATAGTAAAAATGGTTGTCTTTCAGGTTAAGCTTTTCGGCTTCAAAGATTGCTTCTTCTTTTCCTTTTATTTTGGATAAGGCATACGTTCTGTTTAAGGCTACAATAGGAGAGTACTCCAGAATGATCAAATTGTTGTATAATTCCAATATGTGTTCCCATTTCTCGGTGGTGTCTTTTTTTTGCGTATGCCAATAGGCGATACCTGCCTCTAGGTGGTATTTTGAAAGCGTATTTCCTGTTGAAGACTTACTTAGGAAATAGGTTCCCCTATCAATTAATTCCTTATTCCAGAGGGTTTCATCTTGGTCCTGATATAAAATAATCTCGTCATTTTCATTTGTTCTGGCTTCAAATCTGGACGAGTGGAAGCATATCAATGCCATGAGAGCGTTTGTCGCGGGAAGGTTTGTCGCTTGATTCTGGGTTAATAAATACGCAAGACGCATCGCTTCTGTACAAAATTCCTGACGCAAAGTGGTGTTTTGCGAAGTAGAGTAGTAGCCTTCCGAAAAAAGTAGGTAAATCGTCTTTAAAACATTGTCTAGTCTATTTTTTACTTCAAATGCGGTTGGCTGTTGAATTTTGATATTTTCTTCTTTCAACTTTTCTTTGGCCCGGTTAATTCTTTTATAGATGACCTCTTTGCTTGTTAGGAATGCATCGGAGATTTCATTTATTCCAAAACCGCAAAGCAAGTTAAGTGCAAGGGCAATCTGTGCTTCGTTAGCGTTACAGGGATTACAGATCGTAAATAGCATGGCCAGCTGACTGTCCGCAATATTTTTGTCGGAGAGGTCAATCTCAATTTCTTCTAGATTTATAGCGGAATTGTATTTTATTTCAGTGACAATTTTCTGTTCAAAAACGGAATTTCGTTTAAAATAATTCTTGGTTTTGTTTTTGGCCACCGTGTAGAGCCAGGCAGTTGGGTTTTCTGGCACGTCGTTAATACTCCATGTTTCCGTAGCAGCAAGAAATGTATCGCTAACAATATCTTCGGCAATCTCAATATGCTGAATACCAAACAAACGGCAGAGGACCGAAACTATTTTTTGATATTCTGTTCTAAATAATCGCGGTATAAGTTCTTGATTGTCCATATAGAGCAAATAAAATGCCTCTGTAAAGATACAAAGGCATTTTTAACTAGTATCTAACTATTCTTAAATAGCCATTCTGATTTCTACATTTCCACCAAGTTGAATTATCGGGCAGTCTTTTGCGATATGAACTGCTTCGTCATAATCTTTTACCTTAATTATAATCAAGCCACCAATAGATTCTTTAATTTCGGCATATGGACCATTCGTAATACTTTTGGTATTGGTTACAATTTTTCCTTGTCCATCCCAGCGTTGTAAAGGTCTCGCAAGCTTGTCCTGAGCAGCAAGGCTACCAAACCATTCCTGCCATTGCTTTAAGTGCTGCTGCAACTCCTCTGGTGAAGGTTGAACTTCTTTGGTTGCATAATCCCTGCGAAAAATTAATAAAAACTCATTCATTTTTTTAAATTTTAAAGTTGGTACTGTTTATCGATCTTTTATTTTAAAGGAACTATTTTACATTAATTTATAAATACATTCACAATGTATAAAAAAAATCCAATTTTTCATTTATTAAAATTGCCCCACTTTGTAAGTCCCAGGAGTATTCGGAAATGCCAGATTGATGCGGTTCCAAGTATTAATGGAGGTAACAGCTAGAGTAAGATCAATCATTTCATCATCTGAAAATTCTTTTTTAACCTCATTGTAAATTTCGTCAGGAACAGTGCAAGCTGTTAACGCTTCTGCCCAAGCCAATGCGGCTCTTTCGCGTTGGGTGTAATAAGGTGCCTCACGCCATGCGCTTAAACCGTAAAGACGTTGTTCGGTTTCTCCTATTGCACGGGCTTCTTTAGCATGCATGTCTAAACAATAAGCACAGCTGTTGATCTGTGATACCCTGAAATCGACTAATTCCAAAAGTTGTTTTTCGATTGAAGATTTTTTTAAATAACCGCTAATTCCAAATAATGTGCTTACCGCTTTTTGTCCTTTTTCGAATACATTAATTCTAGTTTCCATTGTATTAAATTTTAAATGTTATACCCTAATGACAATTGAACTTTCGTAATTGGACAAAATTTTTTAAAAAAAATAAAAATTGTTTTTTTTTGATTGATGTTTATTATTTTTTGGTACTTCTAGGGAGTCTAATAAAAACAAAAAAGCCTGTAAATCATACTATTTACAGGCTTTTGTTGAATTAAAAATGTTCTTATTGTTTGTAACTGTTGTATTCCTCATCCGTTACTCTTTCCAGCCAATCGACTGCTCCTTTAGGAGTAACAGCGGTAATGGCGATATGAGTTAACGGACTATCAATTGCAGCACCGTGCCAATGTTTAACATCAGCGGGTATTTTAATCACATCGCCTCTTTGAATCAATTGAATTGGCTTGCCTTTTTCCTGATAGTAGCCAATCCCATCAGTTACAATGAGGATTTGACCTCCCGGATGGGTGTGCCAATTGTTTCTGGCTCCCGCTTCAAAAATTACGTTTCCGATTACACTATTAAACTCATTTTCAGTCACTAATAATTTAACCCAGGCATTTCCCGTAAAATAATCAGGATTTGCTTTATCACCTTGGGGAAAAATTGGATGCTGTTCGCTTTTAGCTGTTGAGTTCATAATTTATCTAGCTTTTAAGCGATGCCATATCAATTACAAAACGGTAGCGAACATCACTTTTGAGCATTCTTTCATACGCTTCGTTGATGTCCTGTATTTTAATAATTTCAATTTCAGATACAATATTGTGTTCCCCACAAAAGTCAAGCATTTCCTGAGTTTCGGCAATTCCACCAATTAAAGATCCTGCAACAGATTTTCTTCCCATTATCATCGGTACCGTATTTAAAATAGGTTCTAAACCACCTAAATATCCTACCAAAACCAATGTTCCGTTAGTATTTAAAGTTCCTACATAAGGATTTACATCATGAACATAAGGAACGGTGTCAATGATTAAATCAAATTTTCCGCTTGCAGCACTCATTTGATTTTCGTCAGTCGAGATAATTACGGCATCTGCACCCAATTCGAAAGCGTCTTTTTCTTTATTAGCTGATCTTGAAAAAAGGGTAACTTCTGCACCTAAACCTTTGGCTAGCTTTATGGCCATATGTCCTAATCCTCCTAAACCTACAACGGCAACTTTGCTCCCTTTTCCAACCTTCCAGTGGCGAAGAGGGGACCAAGTGGTAATTCCAGCACATAATAAAGGTGCTGTAGCAGCCAAGTCAAGATTAGCAGGCACTTTTAAAACGTAGGCTTCGTCAACCACAATTTTTTCAGAATAGCCCCCAAAAGTCATTCCGCCTAAATGCTTGTCTTCTCCATTATAGGTACCAACCCAACCGTTAGAGCAGTATTGTTCCAAATCTTGCTTGCAATTATCGCAGGTCTTACAAGAATCTACCAAACACCCTACTGCAGCAAAATCACCAACTTTTAGTTTAGTAACTTCGTTTCCTACTTTGGTCACTTTTCCCACAATTTCGTGACCAGGAACAGCAGGATAGATCGTATTTTCCCAGTCATTTCTGGCCGTGTGTAGATCAGAGTGACAAACTCCGCAATACAAAATTTCGATTTCAATATCTTTTGCCGTAATGTTTCTGCGTTCGATATTCATTTGTTTTAAAGCGGCATCCGCTGCTACTGTACCGTAAGCTTTTACATTTGTTGTTTCCATTCGATTAAATTTTAAAGTTGTTATTGTATTTAATTTTTTTCTGCTTGCCCAATAATACCCTTTTATTTGGGCGTGACCCTTCGTAAAAACTTTGGGTCGCGCTGTACGTTCCCGCTTTTTTTCTTTATCAATTGCCACGGGTTTAAACCCGTGGCAATTGATAAAGAAAAAAGAGCTCCACTGCCATCACTCACGCAAAAAACACACAAAAATAGGATATAATTTGCATAAATATAGGCTATGAACTGGAGTTTAATTCTTCTTTTGTAATTGATTAATTATATAGTTGCGGTTGACTGATTTTTACCGCAAGGTCTTTTTTTGATTTTATAGGGATTTAAATTTAAAAGCCATACCTACAAGGTTTTTGAAACCTTGCAGGAAAGTCATTTGTTGTTGAAAAAACAGGAACTATTTGATATCGGAGCCATCCTTAATCTCCTCGTTTGGTTTGCTAATCAAAATATCATTTTGTTCTAATGAATCACTAAAAACTTCGATTTGGTCATCTGCTTCAAGTCCAAGGCTTACTTTAATGAGTTGCGCTTTTTTGTTGACTACTTTTATCAAATAGATCCCTTCAGCACTATTCACAACGGCCGATTTAGGGACTACAAAAGTTTCTTTTTTGCTATTAAGGGGTAGAAGCACTTCAGCAACCATTCCAGGAAGTAATTTTCCGTCGGAATTTATCACATCCAATTCCACACGTTCGGAACGCAGTTTGAGGTCTAGCGCTCCAGACATTCTGCTGATTTTAGCCTGAAACATTTCACCTCGTAAAGACACTACATTAAAACTAATTACCTGACCTACTTTCAGGTAACCTGTGTACGCCTCAGGTATCGATACCGATAAACGAAGTTTCTTTTGGTCTTGTATCGTGAGAAGCGGAACTTGAGCTCCTTGTCCCACATAGGCACCCGTATTGACATTACGTGCGGTTACTTTACCATTAAATGGAGCTCGTATGTGTAAATAATTTTGCATTATCTTGATTTCCCTCTGTCCAGCTCGGGCCGCAGCTAATTGGGCATAGTCTGAATTTTTTTTGGATAAAGCCAATTCTAAATCATTTTTAGAAATCGTTCCCTCTACTTTACTGGTTTCAAGCAACCGTTGATACGTCCCGTTGCTGGCAGCATAAATAGCTTCCTGTGAATGCAGGCGCGACTCCGCTCCAGCTAGTTGCGAACTGATCTCTGGAGCTTCTAGTTCAATAAGGAGTTGTCCTTGTTTTACATCAGAACCAATATCTACTTTTAGTGTTTTTACATAACTATTCACTTTAGCAAATAAATCCACTTGGCTAAAACCGGATAATTCGGCCGGTAAACGCAAGTCGGTGGTCAGTTTCGCTTTTGCTAAAGCAAAGGTTTCCATTTTAGGTTCTATTTCTGCAACAGGAGCTTCTTTTTTATTCGAATTGCAACTGCTTAGAAAAAATAGGGCTACAAAAAATAGCGCGGTCGATTGTAGTATTTTATTTTTCATTTTGTGATTTTAATGATGAGATATAATGGATGCTTTCTTCGTCTTCAGGATCCAAAGAAATAGATTGTGTACCTGTTTTTTCTTGTGCCCAAGCAAAAATTAAAGGCAATATTAGCAATACGGCAAAGGTCGAAAATAATAATCCGCCAATAACGGCTCTTCCTAATGGAGAAACTTGGTCGCCTCCTTCGCCATGACCAATCGCCATAGGTAACATTCCCGCAATCATAGCCACACTGGTCATAATAATGGGACGAAGACGTAACGCTGCGGCTTCTCGTGCCGATTCTAATGCATTCCCATTTATTTTTCGCAATTGCTCGGCATTGGTAACCAATAAAACAGCATTCGCAATCGAAACTCCCACAGACATGATAATTCCCATATACGATTGTAAGTTTAAGGTAGAACCCGTAATCGTTAACATTAATAGCGCCCCTAAAACTACCGCAGGAACCGTGGTTAAAATGACTAATGAAACTTTGAACGATTGAAAATTAGCAGCCAACATTAAGAAGATTACAAAGATGGCAACTAACAATCCGACTTGTAAACTGCTTAATGTTTCGCTCAATACTTTACTCAAACCAATAGGTTCGATGAATAAACCACGTGGCAGTTCACCTAATGAATCTATCGTTTTAGCAACATCTGTTGTAGCCGTACCTAAATCGGTTTGGTAGATGTTAGCGGTAACTGTAATGTATGGCATGGCTCCTAAATTGTCATTTTCACCGCTTACAAATCCAGGTGTAATTTTGGCGACATCACTTAAAACAGGACGTAACGAGTTTTTCAATACCGGAATTTCACCCATATCTGTTTTGCTTTTCATTTTATTCAAAGGAACCTGTACCTGTACTGCAACCGATAAACCTGTTTTTTCATCTATCCACGTGTTTTTCTCTGTATATCTGGAAGAAGAGGTGGAAGCAATTAACGAGCGCGAAATATCATTCATATCCACACCTAATTCGGCAGCGCGTGTTCGGTCAATTTCGATATTCATCGCAGGATAATGAATCGGTTGCCCAATTTGTACATCTCTGAAATACGATATTTTCTGAAGTTTCCCGACAATTTGATTGGCGTAAGCTTCATTTCGTTTTTTGTCTTTTCCGGCAATTCGAATCTCAATTGGCGTTGGCGATCCTTGACTCAAGACTTTATCCGTAAGCTCAATAGGTTCAAAAGTGACTTTTACATCAGGAAGAATTTTTTTAATTCGAGCTCTAAGAGCATCTTTAAAATCATCCATATCGGCTTCATAATCTTTCAAACTTACTTGGAAAACGGCTTCATGCGAACCCGCCATGAATAAATAGATTGGATTAATGGAGAATAAAGAAGGGTGTTGTCCCACATATACCGATGAAATTCCGATATGCTCCTTGCCAACCATTTTGTTTAATTCTTTCAGGACTAAAATCACTTTTTCTTCGGTGCGTTCTAAACGTGTTCCGTCGGGAGCGCGCATTCTAAGCTGAAATTGACTCGAATTTACTTTTGGGAAAACATCTTTTCCAATAAAAGTAATAAACACCAGTGCAAGCAGTGTAATTCCGACAAGATACCCCAAAGTAGCGGCTTTTTTGTAGGGAAAAAGACGGTCTAGGGTTTTCATAAATCGGATTCTGAATCTTTCAAAAACGCTTATTTTTCCATCTCCATTAAAATCATCTCTTTCAATCATTACTTTTTTCTGACTGATCAAATCTTTCTCCGATTCAGGCGTTAATCCAGAAGCATTAAACTCGGCTTCATCATCTGTAATGCTTGGTTTGTGTTCCGTTTTTGGATGTTCTTTCATCAACCAATTCGCCATAACGGGTACAAAAGTTTGGGATAATAAAAACGAAATTACCATTGAAAATCCAATCGCCAATGCTAAAGGTAAAAACAGTGCTCCAGGAATTCCAACCATTGTAAAAGCAGGCGCAAAAACGGCAAGGATACAAAGTAAAATCAATAATTTTGGTAAAGCAATTTCTTGGCACGCATCCCAAATGGCCAGAGCCTTGGGTTTTCCCATGTCGAGATGTTGGTGAATATTTTCAATGGTTACGGTACTTTCATCCACTAAGATCCCGATAGCCAATGCCAATCCGCTCAAGGACATTAAGTTGATGGTTTGCCCGAATAATTTCAAAAATAAAACGCCAGAAATAATCGAAATCGGAATGGTCAAGATTACAATTAAGGCCGCACGTCTGTCTCCAAGGAATAATAAAACCATTAATCCCGTTAACACCGCTCCGATAATTCCTTCGGTAACCAAACTTTTAACAGAATTGATTACATAAACCGATTGGTCAAATTCGTAGGATAATTTTACATCTTCAGGAAGTGTACTTTGAATTTTTGGCAGTTCCGATTTTAATTTCTGAACCACATCCCAAGTCGAAGCATCTCCGGCTTTGGCAATACTAATATAAACGGAGCGTTTTCCGTTTACTAAAGCATAACCTGCGGTAATATCGGCACCATCTTTTACAGTGGCGACATCACCAAGAGTCAAGTTTTGAACACTTCCTTTAAACAACGGAATTTTCTCAAAATCTTTAAGTTCTTTAATCGTATTATTAGTTGGCGTAATGTAGTTTTTATCCCCAATTCTCACATTTCCGGAAGGAGCCGTTTGATTGTTGAGGCGTATCGCTTCTACAATTTGGTCGGGTGTCATGTTGTGGGAACGCAATAAATCAGGATCTACGTTCACCTCAATGGTTCTCGGGCTTCCGCCAAAGGGAGCCGGCGATAATAAACCTGGAATCGAAGTGAAAGAAGCCCGAACATACACGTTTGCCAAATCCTGTAATTCGTTGTTAGACCTGATTTTACTGCTCAAAACCAATTGCCCGATCGGTAATGACGAAGCATCAAAACGAATGATAAAAGGCGGTTGCGTACCGGGAGGAAATGCGGCTTGAATCCTATTCGAAAGCGCACTCAATTCGGCAGCTGCTTGCGCCATATTGGTGTTTTCATAATAGGTCAATTTCATAATCATCAACCCTTGAATATTCTTGGTTTCAACTGATTTTACGCCATTGGCAAAAGGAAGAATGTTGACATAATTTTTGGCAAAATAAGCCTCCATTTGGTCCGGAGTATATCCTCCAAAAGGATGTGCAATGTAAATTACAGGCAAATTCATTTTAGGGAGAATATCGATCTTGATATCTCTTATGGCACTAATTCCGAAGAAAAATAAACCAGCAACCAATACCAATATGGAGATGGGTTTGCGGAGTGCAAAACGTATTAAATTCATATGGGTTTAATTAAAATTCATTTATAAATAAGTCAAAATCGCCTGTGGCTGCTACTTTTAGCAAAAACGATTGCCATACATTATTGTTGACGATATCACGATCAATTTCGGCACGATTTAAAATAAACAAGGTTTGTGTCAAATCGGTTAAAGTGGTCAATCCGTTTTTGTATAAAGTCGATTTTTGCAAATAGGCTTGAGCTGCCGCATTTACCTGAACCGGTGCTTCGGTATAATTCTCTAGTGTGATTTTGATTTTATCATCGGCAAAATTCAATTGCGATTGCAATTCTCTGTCAGCCTGATTGTACTCTTCTTGTAAAGCTTGTGAAACATACTTTTGCGCACTCACTTGTTTGCTTATTCGGAACGGAGTAGTTAAATTCCAAGTAATTCCAACTCCAATCAAATAATTGCTGCGATCTGGACTTACACCCTGCCAATAATTTTTATTAAAAGCGGTTTGGTCTATCGCATAGGACGAATCAAATCCAGAAGCGCGTGTTTGCAAAATACCAAAAGCGCTCATCGTAGGATAATAAAACCGTTTGTATAATTTGACTTGCTGGTTGCTGTAATCAATCTTCGTTTTGTAAAATTGAAGTAAAGGATGTAAGCTTTCAGAAGCTTTATCAGCTACTAAAATATCTTTTGGAATTTGATTTACAAAAAGCGTATCGGTTACAAAATCCTGTGGCGCAACGCCCATCAAATCGACCAATTTATTGTTTTGTTCTTTGACGAAATTTTTAGCCAGATTTAAAGTCATTTTGGCTTTCGAAACTTCGGCAGTGGCTAATGTTGAATCCACTCCGGCAAGTAAACCGTTTTTTACTCTTGCAGCAGCTGTTCTTTTGAAAACGTTTGCACGATCTAAATTCTTTTGCTGCGAAATCAATAATCGTTGACTAGCCAATAAATTAAGATAAGCAGCTGATATTTTTATTTCCTGTTGGAATTTTTCCTGTAGTAAATCATTTTCACGGCTTTGAACATCAATTTTGGCCAAATTAACTTTCTCCTGAATTTTTCCAAAAGTAAAAAAGTCCCAGTTCATGTTGACTAAATACAACGCGCCAAAAGCAGAATTCCAGTTTTGTTCTGGAAGCGGAAGTCCGGAAGAAGCGACCCCAAGTCCTCCAAAACCGTAAAGTGGTCCATTTTGCCCGTTGACAGTTCCATAATCTTGCTGTGCTGACAAATTAAGATTGGGTAAATAATCGCGACGGGATTGTTTGAGCGTCTCTCGTGAAGCATTGCTGTAATTGCTTTTTGCTTTTATGGAGCCATAGTTTTCTAAACCTGTTTTTATAGCTTCTTTTAAAGACAAAGTTTGTGAAAAACCAGTAGCAGCAAAAATCAAGAAAAATAATAAAGTAATTTTTTTGAAATACATAAAATGGATTGTGAAATATTTTCGAACAAAATTATTTCACTTTAACCGATATAAGGCTTCTTAAATGATGTAATGCGATTATAAATGACCAATTGAATTTGTCATTTATTGGAAATTAAAACTAAATAATTGTAGTTAATTTGCAAACGATTTAAGTATTAGAAATGAATAAAAAATTTGACAATATGATGGACAACAAATGGTGGCAAGAAATTGCTGTTGTTGCCTTTTCATTTACGCTTTTTACGTTAAAAAACGATTGGATGTTATTCAGTTCTTTAGCCTCCATTTTGATGGGTATTTTTCTCTATTTTATTTTGTACCTGCACGCTCAATTCAACCGGTTTTTTCTGTTGCCAATATTATTTAAGGGACAAAGACCAGTAACGTATCTCTTTCTGACGCTATTAACAGTTATCGTATTTTCGGTAGTTTTATACGAAATAACGACTTTAGAAATGTTTAGTAAATGCCATTTGTATCAAAACTCGCATCAGAGGAGTTATGCATACCAATTAGCAAGTGTTTTGGGTACATTGGTCTGTATTTTGAGTCCGATAATAGTTTTTAAATTCTATCGAATTCATAAAAAACAAACCGATGAAACGTTACTGTTCAACCAAATGCAATTGAATGCGCTTAAAGGGCAATTAAATCCTCATTTTTTATTCAATACCTTCAATACCCTTTACGGAATTAGTTTAGAATTCCCTGAAAGAACCTCCGATTTGATTATGAAAGTTTCGCAATTAATGCGGTACCAACTGGAGAGTAATAACAAACAATGCGTCTCTCTTGAAGATGAACTGGAATTTATAAACAGTTATGTGCAACTTGAAAAAGAGCGGGTTTCCTATCGTTGCGACATTACTTACGATAGTAAAATTGATAACGAAAATGCGTATAAAGTATCTCCAATGTTACTGATTGCTTTTATCGAAAATGCTTTCAAGCACGGAACTTGTGCTATCGAAAAATGTTTTGTCAGGATCATCGTTACTGTCGAAAACGGTTTGTTGCATTTGCATGTTGTCAATTCAATTCCGAAGAAAAAAACAGGGGTAATTTCGACTAAAATTGGTTTAAAAAATACCATTGAACGTTTGAAGCTAATTTACGGGGAGGACTATAAATTAGACATTCAAGACGATAAAAACACGTATATTGTTGATCTGAAATTGCAACTTAAAAAGTTTGTATGATGAAAGAACCAAAAAAGTGTATTATTATCGATGATGAGCCAGCAGCACATTATGTTTTGGTGAATTATATTAAACAAAACCCGCAGTTAGAATTGGTTTTTCAGGGGTATAATGGTATTGAGGCCATGGATTACCTTCGGGATAATAAAGTCGATTTAATGTTTTTGGACATCAATATGCCAGAAATTACAGGAATAGAATTGCTGAAAATTATTCCAACACATCCTAAAACGATTTTAACAACCGCTTATTCTGAATTTGCTCTTGAAAGTTATGATTATGGTGTTATCGATTATTTATTGAAACCCATCTATTTCCCTCGGTTCTTAAAGTCTGTCGAACGTTTTTTCTCTACAGAAAACAGTAAAATCAAAACGGAAGAAGTAATAGTCAATTCGGTAAGTGTAAAAGTGGATGGTTATTTTATTGAAATTGAATTAGACCAGCTTTTATTTGCACAAAGTTTTGGTAATTATGTGAAATTACACACTTTAAAAAAGACATATTTAGCTTCGATTACCACCACCGAATTCGAGAAATGCCTTCCCGAAAAGAATTTCATGCGTGTTCATAAATCGTATATCGTGGCATTGGACAAAATTGAATCTACCGAAAAAGATTTTGTTATCATTAAAAAAGAAAGATTACCTATCGGCATTACGTATAAAAGAGAATTGTCTGATCGATTGAAAAATCAAATAATTTTATAAAAAAAAAGAGAGAAATTTTAGGAATTTCTCTCTTTTTGGTTTGACTATTATAAGATAACTTTTTTATAAACTGATTTGTATTTTCAAATGTTATTCCAATACTAATTCACCCAAAGCTTCTTTGCTAAAGCCTTTTAGTTGTTCATTTTTTCCTGCTTTTATTTTGGCAACCCAATTCGGATCTGATAAAAGAGGTCTTCCAACGGCTACGAGGTCAAAATCTCCTCTGTCCAAACGCCTTGTTAATTCATCTAAAGAGGTAGGTTGTGAACTTTCGCCTGCAAAAGCGCCAAAGAAATCTCCAGAAAGCCCAACAGAACCTACAGTAATAGTTGGTTTGCCTGTTAGTTTCTTAGCCCATCCTGCAAAGTTAAGATCATTGTCTTCAAATTCAGGTTCCCAAAAACGACGTTGTGAACAATGTAAAATATCGACACCTGCATCAATCAAAGGACTAAGCCAAGCTTCCATTTCTTGAGGTGTTTTTGCCAGTTTATAAGTGTAATCTGATGGTTTGAACTGAGAAAGTCTCATAATTACAGCAAAATCTTCGCCTACTTGTTTCCTAATTTCTTTAATCACTTCTACAGCAAAACGAGTACGTTCTGCTAAAGTTTTTCCACCATAATTATCGGTGCGTTGATTTGTTGCATCCCAGAAAAATTGATCGATCAGATAATCGTGGGCACCGTGTATTTCTATACAATCAAAACCTAATCTTTTGGCATCAGCCGCAGCTTTTCCAAAAGCCAAAATGGTATTTTCGATATCATTTGTTGTCATCGTAGTCCCGTTGCTAAACCCGGGTCTGTTTAATCCTGATGGACCTTCAAAAGGGACTGGAGGAACCCAACCGGAATTGTGGTTGTCCATAATTCCCATATGCCATATCTGCGGTCCCATCTGTCCACCTACTGAATGCACGCTATCAATTACTTGTTTCCATCCTGCCAAAGATTTATCACCATAAAAGTGAGGTACATTTGCGTCGTTTGATGAAGAAGGTCTATTGATAACGGTTCCTTCAGATAATATCAAACCTACTTCGCCTTCAGCTCTTTTTTGATAGTAAGCTGCTACTTCATCTGTAGGTACTCCATTTGGAGAAAAAGAGCGCGTCATAGGCGCCATCACAATTCTATTTTTAAGATTTAACGTCTTCAAATTGAAGGGCGTAAACAAACTATTTGTATTCATAATTATTTATAGATTAGATTCGATTATTTTACTGAGTGCTGTGAATGCTTTTTCGTTGCGCTTGTAATACGTCCATTGCCCAACACGAGTTGATTCGATGAACCCGGCACGTTGTAGTATTGCTAAATATTCTGAAACCGTTGATTGGGTTAGTCCTGCTTTGGCCTGAATTTGTCCTACACATACACCATGCTCAAAACCTGCAGCCAGTTGTTCTGGAAAATTTATTTCAGGTTCTTTTAGCCATTCCAGCATTTGTAATCTGGATTTGTTTGATAATGCTTTAAATATTTCTATGTGATCCATGGTGCAAATATATCGACTTTTCCCGATATATCTATTTAAAGAAGTTTATTTAGGATATTTTTAAGAGTTAGCACCAATGAAAATTTTCGCCAGCTAATCGTTTAGTCTAGAAAAAACTACCTTGAAAATCATCGTTTTGGAGCTTCATTTAGGTATTTTTAAACCATTTTAGGTAAGATTTAAATAGGCTAGCCCATTTTTAAACATTGATTTACAAAGTATTTTAAAAATTCAGAAAAGTAATTTAATGTTCAGAAAAGTTTAATAGGTTTAAATTTATTAACTGTTTTGTACTCAATTATTTATTTCAGAAAAATTTATTTTAGATTAATTAATGAAAACGTTTTCGTTACTTTTACTTGTTAAATCCAACACAATTTCTTCTTTTCCTTTCAATTTTTTCAATTCTTTTATTACTTTTGGCTCCTAAATGAGAGTAGTAGTATTTTTTGTATATCTGTGTATCCATCTGCTAGGCGGAGGGAGTTATCTTCATGCAGATACAAATCATAGCCACATCAGCCATTTTTCAACTCCGAATCTTGTAAAAAACCAGCAAGCAAAACTTACAAATAAAAATCTAGGTAGTATCATAATTGAGTATACTGATTTAGATTTAGATGAGGAATACTCCAGCGGTAATGATATTAAAGACGGAGTTGCTAATAAATTTTTTACTGAAAAAGACAGTTTGCTTGATAGCTGGTATTTGCCAGTTTCTCAATTGTCTATTTCAAATTATTACTTCAAGCGTTTTAAAATCTTCATGCCTTTTTGCGGCAATTCATCGGCTATTTATATCATAAACAGCGTTTTAATAATTTGATATACCATACATCGGTTACAAAAGGTATGTTTATGAATACCTAAATGTGGATGTATAGTAACCAAATTTCCTTTTGCACGACAGTTTAGGTCTCGCCCTGACAAGTGATGCTTTTTTCCATCCAAATAAATTTCCGAATCCACTGCGTTAAATCGCACCAATTTTATTTAAAACCATGAAGAAAAATGCCCTTTTTACTGGCTTTATAGCCCTGTTGTGCTTAATAAGCTGTACAACTAAAAAAGAAGAAAAAGAAGAAACAGTTAAATTCACGGTAACCAATCCTGCCGTAATCGACACTTCGTTTACCAAAGAGTATGTTTCGCAGATAAAATCTGTACGAAATATTGAAATCCGAACACAAGAAAAAGGGTTTTTGCAAAACATTTATGTTGACGAAGGGCAAGCTGTAAAAGCGGGTCAACTATTGTTCCGAATTATGCCCAAAATGTATGAGGCTGAATTGCTAAAAGCACAAGCCGAAGCAAAAAGTGCTGAAATAGAACTTTTAAATGCCAAAACACTTGCCGACAAAAATGTAATTTCCAAAAATGAACAAGCTATTGCACAAGCCAAGCTCGCACAAGCGAGAGCCGAAGTAGCCATGGCAAAGCTCCATTTATCATTTACCGAAATCAGGGCACCATTTGCAGGAATTATCGATAGACTCCCAAAAAAAATAGGAAGTTTAGTTGAAGAAGGAGAATTATTGACTAGCCTTTCTGACAATAGCAAGATGTTTGCTTATTTCAACGTTTCTGAACCCGAATATTTAGAATATCAAGACAATATAAAAGGCCGTGGTGATAGTCATGTAAGCTTGCTTTTGGCAAACGGAAAACTTTTGAAATATAAAGGAAAAGTAGAACTTATAGAAAGCGAGTTTGATAGTGAAACTGGTAATGTTGCTTTTAGATCCAGCTTCCCAAATCCTGATAAATTATTGAAAAACGGAGAAACCGGTAAAGTTTTGATGACCGTTCCTGTTAACAATGCTTTGGTAATTCCTCAAAAAACAACTTACGAAATTCAAGATAAAAAATACGTTTTTGTGGTGGATAAAAACAACGTTGTGAGATCAAGAGAAATTATCATTACTGGTGAAATACCCGATTTATATGTAGTGAAAAGTGGTCTTGCAGCAACTGACAAGATACTACTTGAAGGCGTTCAGAAAGTGAAGGATGATGACAAAATCAAATACGATTTTGAGAAACCAGAAGAAGTGCTGAATCATTTGAAATTAAAAGCAGAATAGACGTAATCTTAAATCATAAAAAATGTTTAATAAATTTATAGAAAGACCCGTACTGTCGATAGTAATATCGCTGATGATTGTCTTGCTTGGTATTTTGGCAATGACCCATTTGCCTGTTACCCAATTGCCTTCTATTTCGCCCCCAAAAGTAAATGTAACAGCAGAATATCCTGGAGCAAATAATGAGTTATTGATTAAATCGGTTGTTATTCCTTTAGAAAGAGCCATCAATGGTGTTCCTGGGATGAAATATATTGCATCGGATGCAGGTAATGATGGAGAGGCATCTATACAAGTAGTATTTAATTTAGGAACTGATCCTAATCAAGCCTCTATAAACATTCAGAATAGAGTTGCATCTGTTGTAAATAAACTGCCACCGCTTGTAGTTCGAGAAGGGGTGAAAATTACTAGAGAAGAATCGAATAATTTAATGTACGTTAACTTGTACAGCAAAGATCCAAAGATGGATCAAAAGTTTTTATACAACTTTGCGGATATCAACATTCTTTCGGAACTTAAAAGAGTCGATGGCGTTGGTAATGCTGATATTGTAGGAAATAGAGATTATGCAATGCGAGTTTGGTTGAAACCAGACAGAATGCTGGCTTACAAAATTTCTGCTGATGAGGTCATGAAGGCTTTAGAAGAACAAAGTTTAGAAGCATCGCCAGGAAAAACGGGAGAAAGTTCTGGAAAACGCTCACAAGCTTTTGAATATGTGTTGAAATATTCAGGACGTTTTACTACTCAGGAACAGTACGGAAACATTATTCTGAAATCGAATCCAAACGGAGAAATACTTCGTCTGAAAGATGTTGCCAATATAGAATTTGGAAGTTCGATGTACGATATTTATTCGAACCTGAATGGAAGTCCATCGGCGGCAATTACCATAAAACAATCTTACGGAAGTAATGCAAGTCAGGTTATTAAAGACGTAAAAGCAAAATTAGCCGAAATCAAGAAATCATCATTTCCTAAAGGTGTTGATTATGAAATAAGTTATGACGCTTCTAAATTTCTGGATGCTTCTATCGAAAAAGTAATTCATACCTTGGTGGAAGCCTTTATTCTGGTAGGATTGGTAGTTTTCTTATTTTTAGGAGATTGGCGCTCTACAATTATTCCTGCCATTGCAGTACCTGTTTCGCTTATTGGAACATTTGCCTTCATGCAATTTTTTGGAATCACAATCAATTTGGTTACGTTATTCGCCCTTGTTTTGGCTATTGGTGTCGTTGTCGATGATGCTATTGTGGTCATCGAGGCAGTACACGCGAAGATGGAAGAAGATCATATAGGTCCACTCAAGGCTACCAAAAAAGCAATGAACGAAATTAGTGGTGCCATTATAGCTATTACGTTTTTGATGGCAGCGGTGTTTATTCCAGTTGCTTTTATGTCTGGTCCAGTAGGTATTTTTTACCGTCAGTTTTCTATCACAATGGCAACAGGTATTATTTTGTCTGGTGTTGTGGCACTGACACTTACACCTGCACTTTGTGCGATGATGCTTAAAAACGCTCACGGTGTACCTAGAAAGAAAACGCCTTTGAACAATTTCTTGGACGGTTTTAATAACAAATTCAACCAACTTACAGGAAAATACCAAGGAGTACTTGGGAAAATAGTCAACAAAAGGTCTATTACTTTTATTGCCTTTATCACTTTTTGTGTGGGAATCTTTTTCTTGAACAACAGTCTCCCAACTGGATTTATTCCAAATGAAGACCAAGGAATGTTCTATGCGATTATACAAACACCTCCGGGCTCCTCATTAGAAAGAACCAATGATGTGGCTTTAAAATTGCAAAAAATTGCAGAAAAAATCGAAGGGGTGCAATCGGTATCGGCTTTGGCTGGATTTGAAATCTTGACAGAAGGAACAGGTTCTAATTCTGGAACTTGTTTGGTTAACCTAAAAAGTTGGGAAGATCGGGAGCATTCGGCAAATGAGATTATGAAAGAACTCGAGGAAAAATCCAAAGATATTACAGGAGCTACAATTGAGTTTTTCCAACCACCAGCCGTACCCGGTTATGGTGCTGCAGGTGGATTTGAATTGCGTTTGCTGGACAAAGCTGGTTCTGGTGATTATAAAAAAATGGAAACCGTAAATAACGATTTTGTAAAAGAATTGAATAAACGACCAGAATTATCATCAGTATTTAGTTTTTATAGTGCCAGTTTTCCGCAGTATATGATGAAAATCGACAATGATATTGCCCAGCAAAAAGGAGTTTCGATTGATAATGCAATGAATACACTTTCGACATTGGTAGGTAGTAATTATGAAATTAGTTTTATCAAATACGACCGACAATACAAGGTAATCGTTCAAACATCGCCAGAATACAGAGCTTTGCCAGAAGATATAATGAAATTGTATGTTAAAAACGATCGTGACGAAATGGTGCCGTTTTCGGCTTTTATGAAAATGGAAAAAGTATATGGATTGTCTGAAATCACAAGGCATAATATGTACAATGCCTCCGAAATTAGTGGACAATCGGCAGCAGGATTTAGTAGTGGAGAATCTATTAAAGCGATTCAAGAAGTTGCTGAAAAAACTTTGCCAAGAGGATTTGGTATAGACTGGGCAGGTATTTCTAAAGATGAGGTAGGTCGTGGTAACGAGGCGATTTACATCTTTTTAATCTGTTTGCTTTTTGTTTATTTGGTTTTAGCCGCTCAATACGAGAGTTTTGTGTTGCCTTTTGCCGTGATTTTATCACTTCCGGCGGGTATTTTTGGATCGTTTCTATTGCTTTCAATATGCGGTTTAGAAAACAACATTTATGCTCAGGTTGCCTTTGTTATGCTTATTGGTTTACTGGGTAAAAATGCGGTTTTGATTGTCGAGTTTGCTGTTCAAAAACACGAAGCTGGAGCCACCATTTTAGAAGCCGCCATGGAAGGCGCCAAAGTAAGATTTCGTCCTATTTTGATGACTTCATTTGCTTTTATTGCGGGATTAGTTCCATTGGTATTTGCAAGTGGTCCAGGTAAAATTGGTAATAGAACCATTGGTTCTGCTGCGCTTGGGGGAATGCTTTTAGGAACTGTTATTGGAGTATTGCTCATTCCGGGATTGTATTATATCTTTGGAAGTATTGCCGCAAAAATCAAGATGGTAAAAAAACAAAATAACAATCCATTAACCGAAGAAATTGATAATAATCATGCATAAAATCAAGTTACATAAATATATTATCCCGCTAGGTATTTGCCTGGCGGTGGTGAGTTGTACTCCGGTTCTAGCACCGTTGACAGCAAGTAAACCTGTTCCTGAATCATTTGATAAAAGTACGGATACAACTAATATTTCAGCGACTCCTTGGCGTACCTATTTTAAGGATCAGAATCTGGTAAATTTGATCGATTCTGCCTTAAAAAACAATCAGGAATTGATGATTACTTTGCAGGAAATTGAGATTGCAAAGAATGATATCCGTGTAAAAAAAGGATTGCTCTTACCATCAGTTGGTTTAGGGGCAGGAGCAGGAGTTGAAAGAGTAGGAAAGTATACCAGTCAAGGAGCTGGGGATGCATCTGCAGAGATTACACCAGGTAATATAGTTCCAGAAGTATTACAAGATTACAAACTGGCAGCTTATGCCCACTGGGAAGTTGATATTTGGAAAAAACTGCGCAATTCTAAGAAAGCTGCAGTGAGCCGATATTTATCGACTGTTGAGGGTAAAAATTTCGTGATTACGAACCTTATTGCTGAGATTGCCGATTCTTATTATGAATTGTTGGCTTTAGATAGCCAATTGGATATTGTAAGACAGAACATCGCATTGCAGTACAATGCTTTAGAAATTGTAAAAATTCAGAAAGAAGCTGCTAGAGCAACAGAGCTTGCCGTTCAAAAGTTTCAGGCAGAGGTAATGGCCTCCAAAAGTATGGAGTTTGAGATTCTTCAAAATATAAAAGAAACGGAGAATAAAATTAACTTTTTGCTCGGGCGTTATCCGCAGGAAATAGCGAGGGATAAAAGTAATTTTTTAAGTTTAGTACCTTCTGCTGTAAATTCCGGAATTCCTTCGCAATTATTGTCGAATCGTCCAGATATCAAACAAGCCGAATTAGAACTGACTGCTGCAAAGCTGGATGTAAAAGTGGCTAGAGCCGAGTTTTATCCTTCATTAGATATTTCTGCAGTGTTAGGATTACAGGCATTTAAGCCATCCTACTTGTTTAGAATTCCAGAGTCGGTGCTTTATTCGCTGGCCGGAGATATTGCTGGGCCACTGATCAACAGAAATGCAATCAAAGCCGAGTATAGTTCTGCCAATGCACGACAACTTCAGGCTTTGTATAACTATGAACGTACCATTCTAAATGCCTATTTCGAAGTTTCTAATCAGCTTTCTAAAATCAGTAATATTGGAAAAAGCTATGACTTGAAATCACAACAAGTGGCTGCATTGAACCGCTCGATAGATGTTTCTAATGACTTGTTTAAGTCTGCCAGAGTTGACTATTTTGAAGTTCTGATGACGCAACGTGATGCATTGGAATCCAACCTCGAATTGATTGAAACCAAAAAAGAACAACTTAATGCCGTAGTCCATGTTTACAGGGATTTAGGAGGAGGTTGGAAATAAGAAATATTTCAAATTTAAAGAGCCAGTCAATTTTTGACTGGCTTTTTTATTGGGGTCCTGTCACATCCTAAGATAGCGATGCATGTTAGTCTTTAAATATTATTCCAACTTTAATACTGCATCTTGCGCTACAATCTTTGCATTAAAGATGCATAAATACTCCACTTGCTGGTATTCCTTTTTGCTGCCATAAGCATGGAAAACTGGTTTAGATTATACTTATAAGTCTGATTTACAAATTACTATTTTTTACATTCTACCTTTTCGTTATTGGTAAAAAAAGGATTTAAATATTCTTTTTTCATCTTCAATTTCTATTAAACATTTGATTTGTCCTGTTTTTGATTTAAAAGAACAATTTTTCATCTTGAATAATTTCAATATTTGTATATCAATGCAAAAATTAGTCAATAATTATGTTTTATATAATTTTAATTGATTTTTACAAGTAATAAGTCAATGATAATGTAAATGTATTGCATAATAGACATAGCGAGTGATCACTAAATTCTTGATGAATACCAATTAGATTGTGCTTAAAATGAGAAACAGCATCTGTAAATGACGCATCACATATAGGGAATGAACCAAAATAAACCTTGGTATAAGTCCTATTAAACATACAAATTTTTATATGGAAAAATTTGTTATAAACGGGCTCAACCATATAACAGCCTGAAATACCTATTAACCAATAACCATTAAATTTTTAACTAAAAAACAAAAAATTATGCAAAAAATAGATATTCATGATTTGATAGACAATGCAAAATTGAACCGATTTCATTGGACGGTGATATTCTGGTGCGCACTAATCATCATTTTTGATGGTTACGACTTGGTTATTTATGGGGTAGTTTTGCCTTTATTGATGGATAAATGGCATTTAACTCCATTAGAAGCGGGCACATTGGGGAGTTACGCACTCTTTGGGATGATGTTTGGAGCACTGATATTTGGAACACTTTCGGATCGTATTGGACGAAAAAAAGCAATCATTATTTGTATTTTCTTATTCAGCGGATTCACTTTTATCAATGGATTTGCAGAAACACCTTTACAATTTGGAATATTGCGTTTCCTTGCTGGACTTGGAATTGGTGGGGTAATGCCAAATACAGTGGCTTTAATGACGGAGTATGCTCCAAAAAAAGTCAGAAGTACTTTAGTAACATTGATGTTTAGCGGCTATTCTGTAGGAGGGATGCTTTCTGCCGGATTGGGAATATTTTTGATTCCAAATTTTGGATGGCAATCCGTATTTTATGTTGGATTAGTGCCCATACTTTTATTGCCTTTGATTATTAAATTTTTACCGGATTCTGTTGGGTTTTTAGCGAAGCAAAATAGAACCGATGAGGCTAAAAAAATACTTTCCCTCATTGAGCCAACTTACGTTCCTAAACAAGGCGATGTTTTAGATTCTGGAGAAGCGAAAGCTGCAGGAGCGAGTGTCAACCAACTATTTCAACATAACAGAACTGTTAGTACAATTATGTTCTGGGTTGCTTTTTTTACTTGTCTTTTGATGGTTTATGGATTGAATTCCTGGCTGCCAAAATTAATGACTAAAGCAGGTTACGAATTAGGTTCCAGTCTTACTTTTTTATTGGTCTTAAATATTGGTGCCATGGCTGGAGCTATTGGCGGAGGCTGGCTTGGCGACAGATTTAATTTAAAAACAGTGCTGATTTCATTTTTTGCCGTTGCTGCTATTTCTTTGAGTTTACTTGGTTTCAAAAGTTCAACGATGGTATTGTATATTTTAATCGCTATTGCGGGGGCAACTACTATTGGTACACAAATATTGTGTTACACCTATGTTGCGCAGTTTTATCCTATAAACATTAGATCATCCGGTATTGGTTGGGCATCTGGAATAGGTAGATTGGGTGCTATACTTGGGCCTATTTTAGGTGGGGCTTTAATGGGTTTAGAATTGCCTTTCCAATTCAATTTTGTGGCATTTGCTATTCCGGGGGCTATAGGCGCTTTGGCAGTTTGTTTTATTAATGTAAAGCACAGCCAGGAGAGAAAAGCACTGGTACAGCAACAGGAAATGGCTGCACTAAATACTATTGTTGCTGAAGAATAGACAATTAAAATCAGAAATTAATCCTAAACAATTAAGGATTGATAGAACACAAAAAATAAAGAGATGAAGTTTAAAGAAATAGTTGCAGTAACTAGCTTGTTATTTACGGCAGTGCTACTTAATGCTCAGGAAACCATTAAGAAAAAGGATAGTGTTATTGCTATCAAACCAGAGAAAAAAGAACCGATTTTTGATGTTAAGTTTTCTGGTTTTATTCGGCATGATGCGGTGTTTGATTCCCGTCAGACTGTTGATGTAAGAGAAGCGGCAGTGGTACTTTGGGGAAAAGATGTTGACTTTGATGCCAATGGGAAAGATAGAAACTCTGCTTCCAAGTTTCAAATGCTGAATGTATTATCCAGAGCTGGAGTTAAAGTAAACGCACCCGATGTTTTGGGTGCAAAAACTGCCGGATTCCTTGAAGGTGATTTTTTTGGTAATGCAGAAGGAGGAATCAATGAATTTCGTTTGAGACATGCCTATATTACATTAGACTGGAAAAAAAGCCAGTTGGGAATAGGTCAATTTTGGCATCCGCTAACCATTCTGGAAATGTTTCCCGGAGTAGTAAATTTTAGTGGAGGTGCGCCTTATATGCCTTACAACAGAAATCCTCAGATTCGGTTTACCCAAAAGTTAGATGCGCATTTTAATCTTATGATTGCAGCTGTTTCACAAAGGGATTTTACTTCGAATACGGCTCCGTACAGAAACAGTTCAATTCCTTCCGGACACGTTCAGGTAAATTATAAAAACAAAGATGTTCTTGTAGGTTTGGCGGGTCATTTTGAGCAAATTCGCCCTAAAACAGGTTCTGGATTGACCAATGATTTTTCTAATGAAAGACTAAACAGTGTTTCCGTTATGGCATATGGCCGTTTTGAAACGAAACCCATGACTATAAAAGCAGAAGCAATGTATGGCGAAAACGCCACTTCTTTCATTATGCTTGGAGGATATGTAGGATATACACCCACTTCAGGTCCGGGTTTAGAAACGTATTCGACAATGGCGACACAATCTTTTTGGATTGATTTAACCGGAAAAACTAAAAAAATAATTCCTGGGTTCTTTGCTGGCTTTAGCCAAAATGCTGGTGCTACTAATCCAATTTCTGGAAAAGCGGTAGCTTATGGATTTTCAAATATGGTAGGAGGTATAGCGGCTTCAGGAAATACAACGACCAGAACTATTAACTATATTTATCGATTGGCACCACGAATTGAAGTGCCGATTAAAAATCTGAAATTTGGTTTGGAAGCAGAATATTCGGCTGCCGAATGGGGGAATGCGGATAACAGTGGCAGAGCAGTAAGTAATCTGAATTTGATAGGAACCTGGAGAGTTGTATTTGCCACAGTGCTAAAATTTTAATTTTTTTTTAATGCGTTGGGTGTAATTCAAAAGAATTGCATCCAACGTTTTTTTGTGAATATGAAAGAAACCAATAAATGGCTAGCATTACTTATTGTACTTGTAGCCCCATTACTTTCGGTAATCGATGTGTATATCGTCAATATGGCTTTGCCGGAAATCAAACAGCAGTATTTGACATCAGACAGTAATACAGAATTAGTGATTAGTTCTTATCTGTTGGGATATTGTGTCTTTTTAGTCACCGGAGGAAGAGCCGGAGATTTTTTTGGTCGAAAGAAAATATTCATTATTGGGATGCTTTCGTTCACAATTACATCGGCTTTATGTGGTTACGCGGGAACCATTTTCCAATTGATACTTTTTAGATTTTTTCAGGGTGTGGCAGCGGCCTTTATGATTCCTCAAACCTTGACTATAATACAAATTACTTTTCGAGAAGCCAAAGAACGAAATTTGGCCTTTGGCTTTTTCGGAATTACGTTGGGTATTGCTTCTATTTTAGGACAATTTTTAGGAGGCTATTTTGTGGCACATCATTATATTGAAGAAAGTTGGCGATTGATATTTTTGATAAATGTTCCTTTTGGTTTAGTAACTGTTGTACTTTCATTTTTCTTTTTGCAGGAAACGAGTCTGCATAGAGAAGGTAAATTTGACCTGTTTGGTGTACTACTATTAACCATTGCTTTGGGAAGCTTAATCTATGGACTCACTTTAGTGCCGGAGGAAGGACTTTCTGTTTTAGTATTGCTTTTACTATTTTTATCTGGGATTCTATTATATGTATTCTGGAAGAACCAAAAACGAAAAACCCAACAGCAAAGCAGTCCTTTGATGAACACGAATCTTTTTAAAATAAAAAGTTTCAATTTGGTTTTACTGGTAGCGTTGTTTTTTTTCGGAGCACACAATTCTTATTTATTAATATGTGCGGTTCAATTCCAAAACACATTACATCTGGATCCTTATGTTGCCAGCCAGTATTTTACTTTTAATGGTATTGGTTTTTTGATGTCATCATTTATTGCTTTAAAATTATTGCATAAATATGGAATCAAATTATTGATTATAGGCTGTTGTCTAATGATTATTTCTTTGGTTTTACAGATTTTTACTCTTGGAGATCCGGTGAATGTGAAGTACATTCCTTGGTTTCTTTTATTGTACGGGTTGGGACAAGGGACACTTTTACCGTCGATTTTGAATTATGCGCTTAAAAAAATCCCAACAGATTATGCCGCATTGGCGGGAGGTGTATACTCAACCGTGCAACAATTTTCATCTGCTTTTGGAATCAGTATTATAGGGAGCGTGTTTTTTTTTAGTTTAAAACAAGGTCTAGATGGATATACTATTGCGATGAGTATGGCCATTATTTATTTGGTTTTTGTGGCACTTTTTTTATACCGACTTTCAAAATTGAATACTACCAATCGGTCTTAAAACACCACCAAGTTTTTTTCTTTTATCTAAAAAATGTTAAATAGCACTTAAACGATATAGTTGTATTTGTAGTATCTTTGATAGGTTTCAAAATAGTTTTTGAGCTAAAATAATACATGAGAAGTAAATTATTTTTTAAGGGGATTTATGGTGATAACTCTATCGATATGGTTAGGGATATTATTCATGTTACTCCAATGGAAATGACCGGTAAACGCCACGAATGGTATATTAAACCTCATGCACATAGTGATCTTTTTCAAATTTTTGTCGTTGAAAGCGGATACCTTGAATTGATAATTAATGGCGAAAGTCAAGTTGTGGATAGTGTCTCTTTTTTTTCTATTCCAAAAAATATCAGTCATGGTCTGCGCATGAATCCGGATACTAAAGGATGGGTAATCTCGCTTTATGACAAATCCTTAGAGAATATGTTGAAGCTTGATACTGATATCATCAATAAGATAGACGAAATACACATTTCAAAATTATCCGAAGATGATAAATTAATCAATGATGCTTTAACAACGATTCGTAAATGTATCGATGAATATTTTTCTGAACTGCCGGGTAAACAGCATGCTTTACAGTACCTAGTGGGAATGATGTTGTTGCGTTTGTATCGGATATTTGTAACTTCTACTGCTGTTCCTCTTTCTGATAATAAGAATAAAATGTATTACAGGCGTTTTATTCAATTAATTAAGGAACAAAAATCTTTTAAAATAAGCGTTGAAGACTATGCGGCTCGCTTAGCTATTTCAAGCGGACATCTCAACCGAATTTGTAAAGATGTTTCCGGCTTATCGCCAAAAGATGTTGTGATTAATTTTTTTATTGACGAAGCTAAAATTTACCTGCGCAATTTTGATATGTCGATTGCCGAAATCTCGTATGAATTAGATATCGAAGATCCCGCTTATTTTACGCGTTTGTTTAAGAAAAAAACCGGGCTGACTCCCAAAGAATTCAGAAGTCAATTAGGACGTAAGTAATCACTCCACTCGTCTTTTACCACTCCAATTATAAAAATACGATAGGCGTCAATCCTATAAATTAGGCGTTTGTCACTCTCTTATTTCCAATTTTACCACAGAAAGTATTGTTTGTCCTGCTTTTAAAAGGAAATTAAGTATTTTTCTATCTATTTTTTTATTTAAAGGTATTATAAACAAATGGTTATGTTTTTTGTCTATTTGTTTGATTTGTCTCATTAATAGCAAATTAATCCAATTTTAGACCCTGCTTTTAGCTATAAATTTGTGATAAGCAAACAGTAAGTGAGCACTCAATTATTTGTGAGTGAGTACTTACTCCTGTCGAAATCAAGTAAATTTAGATACTAAGAAATGAATAATCCTATTATTGAAAAAATTGAAGCCATTCTGGTTGATTTGCCAACAATTCGTCCGCATCATCTCTCGATGACCGTAATGAAAAAACAAACGATGGTTATCATTCGTATGTTCAGCAGTGATGGAATTGAAGGAATTGGAGAAGCGACAACAATTGGTGGATTGAGTTATGGAGAGGAATCTCCGGAGAGTATGAAACTCAATATTGATACTTATTTTGCTCCTTTATTAGTGGGGCAGGATGCGACCAATATTCACAAAGCCATGTTTTGGATTGAAAAAAACATTAAAGGGAACCGAATTGCAAAATCCGGAATTGAAACAGCACTTCTAGATGCGCATGGAAAACGATTGGGTGTTTCTATCGCTACGTTATTAGGAGGGGCAATTACTGAAACTTTACCTGTTTTATGGACTTTGGCCAGCGGAAATACACAACAGGATATTGAGGAAGCCGAACATCTTTTGGCTATTGGAAGACATACTACTTTCAAATTAAAAATAGGTTGGCAAGCGCCGGAAATTTCAATCGCTCACGTTGCCGCTATCAAAAAAGCTTTGGGAGACCGAGCAAAAGTAACTGTGGATGTGAATCAGGCTTGGGACGAAAGCACTGCAAAAATAAGCATTGCTAAACTTCAAGAAGCAGGAATTGATTTAATTGAACAGCCTATAGTTAAAGAAAATTTTGAAGGTTTGGCTCGTTTGAGTAAAATGTTTACCGTACCGATTATGGCAGACGAAGCGTTGAACGATAGTACAGATGCTTACAAATTGGCCAAAATAAGAGGAGGAGATGTTTTTGCTTTAAAAATCGGAAAATCAGGTGGATTGCATAATGTTTTAAAAGTGGCTGCAATTGCAGAAGCGGCCGATATCAGTTTGTACGGAGGAACCTTATTGGAAGGAACAATTGGTTCTGTGGCTTCGGCGCATGCTTTTAGTACGTTAAAAACAATGTCTTGGGGAACGGAACTTTTCGGACCATTATTGTTAACGGATGATATTGTAAAAACCAAAATAGCATTTTCGAATGCTTCTATGAAAATCCCACAAGGTCCAGGTTTAGGCTTGGAATTAGATTTAGAAAAACTCAACCAATATAAACGCAAATAAAAATTAGAACTATGTTATTCCACGTAGAAATGACCGTAAAAATTCCACATGACTTAGATGTGAATTTTGTAAACGAATTAAAAACAAAAGAAAAAGCAATGTCCCAAGATTTGCAACGCAGCGGAAAATGGGTAGACATTTGGAGAATCGTCGGGAAGTATTCGAACATCAGTATTTTCAATGTTGAAAGTCCGGCTGAACTCCATGACATCTTGAGCAATTTACCCCTTTTTCCTTTTATGGAAATCGAAGTAAAATCATTATGCAAACATTATTCTTCGATTAAAGAAGGAGAATTATAACCATTTTAAAATAATCAAAAAAAACTATAATAAATTTAAAAAATCAATATCATGACTATAGCACAAATAGACGGATTACTTCAAAAAATTGAAAGTACTGAAAAAATAGAAGCTGGAAGCGAAAGAGCAAAAGCAATTGTAAACAGAATCCTTCGCGATTTGTTTTACACTATCGAAGATTTAGATATCCAACCGGATGAAGTTTGGACGGCAGTAAATTTCTTGACACAAGCGGGTAAAAATGAAGAATATGGTTTAATCGCTGCAGGTTTAGGATTAGAACATTTCTTAGACTTACGCATGGATGAAGAAGAAGAAAAAGCAGGAATGATTGGTGGAACGCCAAGAACTATTGAAGGACCACTTTATGTTGCAGGTGCGCCAAAATCAAAATGTTTTGCACGTCTTGACGATGGAACTGAAATAGAACAAGGGGAGATTTTCTTTATGCAGGGGAAAGTTTTAGATGATAATAACAATCCAGTTCCAAATGCAATAGTAGAAGTTTGGCATGCTAATTTAAAAGGGAACTATTCTTATTTTGACCAATCGCAAAGTGATTTCAATTTACGCAGAACGATAGAAACGGATGAAAATGGAAACTATCAATTCCGCAGCATCCTTCCTTCTGGATACGGAGTTCCTCCAGGTGGATCAACAGAAACGCTTTTGCATGCCGTTGGTCGTCACGGAAATCGTCCGTCTCACGTTCATTTCTTTGTTTCAGCACCAGGCTGCCGAAAGTTAACTACACAAATTAACTTTGCTAATGACCCCTACTTATGGGATGATTTTGCTTTCGCAACACGTGAAGGTTTGATTCCGGATCTTGTCGTAATTACTGATGCGGAAAAAATCAAAGAAAAAGGATTAGACACCCCTTTTTCCTCAATCGATTTCGACTTCACTTTACACAAAGAAGTGGAAGGAATTCATGATGCAGAAGTTGAGCGATTGAGAGCTGAATCTATAGCATAATATATAAAAGAACGGTCTATTGGCATTTTCCGAATCTTTTTTGGACTTGTGAAATCCCCGTGAGAAAGAACAAATCGAATTGATTTTTGTAGCTATTCTCATGGGGTTTTTACCCCAAAATTCCTCTGGATTGGGTGGTTATGACTACTAAACAACAACACTAATGGAAAAATTAAATAAAGAATATGTAGAAAGCCTACTTCAACACGATGTTGCAAATGGTTTGTATCGTCATAACAGAGAATCTTTTACCAATCCGGAGTTGTTCGAATTGGAAATGAAATATATTTTCGAAAAGAATTGGATTTATTTGGCACATGAAAGTCAAATAACAGAATTGAATGATTATTTCACCACCTACATTGGCAGACAATCCATCTTTATCGCTCGCAACAAAGACGGTGAATTGAATGCTTTTATTAATGCGTGCAGTCACAGAGGAGCGCAGCTTTGTAGGTATAAAAAAGGAAATAAATCAACCTATACATGTCCGTTTCACGGTTGGACTTTTAATAATTCAGGGAAATTATTAAAAGTAAAAGACGGAAAAGGAGCAGGATATCCAGAGCAGTTTAATACAGAAGGTTCTCATGATTTGAAAAAAATAGCACGATTTGAATCGTATAAGGGCTTTTTATTTGGCAGCTTAAATTCAGATTCTTCTTCGTTGGAAGAATATCTTGGTGATACCGTAAAGATTATAGATCAAATGGTAGACCAGTCTGAATTTGGTTTAGAAGTAGTAAAAGGATCTTCTACCTATACCTATGACGCCAACTGGAAATTGCAAATGGAAAATGGAGCCGATGGATATCATGTAAGCTCTGTGCACTGGAACTATGTGGCCACCATGGGGAACCGTAAAGAAGATGGTGTACAAGCGGTAGATCCTAACGGATGGTCAAAAAGTGTTGGTGGTGTTTATGGTTTTGAAAACGGTCACATGCTGCTTTGGACCAAAATGCTGAATCCGGAAGTGCGCCCTCTTTACAGTCAATTAGATCGATTGAATACGACACTTGGCGAGGAAAAAACGAATTTCATTGTCAACGAGACACGTAATCTGGCTGTTTATCCAAATGTGTATTTGATGGATCAGTTCTCGACTCAAATTCGTGTACTTCGCCCTATTGCTGTAGATAAAACAGAAGTGACTATTTATTGTTTTGCACCCAAAAACGAACCTGCGGCAGATCGTGCGTTGCGTCTTCGTCAATATGAAGATTTCTTCAATGTGACCGGAATGGGAACCCCTGATGATTTGGAAGAATTCAGATCGTGTCAGGAAAGTTATTTGTCAAAAGGAATGCCTTGGAACGACGTTAGCCGTGGTGCTGAGCACTGGGTTTATGGTCCGGACGAACATGCTACCGCCATGGGAATAAATCCAAAATTAAGCGGAAATCGAAGTGAAGACGAAGGTTTATTTCTGATGCAACACCAGTATTGGGCAGACGTGATGAAAAAAGCCGTGGATAGCGAGGAATTGATTAACCTAGAAAACAATTTGTAAGATGACGAATTACGATAAAATACAAGCATTTGTTTATCAGGAAGCGAGATATTTAGATGACAAACAATGGGATGAATGGCTTCAGTTATACGATGAAAAAGTAGAATTTTGGATGCCATGTTGGGATGATGAGGATAAATTAACGACCAATCACGAAACGGAAGTTTCACTGATTTATTACCCGAATCGTTATGGTCTGGAAGACCGTATTTTTAGAATCAGAACTGAACGTTCCAGTGCTACTTTACCAGATACCAGAACAGGTCACATGATTTCAAATATTGAAATTCTGGAAGAAAATAATGATGAAATTAAAATACGTTTTAACTGGAATACATTAAGCTTTCGATACAATAAATTGGATCAATTTTTTGGCGTTTCCTTCTACACTTTGAAAAAAGTGGAAGATTCATTTTTAATCACTAATAAAAAAGTCATACTGAAGAACGATTACATTCGTCAGATTCTTGACATTTATCATATTTAATACAAAAGTAATGGCAAAAATAGCATTAAACTTTGAGGACGGAGTAACCCGATTTATAGATAGTTTACCCAATGAAACAGTGGCAGAAACTGCATATCGTGTTGGGATAAACATTCCGTTAGACTGCGCTGATGGCGCTTGTGGTACTTGTAAATGTAAAATGAGATCAGGGAATTTCGATACGGGAGACTATATCGAAGAGGCCTTATCAGATGAAGAAGCAGCGACAGGTTTTGCGCTTGCTTGTCAAGTGAGACCAAAATCAGACCTTGTGGTTGATATTTTAGCGAGTTCTGCTGCCTGTAAAGTTAAATCTACGGCTGTCGCTACCGAAATCAAGGAATTAAACCGATTGTCTTCTGAAATCTACCAATTAAAATTGCGTGCTGCTGACGGGAGTTCTTTTCAATTTCTTCCGGGGCAATATGTAAATATTGAGGTTCCGGGAACTTCACAAACCAGATCGTATTCGTATAGTTCACAACCGGATACTTCAGAAGCGGAGTTTTTAATCAAATTAGTGCCTGGAGGATTGATGAGTACGTATCTAAAAGAGGAGGCGACTGTAGGAGGTGAACTGAATATTGTAACTCCTTTGGGAAGTTTTTACCTGAGAGAGGCACAACGTGATTTAATCTTTATTGCAGGAGGTACTGGGATTGCCCCTTTTATGGCGATGCTTGAAAAGCTAAAAGCAGAAAAGAATACGACTCCGATTCATTTGTTTTACGGAGCTACGACAGGAGAGAATGTAGTGGAATTGGAACGTTTGAGAGCGTTTAGTGAAATTATGCCATTAAAAATACATACTTGTACTTCTGACGAACAAGCAGAAGGTCATAATAAAGGATTCGTTACGCAATGGATTAACAAAGAGCTTCTGGGCGATAAAGCCTATGATATTTATATCTGTGGACCAAATGCGATGGTAGAAGCGGTAAAAACTACGCTTGACAAAGAGGCAATTCAACATGTTAATTTTTACATGGAAAAATTTGTTCCAACGGGTCAGGAAAATGTACAATTATAATTTTTTAAATACTAAAAATGCTTCACCCCAATAGATTTTCAGGAAAAGTGGCCCTTGTTACCGGTGCCGCTCAAGGAATAGGAAAAACAGTTGCGCTTCAACTTTTAGCCGAAGGTGGTTCAGTTATACTGGTCGACCGTTCTCCAATAGTAAATGAGATCGCATCACAATTAAGTGAAGAGCAAAAGAATAAAGCACTCCCTGTTGTTGCTGATTTGGAACAATTTTCAGGCTTTCAGTCGGTAGTAGAGCAAGCTGTTGCAAAGTTTGGAAGAATAGACATCTTGATTAACAACGTGGGTGGAACCATTTGGATGAAACCTTTTGCAACCTATGAAGAAGATCAAATAGAAAAAGAAATCCGTCGTTCGCTTTTCCCAACTTTATGGGGCTGTCGTGCAGTTATTCCGGTGATGTTGGATCAAAAAGGAGGGGTAATCGTGAATGTTTCTTCGGTTGCAACCAGAGGAATTAATCGTGTTCCTTATGCTGCTGCAAAAGGAGGTGTCAATGCCCTCACAGCCGCTATGGCCTTTGAATATGCTAAAAAAAATATTCGGGTGAATGCGGTTGCACCAGGTGGAACCGAAGCACCTGAACGTTTGATTCCCCGTAATGAAACTCTTGATTCCGAACAGGAGAAAATATGGAGACAAGAAGTGGCGGATCAAACCACCGAATCGAGTTTAATGAAACGCTACGGAACCATTGAAGAACAAACTTCAGCCATACTTTTTCTGGCATCCGATGAAGCTTCCTATATCACAGGAGTTACCATTCCGGTTGCCGGTGGTGATTTAGGTTAATAAAAGAATAAAATAATGTCAAAAATAAAAATACAGCATACAGCATTGAATTATGTGTTAGATGATTTCAAAAAGGAGCTAACTATTGTTTTTTCTAATTCATTAGGAACTGATTTGACAATGTGGGACAAACAAGTAGAATTACTTGGTGCAGAATTTAATATCCTGCGGTATGATACTCGCGGTCATGGAAAAAGCGAAGCTTCCGAAGGGGAATATTCCATTGAAATACTAGGGAATGATGTCTTGGATTTATTGGATCATTTAAAAATTGAAAAAGTAAATTTTTGCGGATTGTCTATTGGCGGATTGACCGGACAATGGTTGGGAATTCATGCGCCGGAACGGTTGAACAAACTGATACTTTGTAATACTGCCGTAAAAATTGGAAACAAGGAAGGCTGGAATACCCGAATTGAAACGGTTCAAAAAAATGGTTTGGACAGTATCGTTTCAGGAACGCAAGAACGCTGGTTTACCACAGAATTTGTTACCAAAAATAAAGCGGAGGTTGATGCGGTTTTAGCAACATTTGTACAAACACCGGTAGCAGGATATATTTCTTGTTGTGCCGCCGTTAGGGATGCTGATTTTACAGTTGAAGTTTCCAAAATTTCGGTGCCAACTTTAATTATTTCCGGTACAGAGGATTTGGTAACAACCATAAAGGATAGTGATTTTCTAATGGAAAAAATTCCAAATTCGATTTTGGCGGCTTTAAAAGCGGCTCATATTTCAAATATTGAAAAAGCCGATGATTTTACAAAACTACTTATTGAATTTATTAAAAATTAAAATATGAAAACAGTTCCACAAATAACAACCGAACAAGCCGCAGCTTTCGTAAAAGATGGTGATACCTTATTGCAAGGTGGTTTTGGGATGACGGGAAATCCGGTACATTTAATGGATGCTTTATCGAAAACTGAAACTAAAAACATCACTTTTATTGGAAACAATGTAGGCGAAGCGGGAATTGGGGGCGGACGTTTGTTGCGAAACGGACAATTGAAAAAAATGATTGGTTCTTTTTTTACCAGTAATCCAGAAGCGGTGAAAGCGGCTCAGGATGGAATAGTAGAATATGAATTGATACCGCAAGGAACTTTGGCGGAAGCCTTAAGAGCCGGTGGTGCTGGAATAGGAGGTTTTTATACGCCAACTGCAGCCGGAACACCTATTGCAGAAGGGAAGGAGACTAAAATAATTGATGGTGTTGAACAGGTTTTTGTAAAAGGAATTCGTGGAAACGTAGCTTTTATCAGAGCGTGGAAAGCAGATACAGCAGGAAATTTAGTGTACCGCATGACGGAACAAAATTTCAATCGCGCAATGGCAACAGCAGCTGATTTGGTTGTGGCTGAGGTAGAAGAAATCGTAGCGGAAGGCACTTTAGATCCTAATTATATTCATACACCGGGATGTTACATCGATTACTTGGTTCAGGCGACACTTACTTTGGAAGACTTAGGTTCATCGGCATCGGTGAGTAAAGGAAAAAAAGTTAGTGAAGACCGTATGAATATGGCCAAACGCGCGTTACAAGAATTGAAAAAAGGAGATGTTGTCAATTTGGGAATCGGAATTCCAACCTTAGTTGCTGATTTAATTACACCAAAACACGGTGTTATTTTACACACTGAAAACGGAATGTTAGGCGTTGGTCCAGAACCTGTAGATGGAGGAGGAGCAATGAATTATCCGGTAAACGCAGGAAAAATCCCAGTGACGGCAGTAGCGGGAAGCAGTTATTTTGACAGTGCTGATTCTTTTGCCATGATTCGTGGAAAACATGTTGATATTGCTGTAATGGGCGGTTTAGAAGTAGATGAGCACGCGAACCTGGCAAATTGGGCAGTTCCGGGGCAACCTTTATTGGGAGTTGGCGGCGCAATGGATTTGGCCTCAGGTGCCAAAACGCTGATTATTACAATGAATCACAACAACAGAGACGGAAGTTCTAAAATCGTGCCTACTTGCACATTGCCTTTGACGACTTTGGGGTCTGTTGATATGGTGATTACGGAATTGGCCGTTTTCAAATATATTGATGGTAAATTGACTTTAATAGAATTAATGCCAGGAGCAACATTAGAGGAAGTTCGAGAAAAAACGGAAGCAAAATTCGTGGAACAATTAGCATAAAAAGAAGGATAGAATAGGATTACTTTTAGTTTTTCAATTCTAACGAATTTAATACTAATCAAATGGTAAACAAATTAATACGATACAGTATCGGATCAGATTTAATTATTTATGGGTTCAAATGCATCATTGGTTTTCTAATTGGCTATCAATTGTATTTGGGTTTTCCTCAATATGAACTGTATTGGACGATGCTTTCTATTGTTTTGGTTATTTCGCCTGAAGCAAAAGATGCGCGTCGTTTATCGATTGAACGGTTTAAATCTAATTTAATTGGTTCCGGAATTGGATTGTTTTGTTATTTTATTCATGCTCCAAATGTCTATATGCTATTGTTGGGTATTGTTCTTTCCATAGTTACTTGTTATTTATTCAATCTGATGAATGTGGCGCGAACAGCAATTGTAGCACTCATTATTGTATTGATTCATGAACAGACGCAAATGTCATGGATAGGAGCTGTGGAACGGTTTATATCTGTGACTACCGGATGTTTCATTGGATTATCGATTACCATTATTACATCGGCAGTAATTAATTATTGGAGAAAAAAAGCAAACCTTCCACAAGAAGGATCATAATTTAAAATTAATAAAAATGAATACAGAAGCATATATAATTGATGGAATCAGAACGCCAATAGGAAGTTTTGGAGGAACACTTTCTGCTGTCAGAGCAGATGATTTGGCGGCAATTGTCATTGCAGCATTAGTAAATAGAAATCCAAATATTCCACCCGATGCGATTGATGATGTCATCTTAGGATGTCACAATCAAGCTGGAGAAGACAATCGTAATGTGGCTCGAATGGCGTCATTGCTGGCGGGATTACCGGTTACAGTTCCGGGAGAAACGGTTAATAGATTATGTGCTTCAGGAATGTCTGCAATTATTGGTGCGTCAAGAGCTATTAAAGCTGGAGATGGCGATATTTTCATTGCTGGTGGAGTCGAGCATATGACACATGGTCCGTTGGTGATTTCAAAATCAAAAAAAGCATTTGGAACCGATTCTAAAATGGAGGATTCCAGTTTTGGATGGCGTTTTGTAAACCTAAAAATGAAACAAATGTACGGCGTGGATCCGATGGGAATTACCGCTGAAAATTTAGTGGATTTGTACGATATCAGTCGGGAAGATCAGGATTTTTTCGCTTACAATTCACAAATGAAAGCAGCAAAAGCGCAAGAAAATGGAGTGTTAGCGCAAGAAATTATTCCCGTTAGCATTCCGCAGCGAAAAGGCGAACCAATTGTTTTTTCTGAAGATGAATTCGTAAGAGCCAGTACAACATTGGAAACTTTGGCTAAATTAAAATCGGCTTTCAAAGCGGATGGAACGGTTACGGCAGGAAACGCTTCAGGATTGAATGATGGTGCAGCGGCCACTTTTATTGCTTCAGAGAAGGCGGTAAAAAAATACAATTTAAAACCATTAGCCCGCATTGTAAGTTCGGCAGTTGTAGGTGTTGAACCTCGAATTATGGGAATTGGTCCTGTTACCGCAACGCAAAAAGCTTTGGCGAAAGCCGGATTAACATTGAATGATATCGATATTATTGAATTGAACGAAGCCTTTGCAGCTCAGAGTTTGGCCTGTACCAGAGCCATGGGACTTCAAGATAATGATTCTAGAGTTAATATGAATGGAGGAGCAATTGCCTTGGGACATCCACTGGGAATGTCAGGAACCAGAATAGTTTATAGTGCTGCATTATCCTTGCAACGGCTACAAAAACGATATGCTTTGGCAACCATGTGTATTGGTGTTGGACAAGGGTACGCCGTAATTATTGAAAGAGTTTAAAATTATAAAAATACTCTCAATCTAAATAATTTTCAGATGAGCAAAAAGAAAGATATACTCGACGCAGCTCTCAAACTCTTCACAGAAAATGGGGAGCGAGCCACTTCTACAAAATCGATTGCTTCTGAGGCGGAAACATCAGAAGCATTGATTTTTAGGCATTTTGGTACGAAAGAAAAATTATTGGAAGAGATTATCAAACATGGCTATCAAGAGGCAGCAAAAATAATTTCCAATTATTTGAATGACGAAAGCGGATTGCAATACATTTTAAAAATCGTTGAGGTTCCCCGAATTTTAGTAGATGCTCATCCCGATTTTTGGAAAATGCAACATAAAATCATTGCGTTAAATTTACTTTCTCAAAGATACCACGACATTTTTATGAAGCCTTGTTATGAAAAACTAACAGTAGTTTTTTCTAAATTGCAGTATGAAAATCCAACTTTGGAAGCTGAATTATTACTGATTTATATCGATGGAATGTGGAAACATTTTGCCTCGCAACAATTGGATTCTAAAACCGAAAGCGCCTTGACAAAACTACTACAACAGAAATATAAGAATTTCAATTAAGTAATGGGAAGTTTCTTAAATGAATCTTTCAGAAAAATAGGTGTTAAAACAGCATCATTTCTTAAATTTGAAATGATGCTGTTTTTAAAATAATATTATCTCCAACCTCCACCTAATGATCGGTATAATTCGATATTTTCGGTTAATTGTTCTCTTTTAATATTGGCCAGTTCCAACTCACTTTGCAAGATATTCGCTTGCGCTGTAATTACTTCGAGATAGTCTGCCATTCCGTTTTTAAACAACATATTCGAATTTTTTATCGCTTGTTGTAATGTTTTTACACGTTCGTTAATAAAAAAATGCTGTCTTTCCAGTTTTTCGATTTTTACTAAAGCATCTGATACTTCGCTAACGGCAACAAGAACCGATTGTCTAAAGTTTAAAACTGCTTTTTCTCTTTCGGCTTTAGCAATATTGTATTGCGTTCTTATCTTTTTGCTGTTTAGCAACGGTTGTGTTAATCCGCCGAGTGCTGTTCCAAATAACGAAGCAGGAATGTTAAACCAGTTGCTTGTTGCAAAAGAATTTAAACCTCCGCTTGCCGTAATTTTAAGGGAAGGATATAAGCTTGCTTTTGTAATTCCTACGTTTACATTTGCTTTAAGCAAGGTCAATTCGGCATTTTTAACATCAGGTCTTTGTCTTACTAATGAAGATGGAATTCCCGTCGTTAAATTCTCTTTCAGCTGAATTGAATTTAGTGTAATTGTTCTTTCTTTTGAACTTGGAAACGAACCGGTCAATACACTAAGCGCATTTTCTTGAATAGCAATATTTTGTTCCAATAACGGAATTAATTGTGCCGCAGTTAGTTTTTGGGCTTCCGATTGTTGAATGGCCAATGAAGTAACCAGACCTGCATCGTATTTTAATTTGATGATATTGGTTGTACTGTCGTTTAGTTTTAGGTTCTTCTTGGCTATTTCTAATTGAGAGTCTAACATCAAAAGATTGTAATATCCTTTGGAAACATTTGAAACAATAGTAGTTTGCAACGCTTTTTTTACTTCTTCCGATTGAAGATATCCGGCATAAGCACCTTTTTTCTGACTGCGAATTTTACCCCAGATATCGGCTTCCCACGAAAGTCCAATTCCAGCCGAATAATCTTCAATATGCTTTTCGTTTAAAGCCTGATTTAAGTTAATTCCGTTGAAACTATTTTCAGAAGGACGATTGGAACTTACATTCACAAAAAGATTTGCTTCGGGAATATTTCCCCATTTAGCCTGCGTTAATTGATAGTGTGCAATTTCAATATTTTTGCTTGCAATCTGCAAATTGTTGTTTTTTGTAATAGCACTGTCTATCAGTTTTACGATGTCTTTCTCAGTAAAGAAATTTTTCCATTCTATATTAGCAATACTTGTTGTATCGCCGGAAGCGGATGCATTCCTGAAATTATCAGGAAATGCATCTTTTGGGACTTCAATATTCTTCGAAACTTTACAGGATAGGAATGTTGTGATAAGAATTACTATCGCAACAATTTTGGTTGTATGATTTTTCATTTTACTTTTTTGGCATTAAATTTCTGAACAAGTATCTTTTCTAGTTTCAAGATCTTTCGAAACTCTATAGGATATGTATGCGATGACAACAAAAACTGTTATAAGAACTGTGGTTATATAATTTTCCATTTTTTATTTTTCTTCGTTATGAATTACGGCTAGTGGTTTTCCGGTAACCTTTTCTTGTAAATGTTGGAATACGATGAATAAAACCGGGATGATTAACAACCCAAGGATTACTCCTGAAACCATTCCTCCGGCAGCACCAATACTTATCGAGTGATTTCCTTGAGCTGATGGTCCTGTGGCACTCATCATTGGGATTAACCCCACTACAAAGGCCAGAGATGTCATGATAATTGGACGAAGTCTCAATTTTGCAGCTTCTATTGATGCAGCAACTAATGATTTTCCTGCTTTTCTTCTCTGCGAAGCAAACTCGACAATCAAGATGGCATTTTTGGCCAGCAATCCAATCAGCATGACAAGCGCAACCTGTACGTAAATATTGTTTTCGATTCCGGTCAAGCCAATGGCTACAAACACTCCAAATATTCCGGCAGGGATAGATAAGATTACCGCTAAAGGCAAAATGTAACTCTCATATTGTGCGGCAAGCAAGAAATAAATGAATATCAGACACAGAAGGAAAATTGTTGCTGATTGACCTCCGGAAGAAATCTCCTCACGTGTTTGTCCTGAGAATTCATAACTATAACCTGCTGGCAATTGTTGAGCAGCCACTTCCTCGATTGCTTTGATGGCGTCTCCTGAACTAAAACCAGGCTTCGGAATCGCATTGATCGAAATTGAATTAAATAAATTGTATCTTGATGCTGTTTCAGAACCATAAATACGAGTCAGTTTGACCAAAGTATTTAGCGGAACCATTTCGCCATTTTTGTTTTTTACGAAAACACGATCTATTGATGACGGATCAGCTCTGTCAGCAATATCTGCCTGAACAACCACTCTGTAATATTTACCAAATCGATTAAAGTCTGATGCCTGTGCGCTACCAAAATAAGCCTGCATAGTTTGCAGAATATCTTTTACTTTCACACCCAATTGATCGGCTTTTGCGTCATCAATATCCAATTGCAATTGAGGATAATCAGCTTTGAAACTGGTAAAAGCTACCGCAATTTCAGGCCGTTTCATCAATTCTCCGATGAAGTTTTGAGAAATGCCACTAAACTTATCCAGTTTACCTCCAGTTTTATCCTGAAGTACCAAATCTAATGCTTCCACGTTACTGAAACCAGGAACAGTCGGGAAACTAAATACGAAGAAACTACCGCCAGAAATAGCGCCTAATTTACCACGAACCTCATTCATTATTTCGTCGATATTTTTTATTTTTCCGCGCTCTTCATTTGGTTTAAGCAATACAAAAACAACTGCCGAAGATGGGCTTGTCGAATTTGTTAGTAAGTTGAAACCTGAAATCGCAGTTACAAATCGGGATGCATCTAAACCTCTCAATGTATTTTCTGCCTGAGTCATTATTTTTTGAGTTCCGTCTAATGATGTTCCCGATGGAGTATTCACTGCAATGGCAATAAAACCTTGATCTTCGGTTGGAATAAAACCTGAAGGCGTAGTTTTTACCATTACAATTGTAGCAAAAGTAATTACCGCTAAACCACCTAAACTAACCCATTTATTGCGAATCAAAAATCTCAAACTGCCCACGTAACGGTTCGTTAAAGAATTGAAACTATTATTGAATCCATTGAAGAATTTCTCCTTGAATCCCTTTTTCTCATAGGGAGTATTGCCGTTTGCAGCATGATTGTCTTTTAAGAACAAAGCGGCCAGGGCAGGGCTTAAGGTTAAAGCATTAACTGCTGAAATTACAATTGCAATTGCCATTGTGAAAGCAAACTGGCGATAGAAAACTCCAGTAGAACCTTCCATGAAACCAACTGGCAGGAATACCGCGGCCATTACTAACGTGATGGAAATAATAGCACCTGTAATTTCGTGCATCGCTTCGTGTGTTGCAACTTTAGGGGACAGACGTTTGTGTTCCATTTTTGCATGCACGGCCTCGACGACGACAATCGCATCATCGACCACAATACCAATTGCCAGAATTAAGGCAAACAATGTTAATAGATTTATCGAGAATCCGAATAACTGCATGAAGAAAAACGTACCCAAAATAGCTACTGGAACTGCAATGGCCGGAATCAAAGTCGATCTAAAATCCTGTAAGAAGATAAATACTACAATGAAAACCAATATAAAAGCTTCTATTAAAGTATGTTCAACCTGTTCTATCGATTGGTCCAAAGAAACTTTTGTACTATAGAAAATATTGTGTTTTATTCCTGCCGGGAAACCTTTAGCTGATTTTACCATCAGTTTGTTAATAGCAACCTGAATGTCATTTGAATTCGAACCCGCCAACTGAATGATACCGATTACGACTCCTTTTTTACCGTTCAAACGCGTTAAACTATTATAGGAGTAGGCTCCAAGTTCAATTCTCGCTACATCTTTTAATCGAAGTATAGAACCATCAGCATTAGAACGTATTGCAATATTTTGATATTCTTCGGGTTTGGTTAGTTTTCCTTTGTACTTGATAACGTATTCAAAAACTTCTTTACTTCGCTCTCCAAATTTCCCTGGAGCAGCTTCCAAACTTTTATCTTGAATAGCAGCCATTACCTCATTTGGCGTAATTTTATAGGTCGCCATTTGAGTTGGATTTAACCAAACACGCATGGAATAATCTTTTACACCTCCAAAAATACTGGCTGAACCTACTCCTGGAATACGTTTGATTTCAGGAATAATATTGATTTGGGCATAATTAGCAATAAAAGTCTGATCGTATTTCGATTCATCCTCGGTGTACATACCAATCGCCATAATGAAACTATTTTGTTGCTTCGCAGTGGTTACACCTTGTTGAACAACCTCTGCCGGTAATTGACTTGTAGCTTGTGCCACTCTGTTTTGCACATTTACCGCAGCCTGATCGGCATTTGTTCCTAATTTAAAGAAAACTGTAATTGCTAAAGTACCGTCATTACTGGCTGTTGAGCTCATGTACGTCATGTTCTCCACACCATTTATAGATTCTTCCAGCGATGGAGCAACGGAACGCAAAACCGTTTCTGCGTTGGCTCCCGGATAAACTGCCGTTACTAAAACCGATGGTGGTGCAATATCAGGGAACTGTTGTAAAGGCAATTTCGTAAGCCCAAGTATACCCAATATCACCAATAATATGGAGATAACCGTTGCCAGTACGGGTCTTTGTATAAATATTTTGAACATTTTCGTAAAATTATTTTTTGTTAATTACTAGGGCAACTTTAGCAGTTGATTTCTCTGGCTGAATAACTTGTCCTTCCTGAAGTTTGTCGATACCGCTTAACACGATTTGGTCGCCTGATTTCACACCGTCTTTGATAAGATAGTCTGTCCCGCTTTTACCGATAACCGTGATTGGCATTTTGTTGACCTTGTTTCCTTTGTTTAGGGTGAAAACGAAAATTTTATCCTGCATTTCTATCGTGGCAGATTGAGGAACTAAAATGGCATCGTCATGTTGAATGCCTAAACGAATTTTGCCTGTATTTCCGGAGCGTAAAGTACCGCTTGCATTAGGGAAAGTTGCTCTAACTGTTATAGCTCCGGTATTTTTATCAAATTGCCCGTCGACCATATCGATTTTTCCTAATTGAGAATAGGTGCTGCCATCGGCTAATAGTAGAGAAACAGGAGGTAATTGTTTGATTTTATCTCCAATTGTATTCCCTGAATATTGACTTTTAAAGTTGATAAAATCCGTTTCTCCTAATGAAAAATAAGCATACACTTCGTGAACATCGGAAAGGTTGGTTAATGGTTCAACATCGCTTGCAGATACTAAACTTCCTTGTTTTTTTGGAAGTCTTCCAATGTAACCGCTTACTGGAGCTTTGATTGTCGTGTAACTCAAGTTAATTCTTGCAGATTCTACCATTGCTTTGGCTTGCTCTATATTCGAAGCTGCAATTCTGTGAGAAGCTTTAGCTGTTTTTAACTGATAGTCCGAAACTACTTTGTTTTGTACAAGTGGAGTCAACTTATCAATTTCCAATTGCGCGTTGATTAATGCTGCTTCGGCACCGTGAAGGTTTGCCAATGCATTGTTAAGCTGCTCACGGAAAGGACGTTCGTTTATTTTGAATAAAGATTGTCCTTTTGAAACGTAAGCCCCTTCATCGATATAAACGCGGTCTAGATTACCGCTTACTTGTGGGCGGATTTCTACATCAACCGTTCCTTGTATGGAAGCAGGATATTCGGCATCAGTAGTAGCATTTGAATTTTTAATTGCCATAACGGGCAGGAGCGGAGCGGGTGCAGCAGCAGGTGCTTGCGATTTATCTGCACAGCTGATTAAAAACACAGCCATTATGCTTAAAATGGTAATTTTTTTCATGATTGGAATTGGATTTAAATTGGTTTTAGATATTGTAGTTGTTTTTGGAATAAACGTTTCAGAATTCATGCTGTTTTTTATTTAAAGGTTAATAATTTAGTGCAGCGATAATTCTGGAATAATCGTTTCAGAATCAATGCTGTAATTTAAAAATGCGTATGTTTATTGTATATTATTTTCTGAAATAAACGTTCCAGAATTTAAGTAAAAAAAAAGATGTTATTTAAATATATTTTTAATCAGGAATTCCGACATTTTTTTGATTTTGATTGGATTTCTATGGAGAATATAGGATTGTTTCCAACCAGTAAATGATGTCATAATATACTCTGCCATTAAAGCAGCATCTTCGGTATCATCCATTTCCTTATTATCCATCGCTTTTTGAACCGTTTCAGCTAAAAAATCAATAAAAATATCATTGTTTTTACTCATTAAGTTGCGAACTACAAGGTCTTCAGGTGCTAACTCAAAAATAGTTTTAATACCAAGACAACCTTTTTCACAATCTACTATCCAAGATGCTTTATCATTAATAATGTTGATAAGAGCTTGCTTGGCAGATTTTTCATTGGCCACTTTTTGCTTTACTTCGCACATTGCTGTTTCAAAATAATTGCTGATGCATTTCATAAATAATTGGTGTTTGTCGCCAATTGTATTATATAAACTACTTCTATTGATCTGCATTGCATCCACGAGGTCTTGCATTGAAGTAGCATTATATCCTTTTTCCCAAAAGACATTCATTGCTTTTTCAATTTTTTCAACTTCGTTAAATTCTACACAGCGAGCCATAAGATTTAATTTTAAAGTGCAAAGATATAATTATTTTTGGAACAATCGTTTCAGAATTCAATTTTATTTTTAATTTCAGCTGTATTTAGTTTTTTAAGAGCTATAAAAATAATTACTTTTGTTTAACTTTCGATTTAACTTATTCAATTACCCTATTTAAAATATTTAGTCAATATTGTTAACTACTTTTATTCAGTAAAAATCTTTTAAAGAATTTATTTTGTGAAAAGTAAGCTGTACTTAGCGAAATTGAATTCTATAAGGACTGAATACTTATAAGTCCCGAAGGGTGACCAGTGTAACGCAGCCATTATGCGCTTGCAACATTCTTAAGTCACTATCTTAGCTGCCTTTTAGTCCGTTTCGAATGAAAAATGCACTTAAATTCCTATAAAAAATCTCCAATCACTATTTTTGAATATACCTGCTAATTCTCAGCTATTGTTAACTGATAGTGTTAAGGAAGATACCCATTTCATAAAAAAAGTACATTCAAGTAATGGCAACGGACATTCTTTGAATTGGTTTCTGAAGCAGCATCAGGTTTCTATTTTCGGGTTTGAAGTTTATCAGAATGAGTCTGATAATCAATAGTGGTTTTTTGTTTTCATCCTAATGCGGAACGCTCCGATAAAAATCTAAATCTGTATCCCTTCAATATTTATTGGAATCTGGTTAATGAAATCTTCCAAAGATTTAAATTCAGTATGTTCCTCTCACTCTTTAAATATTAGATTTGCTAATCTAATTGAATAAACAGTTAAAAATTGTTGACCAATTACTTGTGTTTTCGGGTTCGTGACTACTTTTTTGAATCACTTAAAAAAATCAGGTGAGCTAGCTTAGTCTTTATTTTTGTTAATACAAATTTGTAAATTTTTAGTAAATTTTTATTTATCGTAAAATATTCGTTAATTTACAGTGATTCCCAAATCAAAATTATAATTTATCGATATTTAAATATTTTTTTTTTTAGAAAAATACTATGTTATTATTAGAAAACAAAAAAAAATTAGGGGGATTATTTGATATTAAAAAATGTCAACAGGAATTTCATGCTATTTTATCATTTGCAACGGAACTTTGTGAAATTCCACATGCATTTATTTCTTTTAATGATACTGAAAATCATATTATTCAAGTTAATGTAGGTTTTGATTTTATTACAATTCCTGAGAGTGTGTTACTTTATCAACTGGATGTAATTCAGCAAAACAAAATTTCGATAGTCACTGATATTACTCAAGATAGCAACCATAGATTAAATAATTTAACTCCTTTTTCTTTTTTTGCGGGACTCCCTATTTGTATTGATGAAAATTTAGTTGTAGGAACTCTTTGTATTATGGATATAAAGCCCAAAGTGCTTTCCCGAATAGAGTTGAAATCTTTAAATCATGCTGTATCACAAATTCAATTTTTATTGGAATTAGACCTGAAAAATAAGGAGTTGCAAAAAATAATACAGGAAAAAGAAAATCACTTTGAGTTATTTATTGAAAATTCAAACGAAATATTTTTTGAACTTGCCTTAGACGGAACAATTAATTCAGTTTCCGAAAACTGGACAGCATCTGTTGGATATGAAATTAATGAAGTTGTAGGTAAAAAAAACTCTAATTTTATTCATCCTGAAGATATTGTAAAGGTAAGCTGTTTTTTAAGTAACCTGACCCTGGGAGGGAAAAGTGATGAAGAAATTATATACAGAATGTTGCACAAAGAAGGTTATTATGCATGGCATTCTTCCCGTGTAAAATTAGTAAAAAAAGAAAATAGACAGTTTTATATTGGGAATTGTAGGGATATTACTGCTAATGTTAAAGCATTACAAGATCTTTCCAACCAAAAAGAATTTTACGAAAAAATATTAGATCGCCTACCAATAGATATATCCGTTTGGGACTATAATCATAAATATACTTATTTAAATCCAGTCGCAATTAAAAATCGTGAGTTGCGAGAATTTATTATCGGAAAAGATGATTTTGAACATAGCGATAGAGGCAATACATTTGTAGAAAATCTCCGCGTTAAATTTATGCAGGCTTTAGAGGCGAGAGATTCTGTTAGATGGGAAGATACGATTCAGCTTCAAAATGGACAAAATACCTATCACACTCGAGAATTTGTACCTGTTTTTCTTGAGAATGGATCTCTTGAAATGATGTTGGGTTTCGGAATTGATGTAACGGAGAGTAAAAAAAATCAATTAGAAATCCTTAAAAGCAGACAGCTAACTGATAGTATTATTAAGAACGTAGCTGTTGGGATTTTGGTTCAAAGTCCGCAATCTGAAATATTAGAAAATAATAAAGCAGTTTGTGAAATGTTTGGTCTCACCGAAAATCAACTTCTTGGAAAAAAATGTTTTGGTGAGCAATGTAACGTAATTCATCTTGATGGGACTAACTTTAGATCTGAAGATTATCCGGTGATTCAGGCTATTCAAAAATTAAAGCCAATAAATAAAATTGTCATGGGAGTTCATCGACCTATATTTAATGATTTGATTTGGCTATTGGTTGATGCTGTACCAGTATTTGGAGATTTTGGTGAATTACTTTATGTAATATGCTCTTTCAATGATATTACTACACAAAAAAAGGCAGAAGATGATTTAATATTTAGTAATGAGCGATTTACGTATTCGAATGAAGCGACTTTTGATGTGCTTTGGGATTGGAATATGATTGCTGATGAAATTTTTATTGGAGAAAGTTATTCCGTTCTTTTTGGACATCGATTTGAGAGTAACATTATTACGGAACAAAAATATGCGAGCTATGTACATCCTGAAGATAGAGAGGCTTATTTTGAATCTATTAAAAAATCAATCGGTGATGGAGTTTATAGATGGTCTCATGAATACCAATATCTAAAAGCAGATGGCACATATGCTTACGTAAATAACAAAGGCGTAATAATACGAAATGATGCGGGTAGAGCCATTCGAGTAATTGGTGCAATGCAAGACATTACAAAAGAAAAAAAACTGAAAGATGAATTACAACAAAGCGAAGAACAATTTAAAAGTGCCTTTCAGCACTCAGCGGTAGGAACAGCTTTAGTGAATTTAGAAGGATATTACATAGAAATTAATGAAAGGCTTTGTGAAATATTTGGTTACTCAAATGAGGAGCTGAAATCTATTAAATTCCAGGATATCAACCATCCCAAAGATTTGAAGCAAACTATGATAGATAAAAAAAAAATAGATTATGGGGAAATATCAAACTTTAGTGGAGAAAAAAGGTTTATTCATAAAAATAAATCTATAGTCTGGACTCATATATCGGTTTCAGTTCTTATAAATGAGGCAAACCATATTGATCATTATATAGTTCAAATTATCGATATCACTGAAAGAAAAAAAATAGAGAAGGAAAATAGATTGTTAACAAAGGAAAATAATAGAAACAAAACGATTCAGCTTAATGAGGCCAAGAATATGTACCGTCTTTTGGCAGATAACACGGTGGATTTAGTTTGTTTACATAATTTGGATACCTCTTTTCAATATGTTTCTCCATCCATACAAAAACTATTGGGCTATACTCCTGAAGAGTTAATAGGTAAATTTCCTTATGAATTTGTTCATCCTGAAGACATTGAAACACTAAAAAATAGTATTCATGGTTTAACAGAAATAGAAGATGTTTCGGTAAGGGCAAGGTTTAGAAATATAGAAAATAATTATTTTTGGTTTGAAAGTAAAGCTATCTTAGTAAAAGAAAATGGTGTTCCAATAAATTTTCAATCGAGTACAAGAGATATCACTCAGCGAAAAGAAGCAGAGGAAATAGTTGAAAATACATTGATTCAAGAACGTGAATTAAATGAATTACGTACCAATTTAATTTCTACAATCTCTCATGAATTTAGAACGCCAATGACCACAATCCGGACAAGTACTGAATTGATAGCCATGTATCTTGAAGGGTGTAATTTTGAAAATTCAATTCATGTCGCAAAACGAGTAAATACAATAACCGAAGAAATTGACCGAATAGTTGAATTAATGGATGCAGTTTTAACTATTTCCAAAGATGATTCAGGTAAAACTAGTTTTAATCCAGTTGAATTCGATTTAAAACAGGTTTGTATTAATGTGATTGAGAACAGTTATAGCGAGCAAATAGATAAAAGAAAGGTTGAAACATCATTTGACGGAGAAAATTTTGTAGTTTTTGCGGATATTAACTTAATGAAATACTCCCTTTTTAATCTGTTAAATAATGCTTTTAAATATTCTAAAGGTACTGTAGATGTCATCCTTAAGCTTTTTATAAAGGAGAGTAAAGTTGTTGTTGAAATCATCGATTTTGGAATTGGAATTCCAGAAGAAGACCAAACAAAACTTTTTAACACTTTTTTTAGAGCCAGTAATACCAATGGAATTCAGGGCACCGGTTTAGGTCTTTATATTATTAAAACTTTTACTGAAAAAAATTTTGGAACTGTGCAATTAGAGAGTGAATTAGGCAAAGGGACTAAAGTCACTCTGCAATTTCCATTGTTAACATAATATAAACTATGGCTAGAATCTTAATTATTGATGATGAAACAAAACTTAGAGAAACCATTTGTGAAATGTTATCTTTTGTTGGATATGATGTTTACCAAGCCGAAAACGGAAGCGAAGGACTAGAAAAAGTCAATAAACTACAGCCGGATCTAATTATTTGTGACATTATGATGCCTATACTGGATGGTTATGGTTTTATTAAACAGCATCAACTCTCCAATTATTCTAATATTCCAGTATTATTTCTTACTGCAAAAGTGGAACTAAAAGATATAGAAAACGCAATTAAGATAGGTGTAAAAGGGTATATAAAAAAACCTTTTCTTTTCAGTGAGCTAAAGCAACAAATAGAATTTTATTTATTACCTGAAAATTAGGTTGCAATAAAAGTATTAGACTTATTTACAGCTTATTTTCTCTAATGAATCGACAAAATCAAGAAAGACATCTTAAAATCTTGACAGATTCAACGTTAAACTCCTGTTTGTTAGTTTTTAAGATATTTTTGTTTTCAAATTTAGTAACAAAATTTTTAGCATGTAGTAGGTTTTTTTTTGAAATTGTAATTTCATTAAAACCAAATTTACCTTTATTAATTAAAAGTTTATAGCTATAGTTTTCTATAGATAAGGTAATTACAATCAAAATTGAAATTAGAGTTATATACAAAGATTGAGATATAAAGTTCAAATCTTGAAATTCCAATTTCAGTAATAAATATAAGAAAACCGTAAATAATAGTACTAATATATTAGCCGTTAAATCTGTATTTTTTATGATTCTTACATTTGAAATTTGATCTAAACAGATACTTATCCTATCACTATCCGTTTTAAAAATTACTTTAGATTCTAAAATTATAAGAAGAGGATTCTCCTCCAGGATTGTTTCTGTATTATTTGAAGTTTTAAAATTTATTTCCATAATTTTTTATTTGATTAAAAAAAACTCATCAAAAACAGCCAATACTAATTAAATAATTATAGCATAAATAGTTCTCTCTCCGCTCTAAAAATCCTTTAAGGAGGCTGTTTATAAAGTATTACTCAGGCTTATTGTTCAAATATATAGTTTGTAGTTCGGTATCTTCTTTTTTTAATTTATCTGTTTAAAAAGAATACTCATGATTTGTAATTTTATAAAAAAAAGCCTTTATATAAGATTTTGAACTTAATTTTCAGCTTTATAAAAAAGTTTTAGAAATTCTTTGTCTATGTTAGACATATAGAAGATTTTTACGTATCTCTCACTTCAAATAATATTGATTTTGTAATGTTTAATTATTTAAAGTAAGAATTAACTGATTAATTTTAGGTATTAATTTAATCATTATTAAGACTTAATAAAAATTAAAATAAAAAAATATTAGTAACTTAAAAAAATATACTCATAAATAATATTTTTTCTTCTTTTAAAAAAAAAAAAAATAAAGCTTAAAATAAATATATTTTAAGCTTTTTTTTATCTCATTTTGGATTGTATGTTTACATTTATTTTCATGAGTCAAATTGATTTCCGATGTCAAAACTTAAAATTATTTTTCTATCATATTTTTTTTATTCTGTACTTTTTTCACAAACCAGGCAACATGAAATTGATAATTTAAAAGGTTTATTCAAAACAGAGCAGCAGGATTCTACTGGGATACTAATTTTAAAGACAAGGATGAAGTTAAAGTTAGCCAAATATAATCGTGTTCATAATACCTATGCCAAAACTGAGATTGCAGATTTAATTTTCAAAAAAAAGGAAAAGAGCAATGAGTTAATTGAGAAAAGAATCTGTTTTAATATTTTGTTATTCTTGTTTTTAATAGCTTTATCTGTTTTGTTTTTCGTGATATACTGTCTCTATAGAAACAAGCTTTTGTTGACTGCTGTTCAAGAAAAAAAAATGAACTTGGAAGATTCAAATATGCTGATTGCTAATTCTCTAAATGAGAAAGAAATTTTATTAAAAGAAATCCATCACCGGGTAAAAAACAATTTGCAATTGGTGATCAGTTTGCTGAACATTCAAGCACGCCAGGGCGGGAGCAATACTATTGATGATTTTATGGAAAAGGGGGAATCCAGAATAGCTGTGATGGCTTTGATTCATGAAAATCTTTATCAAACTAATAATTTAGAAAAAGTTAATTATCAGAAGTATTTGGAGAATTTAATTGAAAATATACTAACCATTAATGATAAAAAAAACTTTTCCGTTGCTATTAATACAGAAAAAATTTTTCTGGATATTCAAACTTCTGTTTCCTTAGGATTGATTATTAATGAATTATTTAGTAATGCACTGAAGCATGCTTTTCCTGGATCTATGGTAGGAAAAGTAACAATTAATTTAAAACAGCTAGGTAACGGTAATTACGAGTTACTTTTTTGTGACAACGGGATAGGGGTTAATTTTTCGAAAAAATCAAAAAAATCTTTAGGGTTGACTCTAGTTCATTTATTAGTGGAACAGCTGGAAGCAACCCTTACCAGTGAGAGTATTTCAGGTACTGCTTATCAGATTAATTTCAAACAAGTTGTATAAATATAATTTAAAAATATAAATTATGAAACCTACCATAATTATTGTTGAAGATAGTTTGATTATTGCCATGGATATTCGAAGTATTTTAGAGCAAGAGGGCTATAATGTCATTAGTAATGTAGTCAGTGTGGAGCAAGCAATACTTCTAATTGAAAAAACTCCACCTGATTTGGTATTAATAGATATTAATTTAAAAAGGGAAAAGGATGGCGTGAATTTAGGGCATTATCTCCTGAAAAAAGGAGGCATTCCTTATGTTTATATTACTTCTTGCTCGGATAAATTCACTCTTGAAAGAGTAAAAGAAACGTACCCTCAGGGATTTATTGTAAAACCCTTTAAAAAAATAGATATTCTAACAACGGTCTCTTTGGCTCTTAATAATTTTAAACAAAATAATATAGAAGCCACTAAAACTAGCGATATTATAGATCTTGAGGTTCCTTATATTTTAAAAGGTATTGTTAGTTATATTGAAGACAATATTAATGAAAAGATAACTATTTCTGACCTGTCGTTACGATCCCGCTGGAAGGAACAACACTTTATACGTGTTTTTACAAATTATATAGGAGAAACCCCGTATCAATTTATATTGTCAAAGAAAATAGCAATGGCCAAAAAGATGATTATTGAAACGGATATTCCAGTAATTGAAATAGGATTTGAATTAGGGTTTCAGAGTCATGCCAATTTTTGTAATGCTTTCAAAAAAATCACAAGTAAAACACCTACTAATTTTAGAATATTTTATAGTAAGCTTAGACCTGTAGCATAAATTGCTGTTATAATTTATTCTTTTTATCTCTTGCTACTGTATTAGGAATGGCTGCGCTAAAATCTTTTTTATTCTTTGTAAGCTGAGTTCGATTAATAATTTTAGGTGAAAAATCGTATAAAAAAAGAATAGTTTTATGTTTAAGTTATTGATATTTAAATATTTAAGAAAATATTCCTCTTATGATTAATTTTGATAAAGTTACAGATGTTTTCTGTCTAGTTGATGAGTTTTGCAATAATTTTGATAATTACACCAAAAACTTCATTATTGGAAAGCCTTCAAAACGTCCGCTAGTAATGTCTAAAAGCGAAGTGATAACAATTACGATTTTATTTCATTTCATTTGAGTGGTTTTCGTTGTTTTAAACACTTTGAGTTGTTTTTTTTAGAATACGTCTTGTTATTTATATCCCGTAAGTCTTGTTCTATAAAATAATAACTGTCAAAATAAAACGGCTCTGGATTTACTGAAAAAGGTAAATTAAATCTTGGGCATAGCGATAATTCTTTACTCTTTAAATATTTTTTTTGTTTTTTTTAACAGATGTAGTTATGAAATATCAATAATCGATATGTAGTATAGTTTTTCGATGGCACGTTTTTTCTCTATTGTACTACTATTGCATACTATTTAAGTTCAAAGATTAAGAAAATAGTATTGTAATAATTAGTTCTAATCGGTTTTTGATTTTTTGAAGAAGAGCTGCTAATAATGATTAAAAATAATTTTAATTAAAAAATAATAAGGGATGGATGGGAAAAGTAATTATCAGGTTCTAATGATGACTGTGATTTTGCTTCTGTTAAATTGTACTGTTGAGGCACAGATGCTAAACCGTCAGATGCTTTCTTCGCAAGGTAATAATATTGTCCTGAAGAATGGAACGTTTGTAAGTCAATCGATAGGGCAGCAAAGTGTGTTTGGCAGCTTTAGTAATTCAGATTTTATAGTGCAGCAAGGATTTCAACATAGTGCGAAATCAAATTTTAATAAAGTGGTTCCTCTTGCTAGTGAAGTTATTTCGACTCTGGTATATCCAACTCCTCTAGTGGAGAATTTGAATTTTAAGTTTTCATTAGAAATAAAAGGAGCTATTAAAATATCAATTTTAAATGTTTCGGGTGTCCTTGTTTATAAGGGAGAAAAATACGCTAATGGTACTATTTTGTCTATTCAATCTTTGGGGTATTTACCAACTGGGGTTTATGTTGTCTATCTATCGGCCTCGAATTATAAATATGCCGGTAAAATATTAAAAAATTAAAATATTAAAAAATGAAAAAAAATCTACTTTTTATCTTTTTTGTAATTAATATAGGTGTTCATGCACAAAGCGTTTATTTTAAAACTGGTGTAAATAATACGAATTACCACTACAAATCCGAGTTGGGTGAGGTTAGTAAAGTGTTTCAGTCACAATTAGGTGACGCCTATGAAATAGGATATAGATTTCCTTTAAGTGATAGTTTGAGATTTTCTTATGAAATAGGTTTGGTTTTAAATGAATACAATGCAATTGTAGGAGTGCCTAATGCCAGTATTAAATGGAAAACGGACTATGTTGGTATTCAAAGCACATTTATTTGTCCTATTGTAAAATTAGATTGTTTTACTATAGATGCAAAAGCTGGAGGTGGATTGAATACTATTCTGTACGGGAAACAAGATTTAAATGGTATTGTTTATGATTTAAAAAAGAATAATGATTTTGAAGGTGTTGTTTTTCATGTTCTTCTTGGCTTGCAGGCCAATTTGAAAGCTTCAGAATATTGCCATTTGAGTATTGGCTATAATTATTCAAATAGTATTAGTTCTCTTAAAAGTCCCCAAAAATTTTCTTTTGAAACCAATCAAATCATGTTTGGTATTCATTTAACAAAATTTAAAAAAATAGATAAAAAAGAAAAAAATAATTTATGAAAAATAATTTACTCTTATTACTAGTATTGCTTTTTACAACAGTTTTTTACGCTCAAACAAATGGAATTGCCTATCAGGCAGTTCTTTATAAGCCAGAAGGTAAAACGCTGCCAGGTGTGGCTGCTTCGACTTCACCGATGATAAATACTGCTATTTGTTTGCGTTTTACGTTTTTTGACGGTGCTAATTCTCTTGAATATCAAGAAACAATTAGTACTAAGACGGATGAATTTGGTATCGTAAATACATCTATTGGTACAGGAACTCAATCTGCCGGATATGTAGTTTCTTTTAAAGATATTAAATGGAATGTTAATGATAAGACTTTAAAAGTTGAATTGGATGAAAAAGGAACTTGTAGTTCATTTATAGAGATAAGTAATCAGCCTTTTTCTTCTTCTCCTTTTGCCTTTAATGCGATTACTGCTAATAATGTTTCGGGTATAGTAGCATTGGATAATGGGGGTACAGGAGCCAATAACGTAGATGATGCGCTTATTAATTTAGGGGCGGAAGATATATTAAATAAGAGTGTTGATATTGGGCTTGATGCTGATTCAAATCAAAAATATCCTAGTGTGAAATCGGTAAAAACGTATGTAGATGGACTAATAGCTACTACCCTAAAAGAAAATGTAATTGATTATATAGCAACAGACGGTCAGGTTCAGTTTAAAACGGTGATACCTATAGCTAGTGGTAAAAATGTCAATGTATATAGGAATGGCATTAGAATCAGTATAATTATTGTTGACCCAAATACGATACGATTAGAGGCTGGAGTAATTTGTTATGCCAACGATGAAATAAAAATAGTGCAATTCTATTAAAAATAATCCTTAAATCTTCAGTAAACAATTAAAACAATTAAAACAATTAAAACAATGAAACAAAATTATTTTTTAAAAGCAGCTGGAATAGTAGCTATTCTAGTTTTGATGTCAAATCAAGTAACCGCTCAATCAACTAGTGATGTATCACAAGGTACAATGGCAGTAAAAGTTATAGATAACAAAGGTACTATCAAATACTTTCAGTCGAACAATGGTATTACTCAAATTGTTAATGCGACTGATGATGTAACTACCACCACTTGGCAATTGGGTGGAATCCTAACGGATAAAACTTATATTGATACAAATGGAAAAGAATTTGGATTGGCAGGATTGGCTATTACAGGTTCAAGTGCATCTGATGGAACTTCTAATGGTTACACTTTATTAGTAAATAATTCTGTAACAGGTAAAGTGGAAAGATTACTTGCTTCAAGTTTAATTCAGGGTGGTGTTGCAGAAAAGGTATTAGCTGCTGATCAGTCAGCTGCTTATGTAATTGCAGCGGCAGCCCTTACTGGATTGACAACAGAAAAAAATAGAATTTCACTATTTAGAAATGGTATTAAATTACGTCAAAGTGATTGGACTTTATCAGGTGGAGCTATAACAATTACGCCTACTACTGATTTACCATTATTTTTAAATGATGTACTAGAAATACAATGGGTTAAATAAGTATTTTCTTGATGGGTTAGAAGTCTTAATTTTTTTTGAATAATAAAAATTTATTGTATTTGATGCTCGCTTGTTTGATAGGTACTAGAAAACAAAGATAAAAGAGCGTCAAATGCATTAATTTTTTTTTTAAAATAATATAAATTAACCCATTGGGTATAATTATTAAAACGGTTTTCGATACATTTTTTGGTCCGTTTTACTACTTAAAAACATTAGAACTGACGGTTGTGATAATTACACCCAACGGGTTATAAATTATATTTTAAGAGATTTAAACAACTATTTAGTAAAACTATTAATGTTGTTATTTTGAAGTACTGTCCCTTATTATTTAGCACACTTTTTATTTACCTTATTAATTATTTATATGAAACACACTTTAAAAATATTTTTTATTTTATTTTATTTATTCCTATTGGGGCCTGATGGCTATGCACAAATTATTAATGTCATAGACAATAAAGGAACTATAAAAAAAATAGAAAATAGTAAATGGCTTTTTTCAGCTGATGGAAATTCTATTTATAATACAGCTACAGATAAATCGGTAAGCATAGGTACAACTAGTGCTGATGGGTCTGCGGTATTGGACGTAAGTTCTCTAAACAAAGGTTTTTTGCCTCCCAGATTGACGAATATTCAACGTAATGCTATTATAACACCAGCTGTTGGTCTCTGTATTTTTAATACAGATTCTAACGCTTTTGAGGTTAATATAGGTACGGTTAATACTCCTTCATGGCAATCAATAGCTGATAGCGCAGTAACTACGGAGAAGATAAAAGATGGAACAATAACGAGTGCTGATTTAAGTGCAACCGCTTCTATAGCGAATACTTTAAATACAGCTATAACGAATAATAACGGAATTACTACAACAGTTTATCCCACTTTTGTAACAGGAACTACAGGCAATTTACCACAGAATGTAGCAGATGGAAAATTATCATTTGTCCCAAGTACGGGAGTTTTAAGTGCGACAAAATTTGCAGGGGATGGTTCAGGATTAACTGCAATAACGGCTACGACTAATGCGAATTTAACAGGACCGATAACAAGTTCAGGCAATGCCACATCGGTAGCTTCCCAAAGCGGAACAGGATCTACATTTGTTATGAATACAGCACCAACCTTGGTAACGCCAGTTTTAGGGGTTGCAACGGCGACAACAGTTAATAAATTGACATTAACTGCTCCTGGAACCGGTGCAACATTAACGTTGGCTGATGGAAGTTCTCTAGTTACCTCGGGTTCTTTTTCACAAACATTAACAGCGACAGCCGCAACAAACGTTACTTTGCCTACCACAGGAACCCTTGCTACTTTAGCCGGAATCGAAACCTTGACAGATAAAACCTTTGTTGCACCAGCTTTAGGTACACCAGCATCGGGAGTAGGTACTAACTTAACAGGAACTGCTTCGGGTTTAACGGCTGGTAGTGTTACCACCAATGCGAATTTAACAGGCGAAGTTACCTCTTTAGGTAATGTAGCAACAGTTCCCAATGCAACAGTAATCGGAAAATTATTAACAGGTTATACCAGCGGAGCTGGTGTTATAGCATCAACAGATAACATTCTACAGGCCATTCAAAAATTAGATGGAAATAAAGCGACTAATGCGAATTTAACAGGACCGATAACAAGTTCAGGTAATGCCACATCGGTAGCTTCCCAAAGCGGAACAGGATCTACATTTGTTATGGATACAGCACCAACTTTGGTTACACCAGTTTTAGGGGCTGCAACAGCAACAACGGTTAATAAATTGATATTAACTGCTCCTGCAACCACAGCTACATTAACATTGGCAGAAGGTAGTACCTTAG